>NZ_VIFM01000044.1 GCF_006636215.1 Myxococcus llanfairpwllgwyngyllgogerychwyrndrobwllllantysiliogogogochensis | reverse complement strand
GGACGGGGTATAAGAGACAGCTCCCGGAGACCGCGCCCTCCCGCGACAACGCGCCCCCGGAGAAGTCCGCGCCCGCGCCCCGCGCCGAGCCAGCCGCGCCCACCGTGGGTGGCGTGCCCATCTCCGCGCCGCTCGCGCTGCTGCTTCGCAAGCTGGACGCGTTCAACACGCTGGTCGATCGCGGAGAGATGACGAAGGCGGGCGTGATTGCCGCGGACGTGCTGGCCACCGTGGAGCGGTTCGACCCGCGCGTGTACCTGCCCTCGCTCTTCACCCGCTTCTACTCCGGCCTGAGCGGCCACGCGCGCGACCTGGAGCCATTCCTGCAAGAGGCCGACTCGCTGCCCATGCGCGCGCTGGAGCAGCTCTACCGGGTGGACCTGGAAGCCTTCCTCGCCCAGCCCTCGCTGACCTCCAGAGAGGAGGACTGACGCCATGCTCGACGCCACGCCCACCTCCTCCACCCCGGCCGCCGGGGAGCCCTCCATCGAAGCGCGCATCATCGAGCGCGCCCACGAGTTCGACATCCCCGCGCTGGTGGAGCTGCTCTTCAAGGAGGGCTACGGCCCGGATGACCTGGAGCTGCGCAGCCACCGGGGCACCGTGCACGCCCCCCAGCTCGTCCACTCCATCGAGTTCGCGCGCAACCCGCGCCGCGCCATCATCACCGTCAACCTGGGACTGCTCAGCGTCCAGTCGCCCCTGCCCTCCTTCTTCCTCAAGGCGATGGAGTCGCTGCAGCACGACGCGATGGAGAGCTTCCTGGGCTACTTCGACCACCTGCTCCTGCGCGCGCGCTTCGCCGGCCTCTTCCCGGAGCGCGACGGCTCGCTCTTGCCGGGCTGGGAGGGCTCCGCCGCGCACCGCCTGCGCCTCTTGCGCCCCGCCTGTCCCTCCACGCTGCACTGGCTGTTCTCCCACGCGTACCCGGAGGCGGAGGTCCGCGTGCGGCGCGCCACCCGCCGCCAGCGCATCGACACGCGCGGCATCCAACTGGGCGGCGCGGCGCTGGGCGACGGCACCTCCATGGGCGGCTTCGCCACCGTGCCCACCGGTGGCCTCGAAGCCTGGCTGCACATGAACGAGGCCTTCTGTGGCACCGGCACTGCATGGGCCATTGAAGCGCGACGCCGGCTGCGCTCGCGCGTGTTGCCTCACCTCATCGACACACCGGTGTTCCTCACCGTGGTGCTGGTCATCAGGGACCAGCACGGACACGCCCGCGTCGAGGACTCCAGTCACCTGGGCTACGAGCCCATCATCGGCGGACCCGAGCAGTCGCGGCAGGTGGTCCTGTTCTCCGGTGACACCACGCCGACCTCACCGCCTCCGCAGTGACGCAGGACCCCGGCGCGTCCCGCCGGGTCGCAGAAAGGCCTTCCACCCGAGGGGAGTAACGTAGCCATGTCAATCCAGGAACAACTGCCCAAGTCGCGCATCACGCTCACGTACCGGACCACCATCAATGGCGAGCAGGAGGCGGTCGACCTGCCGCTGCGCATGCTGATGCTGGGAGACTTCTCGCTCGGCTCCTCCGAGGACCGGAAGGTGGACCTCGATGCGCGCAAGCTGCGCTCGGTCAACGGACGCAACCTGAACGAGCTGATGGCGGACATGAAGATGTCCGTGAACTTCCAGGTGCCCAACCGCATCAACCCGGACGTGGAAGCCGACCTGAACGTCGAGCTGCCCATCACCAAGATGAAGTCCTTCCACCCGGACGAAATCGTCAACCACGTCCCCAAGCTCAAGGCGCTGCGGCTGCTCAAGAAGCTGCTGTTGGAGATGCAGTCCAGCATCGACAACCAGAAGGCGCTGCGGAACATGGTCTACGAGCTGTTCTCCAACAAGGAGGCGCTCAAGGCCGTCCTCGCCGAGCTGAAGGACTACGAGTCGCTGAAGCTGCCCAAGGCGATTCCCGCGAACGCCACGCCCGCCGCCAACGGCGCTGGGGCCACCACGCCCGCCGCCACGGCCCCCGCGACCGCGCCGGCCACCGTCCCCGCCACCGTGAACTCGTAAGCCGCCGCTCACGTCCACTCTATTTCCACGAAGGTAACCGTCATGGCTGAAACCTCATATCTGCCTGGGTTGTTCAAGAGCGTGCGGCTGGAGCGTCCCGTGGACGCCAAGCCGATGATCTCCGAGAAGTTCGTCCCCGCCCTCGATGAGAAGGAAGTCACCATCGAGGCGCGCTTCATGTCCTCGCTCGCCGCGCTCGTCCAGAACGTGTCGCCGGCGACGACGGATGCGGGCGACGCGGTGCGCTTCGACAAGGGCCAGGTGCTCGACGTCGTCGACCGCATCGACGCGATGATCAACGACCAGATGAACGAAATCCTCCACCACGAGCGCTTCCAGAAGATGGAGTCGGCGTGGCGGGGCCTGGAGGACCTGGTCTCCCACACCAACTTCAAGGCGAACATCGCCATCGACCTGCTGGACGCCGCGCAGGACGAGCTGGGTCAGGACTTCGAGAACAACTCCGCGGACGTGTTCGCCGGCTCGTTGTTCAACAAGGTCTACATCCAGGAGTACGACCAGTACGGCGGCCAGCCCTTCGGCGCCCTGGTGGGCCTGTACGAGTTCTCCTCCACGCCGGGCGACATCAAGTGGCTGACGCAGATGGGCAAGGTGGCCAACGCGGCGCACTGCCCGTTCATCGCCGCCGTCAGCCCCAAGTTCTTCGGCTGCGACAAGGTCGAGGAGATGGAGGCCATCAAGGACCTGGAGGGCGCGCTCGCCCACCCGCGCTACGGCAAGTGGAACGAGCTGCGCAACAGCGAGGAGGCCGCATACCTGGGCCTGACGTTCCCCCGCTACGTGCTGCGCCTGCCCTGGCATCCGGACAAGAACCCGTGCGACGACCTCCACTTCACGGAGGATTCGCAGGGTGACTCCAACAAGTACCTCTGGGGCAACTCGTCGATCCTCTTCGCCCGCAACATGGTGAAGGCGTTCGAGAACTCCGGCTGGTGCCAGTCCATCCGCGGCCCCAAGGGCGGCGGTCTGCTCACCGGCCTTCCGGTGGACACGTTCTTCATGCGCGGCCAGGAGGAGCTCAAGGCCCCGGTGGAGATCGCCATCCCGGACTACCGCGAGTTCGAGTTCGCGCGGTGCGGCTTCATGCCGCTCGTGTACAAGAAGGGCTCCAGCGAGGCGACGTTCTTCAGCACCCAGTCCGCCAAGGTCGCCAAGCGCTTCAAGGACCCGAAGGACTCGGAGAACTCGCAGCTCGTCACGAACCTGGCGTACACGTTCTCCATCACCCGCCTGGCGCACTACGTGAAGTGCATCATGCGCGACAACATCGGCAGCACAGCCGATGCGCCCTATATCCAGCGTCAGCTCGACGCGTGGCTGGCGGGCTACGTCACGACGGTGGCAAGCCCCGATGACCTCACGGTCCGCCGCTTCCCGTTCAAGGCCACCAGCGTGGTGGTGGAGCAGCGCACGGGTGAAATCGGCTGGTACGACTGCAAGGTCGCCGTCCTGCCGCACATCCAGTTCGAAGGCCTCAACGTGGAGCTGATGCTCGAGTCCCGGCTCGGGTAGGCCCCGCTTCTCTTCACCCAACCCCCAACCATCCAGGAGTGAGTCATGCCTCAATTCGCACGTGACTTGGACGTCTATCAGGGCTTCAACTTCAAGAAGGACAAGCAGACCCCCGTGGGCTTCATCACCTCCATCACCGTGGGCGGCATCGTCCTCGTGGCGGACCAGGAGACGATCGCCGACCCGGAGCAGCCGGACAAGGCGCTGGCCACCAAGTGTGTCGGCGTCCTCAACAGCTACCTGTGGGAGACGGGCGTCACCGACGCGCTGTACCTCTCCGCGCAGATCTCCACGGCGAACAAGCAGAAGATCGCCGAGATGCTGCTGGGCACGTTCTCCAACATCGAAGTGGTGATGAAGTACGTCATCTACGAGTACGACCCGCTCGCGAAGAAGTACTTCAAGTCCAACTTCGTGGACGCGGACCTCAACGGCCTGCTGGAGAAGAACGGCGACCGGCTGAACATCAACGTGGCGGACAACGAGTCGCGTGAGGTGCAGTCGCCCAAGAACTTCACGTTCCAGATTGGCGTGAAGCCCAAGACGCTGGAGCAGTCCATCAACGTCGCGGCGGCGTCCTCGAAGAACATCGTCAAGAAGTGGGGCGTCACGGAGACGGCGTAAGCCCCTCCGCCACGAAAACAACATGCCCCCCTTCAAGCTCGCACGGGTCCGGTGGCACGTCGGCCAGACGCTGCTTCCGGAGCATTTCGAGGCCCAGGAAGAGTCGCTGGAGGCACAGGTCCGCCTCCACGCCTCGCTGTCTGGCACGCCGGGTTACGGCGTGGCGGCGATGGCCTGGAGCGAGCCGTTGCTGGCCGGTGGAAGCCTGTCCGTCTCGACGTTGACGGCGGTCACCCCGGCTGGCTTCGTGGTGGATGTGCCCGGCAACGCGGTGCTGCCGCCCTTCTCGTTGGAGGGCACGGGCCGCGCGGAGGCCACCATCTACCTGCATGTGATGGGGGACACGACGAACGCGCAGAGCGTGCGGCTGTACGCCGAAGACCCGCCAGTGGTCGAGCGGGTGATGCGGCGGCTGCGCCTGTCCGCGGAGCCGGTCCTGGACGGAGCGAAGGACACGCTCCCCCTGGCCGTCTTCCGAAGGGATACCGAGGGCGTGTGGCGGCTGGCGGAGGACCTGGTTCCTCCGCTGCTGCTCGTGGGCCCCCACCCGTTCCTCGGGGCCCTGCTGGAGCGGCTGGAGGCGCTCCTGGAGCAGTCGCGGCTGCAGCTCATCGCCCGGCTCTCCGACAGCTACCTGCGCACGGACCGGCTCAGCAATGCCCGCCGCGCGCTGTGCGAGGTGCAGCGGCTGCAAGCCCTGCTGGAGGACATGCACCGCCATGTCTCCCCGCACCCGTATGTCTTCTTCGATTCCCTGCGCCGCCTGTACTTCGAGGCGTGCTGCTACCTGGAGCTGATGCCCGACAAGTCGCTGCCCACCTACCAGCACGAGGCCCCGGGCAAGGGGCTGAGCCGCTGGGTGGAATTGCTCACGCGCGCGCTCCAGCCGGAGGCCACCCGCGCCACGCACCGGGCCTTCACGGCGCGCGACGGCCAGTTCATCTTCTCCCCGCTGCCGCCCGAGGTCCGGGAGAGCGGCGAGCTGTACCTCCTGGTCCAACGCCGGCTGGCCGGAGAGCCGCTGCCGGTGGACGGCGTGAAGCTGGCGGGGCCCTCGCGCCTGGCCACGGTGCGCCGCATGGCCCTCAAGGGCATCGCCTTCGAACACGTGCCGCACCCGTCCTTCCCGCACGCGCTGGGCCCGGAGATTGATTGGTACAAGCTGTCCCAGGGCGAGGAGTGGCAGTTCGCGCTGCGCGAGGACGGCCTGGCCTTCTATGCCACCCCGGCGCTCCAGGGCGCCCAGGTGTCCCTCTTCTGGCGCAGGTCCTGACATGGCCCGCGCTTCCTTCCTGGACAAGTTCGCGGTCCGTGGCGACAGCCGGGGCACCGGCCGCAAGGGCTCGAATGAGCTGGAGCACGTGCTGCGCAACCTGGAGGCCGTGCTGAACACCAAGGCGGGGTACGGCTTCTTCCGCCGCGACTTCGGCCTGGGCGAGTACACCGAGAAGTACGGCACGCGCGAGCTGGTGGAGACGCTCACCCGCGAGCTGCGCGACGAGATTGCCCACCACGAGCCGCGCCTGTCGGACGTGGAGTTGACGCTGCGCGGGCGCGACGCGGGGCTGTGGCTGCACTTCGGCCTCACGGGCACCGTGGGCGGCGAGCGCCACAAGCTGCGCCTGCGCTTCGACACCCTCAGTGCCCACGTGCGCGTGGAGGAGGAGCCATGACGACCGGCGGCTTCGACGACAAGTTGGTGGTGTCCGTCACCCTGACGGCGGGCGGCACCGCGCACGCCATCCCCGCGGGCGACGTGAAGTCCTTCGCGCTGGAGCTGCGCCCCTGGGGCTTCGAGGGCCGCGTGGAGTTCGACCTCGCGGACAACACCTCCGCGGGAGGCATGGAGACGGACGCGCTCAAGGCCGCCTTCCTCCAGCAGGACTTGATGGAGGTCCAGCTCGAGCTCAAGAGCACGTTCACCGACACCGCGAAGCAGCCGGCGCTCACGTCCCTCAAGATCAAGGGCCTGGTCTCCGAGCGCACCCTGGTGGAGATGCCCGCGACGACCGCCCCTGGCGCGCCCCTGCTGCACCGCCGCTACGGGGTGACGTTCCAGGACGCGGCCCAGCTGCTGTGGAGCCAGCACTTCCCCTGCATCCTCTACACGCAGAAGTCGATGAAGGACGTGCTGGACGCCCACAAGGGCTCGCACATCGCCTTCAACTACGACTGGAGCGCGGGCCTGGACAGCACCTGCCCGCAGTTGTTCCTGGGCCTCACGCCGGAGGAAGGCGCCAGCTTCTACGACTTCCTCCTCTGGTACGTGGACACGCGCAACGGCGTGCTGGCGTACGACTACGCGGCGGGCAAGTACGCGCTGTCCACGGCCAAGGCCGCGACGGGCACGCCCGTGCAGTTGGTGGGTCCGGAGATGGACCAGGTGGCGCTGCGCTTCCCCGAGGTGGCGCGCCACGAAGTGAATGTGCTCAACGCGGTGGCCGAGGGCCCCGCCACCCGGCCCATCACCCAAGCGCGCGCCGTCACCGGCATCCGCCAGGACGTGCTCGTGCGCACCCCCATCACCACGGAGGTGGACGCGCGGGTGACGCTGGAGACCGGGCGGCTCAAGCTTCGCGGCATGGAGGTCGACCTGACGTGGAGGCGCTTCCCCGCCACCGCGCTGACGCCGGGCATGCTGGTGAAGCTGCCCACGACGCAGGCCTGGGCCGCGGCGGGGCTGGGCGCCGGGCAGACGTTCCGGGTGCGCTCCATCGCGTTGCGGGGGGACGCGCTCGCGTCCTCACCGGACGCGGACCACCTGGCCAAGAGCACCGGCTTCGACTTCGCCATGCACACCGTGCTGGAGCCCCAGGCGGAGACCTGGGTGGAGCTGCCCGCCTACACCCCGCCCACCTGGCCCCGCTACGTGGAGGGACTCATCGTCAGCGAGATGGGCGAGCAGCCGCACGAGACGTGGCAGGCCTACACCGACTCGGCCACGTCGCAGGACGGCTACAAGGTGAAGGTTCCCCTCTGGCAGAACCAGATTGTCACCCTCCCGTTCAACCCGAACCTCCTGCCCGGGCACTTCTACTTCCCGGCCTACAAGGGGGAGCGGGTGCTGGTGGGACTGGACTTCCAGAAGGCCTGGCTCAAGCGCTTCCTGGACTGGCGTGACACGGCGCGCATGCCCGCGGACGGCCAGGGCACCCATCTGCTGGTGGGCAAGACGCCCGAAAACGGCACCTCCATGCGGCACTCCTATGCGGAGGGCAAGCCGGTCTTCCTCTTGCAAAGGACCAACGCCAAGGACACGGCCCGCATCGAAATCAAGGAGGGGACGCTGACCATCCGGGTGAAGGAAGAGCCCGCGTAGGCGCGCTTTGGAGGCGTGAAGGAACCATGGGAACGCTGGTCTGCACCATCGAGCTGGACAAGCAGAAGGGCATCACCGTCACGGTGGACAACGCCGACGGGCAGATTCTCCAGACGGTGACGATGGACGGCACCAGCATCACCCTCAAGGTGGCGGGCCAGACGGACACCAGCACCGTGGTGCAGAAGGCGGACAGCATCGTCGTCACCGTCAAGGACTTCAAGGTGGACGCGGAGACCATCACCCTCCTCTCCTCCAAGACGTCCGACTGGAAGAGTCAGGACACGCTGACGGTGGAGAGCACCAAGGACATGACCTTCACCTCGCAGGCGAAGCTCACGCAGAGCGCCATGCAGGACGCCAGCCTCTCCTCCTCGGCGAAAATCAACGTGGAGGCCACCCAGGCGCTGGCGATGAAGGGCATGACGGCGTCGATGCAGGCCACCGGCGGCGAGGCCAAGGTAGACGGCCTCACGCTGAAGCTGTCGGGGACGACGGAGGCCTCCATGAGCGGGCTGAACGTCAAGGTGTCGGGCCAGGCCGCGCTTGACCTGGAAGCGCAGGGCATGGCCAACCTCAAGGCCTCCGGAGTCACCAGCGTGTCCGGCGCGCTGGTGAAGCTGGGTTGAGGGAGCACACCCGATGAGCGGCACCAAGGACAAGCTGCACCAGGACTTCCTCGAGGAGATGGCCTCGCTGGAGCGCTTCCGTCAGCGCTTCCACGAGCGCTACCCCGCCGCCCCCCTGGAGCGCGAGGACCCGGACGTGCGCCGCCTCATCGAGGCGATGGCGTTCTTCTCCGTGCAGACTCGGCAGGCGACGCTGCACAACCTGCGCTCCACCTGGCGGCGCCTGTTCGCGGGCTTCTTCGACTTCCTGCTGGAGCCGCTGCCCACGCGCGCCGTCGTCCAGGCGATGCCCGCGGGGAAGATGGGCGAGCCGGTGCTGCTGCCGCGCGGCACGGAGCTGCGGCTGACGCCCACGGAGGGCGAGCCCGGCATCTTCCGGCTCCAGCGCGACTTGCGCGTGCTGCCCGTCACCCTGGAGTCCACGCAGGTGCGCCCCCTGGTGCGCGGCGGCCACCGGCTCATCCTCCACTTCGAGTCGCGCCACGAGCGCGCGGACGCGGTGGAGACGATGAGCCTGCACGTGCGCCACCTGGACGAGTACCTGCCGTCGCTGGCCGTGTTCCACTCGCTGCGCCAGCACCTGCGCGACGTCAGCGTGGTGTACGGCGAGCTGGCGGACGAGCACTCCACGGGCGCGAAGTGCGAGGTGTCGTTCGACCGGGAGCCGCCCGCGCCGGATGACTCGGCGAGCTTCGCGCACCCCCTGCAGCGGCTGCGTTCGTTCTTCCTCTTCCCGGAGACGGAGCTGTTCCTCCACGTCGCGGTGCCGCCCACGCGCGGCGAGTGGCGGCGCTTCAGCCTCTGCTTCGACCTGGCGCAGGAGTGGACCGTGGGCCGCTCCCTGCGGCCGGACTTCCTGGTCCCCTTCGCCGTCCCGGTGGAGAACCTGCGCGCGGAGCCCGCCCAGGTCATCACCACGGACGGCACGCGCTCCGAACACCCCATCCGCAACATGAGCGCGGGGCGCGAGCTGGCGCTGCACTCGGTGACGGGCGTGTACGAGATGACGAAGGCGGGCCTGTCCCCGCTGCGGCCCGCCCACCTGCCCGGCAAGGGCCCCGGCTACGAGGTGGAGGAGGTCCCCACCCAGCACGGCCCTTCCCCCCACCTGGTGCTGCGCATGCCGGAGGCCTTCTCCGCGCCCCGGAAGCTGCTGGTGGAGGCGCTGTGGCACCAGCCGCGCTTCGCCTCGGAGGCCCTGGGCCGGCTCACCGTGGGCGTGCCGGGGCGCCACATCGAGGGCCTGGACTGGCGGCTGGTGGGCCAGCTCCAGCCGGACCGCGAGAGCCCCCTGCGCGATGACCTGACGGCCCTCACCCAGTTGCTGGCCTGGAAGGCACAGCCCACGCTGGGACTGGAGGAGCTGCGCGCCGTGCTGGAGCACCTGGGCACCCCCGGCGAGGGCCCCTTCCGCCGCGTCCTTCCGCTCCTGCGGGAGTTGAGCGTGCAGCGCGTGCCGGACAGCGCCCGGCGCGGCTCGGGCCTGCGCCACGTGTACGAGGTGGTGCTGGAGCCCTTCGAGGAAGGTTTCGAACCCCTCGTGGTGTGCTTCCTGACGCGGGTACGGGAATTGCTGGACGTGTGGAACAACGAAGCGACGGTGGAGCTGCGAGCGACCATCGCCGGCGCGGGTCCCCTCGTCCTTCCGGGAGCCTCCTGACATGAAGATGTCTCACTGGAAAGCCATCCTCCTGGCCTATCGACGCGTGGAAGAGCTGCTCGAGCGGGAGCTGGGCTCACCGAGCCTGGACTCCGAGCTGCGCGAGCGGCTCTCCCCGGGCGCCATGGAGGCCATGTCGCGCGGCCTGGTCTTCGAGCTGGAGCAGTTGCGCATCCACCTGGGCGAAGGGCTGCGCTCCGACGACGTGGAGCAGGTGCTCCAGCCCTTCGCGTTCCTCGTGGACGAGAAGGTGCTCGGCCGGCTGGCGAATGACGACGCGCAGCACTGGCCGCTCTTACAGCTCAAGGCCTTCGGCGTGGACTCCGGCGGCGACCTCTTCTTCGACCTGGCCGACGCGGGCCTGCGCAAGCAGGACACGCCGCCCTTGCTCTTCGAGATGCTGCACTTCTGCCTCACCGCGGGCTTCGTGGGCCGGCACGTGGGCCACCCCGCCCGGCTTCGCGACTACCGCGAGCAGCTGGTGGCCCGCATCCCCCAGCCGCACGCCGTCGCGCCGGAGGTCACCACCGAGGACATGGGCCCCCCGCCCACCCTCTACGACTTCCCCTGGCGCTACTACGCCGTGACGATGTCCATCATCGTCGCGGTCCCCGTGCTGCTCTGGCACCTGTCCAACTGAGAGCCACCCCATGAATCCGCCGCCCCCCGCGTCACGAATGGACGCGAGCGCGTCCCGGAAGGCCATGGCCGAGCTGGTGGAGCGGCTGGAGCAGGTCGTCACTTCGTCCCTGGGAAGCCTCGCGGAGGGCACCCGCCCCCTGCTGGACGTGCTTCGTGAGGGGGCCCGTGCCCTGGAACCCGGCCCTGGCGGCGCCCGGCTCTCCCCGAAGGAGCGGGAGGCATGGGGCGTGCAACTGGAGGCGACATTGGAGCGACTGGAGGACGTCCTTGAAGGACTCCAGCTCGCGGCCCGCGCGAAAGCGGGCGGGAAGAGGGATTGAGTCATGGCGGGCGAGAAGACCCCTATCGCCGCGGCCGCGAGCGCTGCGGCGAACGCGAGTCCTGCGACGGTGGAAGCAGCGAAGCCCTATCTGACCTGGGTGTTGATAGGTCTGGCGGTGCTGCTCGCCGTGGCCCTCGTCGTGGGGCTGGTGTGGTGGTGGCGCAAGCGGCGCCGCGCCGCGCCGCAGGTGGAGCCGCGCAGGAAGCTGGACGCGAACGCGCTGGTGCGCATCCGCAAGCAGTTCCTGAGCGCGCTGCCGTGGCGCTACCGCGTGGCGGTGATGGACTTCCCCACGGTGGTGGTGTTCGGCCCGGCGGGCGCCGGCAAGACGACGCTCATCGACCTGGAGGTGGACTGGCGGCGGCAGGAGCGCCAGTTCATGCCCAGCTTCACCTCGGACCCGCTGCTCCAGATCTTCCTCGGGCCCGACAAAATCGTGCAGGAGGTCTCCGCGTCCCTGCTGGAGGATGACACCCAGGAGGCGCGCCGCGCGCTGCGCCGCCTGTGGGAGGCGAGCTTCCGACGGCAGAAGGGCCGGGTCGCCATCGCGCTGGACGCACGCTGGCTGGCGGAGACTCCGCCGGATGAAGTGCGCCGGGTCATCCAGTTGGTGCGCGGGAAGATCAACCTGCTCTCCGAGGTGTGCAAAGGCGCCGTGGAGACACGGCTGTGCCTGACGCACATGGATGCGATGGTGGGCTTCCCGGACTTCGCCCAGCTCTTGCGCAGCCATGGCATTCCCCTGCACTGGGACGTGCCGCCGCCGGGTGAGGAGGCGAAGCTGGCCGCGGGGCTCCAGCCGATGGAGCAGTACTTCGCGCTCGGGCTCGTATCGCTGTCGGTGGAGGCCTTCAGCCGGCTGGAGGAGTTCTACGCGCGCGGTGGCGAGTCCTTCGCGGCGCTCTCGCGCTTCGTCACCGGGCTGTGGGAAGGCGGCACGCTGTCGTATCGCCCGGAGCTGTCGCGGGTGTACCTGTCGTCGCCCATGCCGGAGGCGCGCTCCACGGGCGTGTTCGCCATCGCCCCGGAGAAGCGAAACATCGAGCTGCGCGCGCGCTACCGGGGCAAGCACCTGAGCCGCTGCGCGCTGCTGCTCGCGGTGGGCTGTCTGCCGGTGCTCGGGGCCTACGGGAACTTCTACAAGAAGCTGGAGGAAGCCCAGCGGCACATGGAGGACTTCGAGGCGACGGTGCAGCGGCTGGGGCAGCAGCACCTGACGGCCTCGGGCGAAGTCGTGGTGGACAAGGGTCAGGGCGCGATGCAGTCCATGGACACGCTGCTGGCCGCGGCGCGCTACTTCCCGCTCTTGAGCCACAGCTTCCTCGACGAGCAGGAGGTGCTGAGAGATCAGCTCGCCAACACCGTCCGGCTGTCGTACCTCAAGCCGCTGTTGGAGAGCTGCCAGGAGCAGTGCCAGCGCTGCGGCACGCTCATCCCCGGCTGCGCGCCGGCGGAGCTGGTGGGCAACCGCTCGCGCTGGGCGCCGACGCACTCGGACGAGCGCTGCGAGCGCGAGACGCTGTGCCGCCCGGAGCAGATGCTGCACGTCATGGCGGTGACGCGCGCCTCTCGCGGCGACGACATGGGCCGCTTCATCCTGTCCGGACTGGACGTGCAGTACCGCAAGCGCTGGAACTGGGCCGCGGACTCCCTGGGCTTCATCGGGACGCACGCCGCCGCGAAGGAATCCAACTGGATGCAGGCCACCAAGCTGCGCGAGGAGGTGGTGGGCGACTACATCATCTCCAGCGACCAGGCGTGGCGCGCGGGCATGCAGGCGCAGGGGCAGTTGCCGTGGATGCGCTGGCCCTACGAGTGGCTGACGGAGGAGAGCTACCTGGGCCCGTGGCGGGACCACCTGCAGCGGCTCCAACTGGTGATGGGCGCCAGCGAGCTGGACCTGGAGCAGTGGCGGGTGCTGACCAGTGAGCGCAAGCGACTCCAGATAACCCTGGCCCAGAGCGTCGCGTACACGTCCGCGCGCAAGATGCTCGCGCTGCTGGACGCCTCGGGTGCGCCGGAGAGCCAGGCGACGCTCAAGGGCGTGGAGAGCACGCTTGACTCGATTGACTGGCACCGCGAGCACGAGCCGATGCTGGCCGCGGTGCTGCGCATGGAGGAGGAGATCGACGCGGGCCTGAAGGCGGCCGCGGAGATGTCCACCGCGGAGCTGCTGACGCGCACCGGGGGCCTCTTCGTGCCCACCAACGGGGATGCGCGCCTGGAGGTGCGGGTGCTGCAGCAGTCGTTCGAGTTCCGCCCGAAGGAGCTGTCCCGCGTGCTGCTGGACAAGCTGCTGCGGCAGATGGAGCAGGGCCAGCGGCCCTTCCAAAGGCAGACGGTGCGCCTGCCGGCGGGCGCGGTGGCGTCCGCGTCGGAGATGGGGATGGGCATGTCCATGGAGGACGCGATGGACATGGGCCGGGTGGACACCCTGCCCTCGCGCCATGGTTCGGAGTGGCTGACCTTCGAGACGGACATCCGGCCGCTGGTGGACGAGTTCACCATCCGCATGACGGACTCGAAGCTGTCGCGCGCGGAGGCCGCGCAGCGCCAGGGCTATGTGCTGAAGAAGGTCTCCAACTTCGGGCAGCGCTACCGCCAGGACCTCCTGGTGAAGTACCGCGACTACCGCTTCACCGCGTTGACGACGTCGCTGGCCTCGGAGCTGTCGGCGGTGACGCAGCCGACGTCGGAGCTGGTGTCGATGCTGCGCGAGGTCGCCACGGGGGCGGGCATCGGCCCCATGGAGGGCCCGTACTACGAGCCGCTCCGGCAGGAGCTGTCCGCGTTCCGGCCCATCGTGCAGCTCATGACGCCGGACAAGGACGGCCAGACGGCGCAGCTCGCCGCCTATCTCTTGCTGGTGTCGCAGCTGCACACGGAGGTGTCGGGCTTCAACGCGGCGCCGGTGCTGGGGGAGCGCGTGGTCGTTCCCGCGTCGCTGCGCGCCGGGGGCGAGGAAGTGCCCGCGTCGACGGAGGAAGGCGGCCGGCAGCTCACGGACCTGCTCTCGCCGCTGGGCCGCGTGGGCCTGTCGATGCTGCTGGACGATGAAGGCTCCTACCTGCGCCGCGTGGATGCGTGGCTGGACAAGCAGGGCATCCTCGGGGAGCTGCGCCGGCCGTTCCGCGAGCCCTTCCTGATGACGCGAGAGCTGGGCCGGGCCGAGCTGGAGCGCGTGCTGGAGGAGCAGTGGGAGTGGCGCTTCCGGACCCTGCTCACGCCCCTCTTGCGGCGCTATCCGTTCGCCGTGGAGGCGAGCCAGGAGCTGGACCCCACGGAGCTGGAGGTGCTCAAGCGCAAGGACGGCGCCTTCTGGCAGTTCGTCAACCAGGTGCTGTCGCCGGTGGTGGAGGAGCGCGGCACGGAGTGGATGCTGCGCCGGGCGCTGCGTCAGCAGCTTTCCGTCCCCCCGCGAATGCTGGCGATGCTCGGGCGGCTTTCGAAGCTGGCGAAGCTGCTCTGGAATGACGAGGGCAAGCCCCAGCCGCTGATGCTCCAGGTGCGTCCGCTGCCGCTGCCGCCGTCGGGCGAGAACGGCTTCGTCACCATGTCCTTCCTGAAGTGCGGCGCGGCGGCGGCCTTCGGCTTCAACCAGACGCCCGCGTGGCAGGACTTCGCGCTGGCGTGGTGGGAGCCCCGGTCGGCGTCGGTGGGTGTCGAGCTGCGGGTGCCAGGGCGCGAGGGCAAGCGGTATCGCTCCACGGAGTTGTCGCGCTCGTCGTGGAACTGCTTCCGCATCCTGGATTCCGCCACGTTCGACGCCGAGCACAACGCCATCTGGCCGCTGCCGGGTCCGGATGGCTCGGAGCACTCGGAGATCCGCTTGCGCTTCGGCATGCGCGGTGGGCCGTGGACGCTGTTCCAGGAGGTGACGCGATGAGCGCGACGAAGGGGCCGTGGCTGGTGATGCTGGCGCTCGCGCTGGGCACGGTGGCCTGCGCGCCGACGCACCTGACCATCAACGTGAAGTCGCCGCCCGGGACGAACCAGGGACGGCCGATGCACATGCTGGTGCGCGCGGTGGACTCGCAGCGATACATGACGGAGTTCTACGCCGACGTGGCCGAGCGCGTGGTCCACCCGGATGACTCGGTGGTGCAGACGCTCGTCGTCTATCCCGGCGAGAAGACGCAGACGAAGGTGAAGATTCCGGAGGAGTCGCCGCTGGCCATCTCCTTCCTCTTCACCACGCCGGACGGGGCCTGGCAGGTGCTGCTGGACACGCCCATTCCGGGGCGCGTGGATATCGAGCTGGAAGAGAGCCGCATCCGCACGGACGCTCCGAAGAAGAAGCGCGCCCCCAAGGGCGAGGGGTCCAAGGTCGAACCCCCGAAAGTGGAACCGCCCAAGGTCGAGCCGCCCAAGGTGGAGGGCCCGAAAATCGAGGCCCCCTCCGCCGGGAAGTAGTCCAAAGGCGTCCCGTGCCGTCGTGCGGGGCGCAGGCCCACCGAAGCCCCTCACTTCGAGCAGACCCCATGAGCTACGACGACGTTCAGTTCATCGGCTATCACCACCAGCTTGGCTACAACGCGAAGAACCCGGGCGCCCCTGGGCGTATCTGGAACGGGACGCACAAGCTCTTCCCCGGCCCTCCGCACCGTGTCGTGGCCGGCAAGGGGACCCAGGCGTACAAGGGCCACGCGAACGACCGCACCGACCTGACGAACCGGTGCTCCTACGTGAAGAACGCCATCCTGGCGGCGGCCAACAGTCCGCACACGGACATGGACGCCACCACGCTCAAGGTGTTCGTGATGCCGGAGTTCTTCTTCCGGGGCGTCCGCGGCGGCTACCCGTTGGAGCTCATCGCCGACGTGCTCAAGGACTTCCGCAAGTGGTCGTTCAATGCGCGGCCGGACCGGTTCAGGAACTGGCTGTTCGTCCTCGGGACCATCATCGGGTACATGGATGTGATGGACCCCGTGGTGCCCAACAGGAAGACGGGCGTCGAGGTCTTCAACATCGCGCTCATCCAACAAGGGGGCTTCCTGAGCCCGGATGGGAAGCACGAGCGGCTCGTCTACAAGGAATACGTCTCCGGCATCGACTACATCAACGAGACGACGACGACCTTCGATGCCGCCTGGGCTCGCATCGGACACGTCGACACGCGAGGAATGAGCCTGCTCGGCTCCGTCAACAAGTACCGCGCCACGGTGCCCACCCTGGGCTCTCACGACGCCTTGTCCCAGGCCCCTACCCGAAGCCAGAACCGCGACGAGTGGTCCACCAACTCCTTGCAGGGTGGCTGCATCTTCCGGCTCGGCGATGCCCACGAGGACATCAACGAGGTCTGCATCGGAGTGGAGGTCTGCCTGGACCACTTGCAGCGGCGCATGAAGAACAGCCCGGAGGGAATCGACACCATCGAGCCGATGATTCAAGTCATCCCCTCCGCCGGGATGGACATCAAGGACCCCGCCGTCCGCGTCGTGAACACGGGGTATGTCTTCAACGTCGACGGCCTGCGCACCCAGGCGAGCGCGCCGCCCGCCATCGAACTGAAGCAGTGGAACGGGGCGGCGACGGTCGCCCTGGAGACCCCGGGCACGTTCAACATCATCCCAGTCCCCAACCCCGTGCGCGTCGGCGGCGCGTTGGTCGCCACCGACTACTTCGCCTCCGCCGGCGAGGTGAAGATCTACGACACCCGGGTGATGCCCCCGCGCGTGCCCGTCGGTAACTTCCTGGCCAACCTGTTCGGGGAGTTGTAACGCCCAGGGTCCTGGAACATCCGACCAGGCTCCGTCGAGAAGACTCTCTCGAACGACTACGAGCCTGGATTCGTGCGAGTTGTCGCATGTCCGCGACAACCCCTTGTCTCCGAGTCACCCGACGGATTGACACCGACTCACGCCCGGAGCGGGCCTCCGGGCCCTGGTGTCACGGGAGCTGGCGGCAGCGCCATCCGCGCCTCCAGTGAGTCGAGCGACGCACCGACGGTGCCCGCCACGCCATCCACCTGGGACTTCAAACCCGTGCGCGCCGTGGTGACCTGCTCCTCGGCGGAAGCGCCCGCGGCCTCCATCTGCGCCTGGGCTGCCTGGGCCCCGGCGTCGACCTGTTGCTCCAGCGCCGGGAGCCGAGCCTTCACCTGGGACTTCACCGCCTCCACCTGCGCGGCCATCTGGTCCTGGATGGCCGAGACTTGCGCGACGGCCTGGTCCCTCGCGGTCCCCACCTGCGTGACGGCGGCGGACACCGCGGCGTCCATCTGCGCGCTCGCGGGCTGCACCTGCGAGAGAACGGCCTGCTTCAGCGAGTCGACCTGCTGCACGAGCTGCTGCTGGAGCGTGTCCACCTGTTGGAGAGCCTGGGTCCGCACCGTGTCCACCTGGGTGAGCACCTGCGCCTGGAGCGACTGCATCTGCGTCGCCATCTGCGAGGAGAACGCGCCGAGCTGCGTGGTGATTTGCGTCACCACCTGCTGAATGGACTGCACCGCCGGAGTCACGAGCGGCTTGGGGAGGTTCGCCGCCGGAATCGCATCCAACAGCGTACTCACGCGCGTGAGCAGCGCCTCCAGCGAGCCGACGAGCGTCTGATACAGCGTCTGGAGTTGCTCCAGCACCGCGGGCAGCGGAGTGAAGAGCGACAGCACCTGCTCCTTCACCGTGGCCAATTGCGTGAGGACGGACTCCAGCGTCGCGAGCGCGGTGTTGACCGCCTGTTGCAGCGGCTCGCGGATGGCGGCGACGGCGGCGACCGCGCCTTTCACCAGGGCATCCAGCGCCTCGCTCGCCTGGGTGATGATGCCTTCCACCTGGGCCTGCGCGGGCACGACGGCCTTCTCCACCGTCTCCACCTGCGAGAGCAGGGACTCGACCTGCCCAGACATCGTCGACTCGAGCGTGCCCAGCGACGTCGCCGCGCCCTCGCGGCTCGAACGCAGTGGCGAGCCCACGCTCCCCTCCAGCGCGGCCAACGACGACGCCATCGACACGGAAGCGCCATCCACCTGGGTGCGCAGGGGGGACAACTCCGCGCGCAGCCGGGCCGCGTCCGCGTCGTCCTTTCGCGACGCCAGCTTCGCGTCGAGCGCGTCGATGCGCCCCAGGAGCGCCGCGAGCACGGGCTCCAGCTCGGGACGAATCGACGTGATGAGGGCATCGATGCCACTTCCCACGGACTCGACGGCCGTGCGCGAGGAGCCCACGCGCGCCGTGCAGCCCGCCCCGCACGACTCCAGGTCGCCTCGAAGCTCCGTCAGCGTCCCCAGCAATGCCTTCACGGTTCGACCTCCCTTCGGCTCCGGGCCCACGCATGGAGGCCCCACGTCACTCGCGCCCATGGGCCGTGCCCGGGCGACAGGCCCTCGCGCGTCACTTGAGTCGCTCCAGCGCCACGCGTGCCTCGGCCGCGGCCCCATCCAGCGGAGCGGTGCTCCCGTTGAGTCCCGACAGGGCCCCGTTGAGCGCGGCGCGCGTCTCGGCCACCTTCGCGTTCACCGCCGCCTGAGCGCCCTCCAGCTTCGCCTGCGTCTCCGCCGTGGCGCCGTCCAGCTTCGCTTGAGAGGCACCGGCCGCCGTCTTGTACGCGGCGGTCGTCTCGCCCATGGCCCCGCTCACGCCCGCCGTGAGGTCCGCGCGCGCCGTCTCGACTTGCGGCGAGACATCGTAGGTGGACTCGGCGGCGGCGGCGCCGGGCTCCTCCTTCGTGCGGAACATCATCACGCCCTCGGCCATGCGCACCGTCTCGGTGTCCGGACCGGAGACCCGGCGCAGGTGCCACACGGGCTTCATGTCCTGGTAGTCGTGGACGATGGACGTCTGACTGGTGTCGTTCTTCCCCAGCAGGATTCCGTCCCCCTGCCCTGCCTGGGGAAGCCGCGCGGCGTCAGCCCAGTCGAGGTGACGGTGCAGTTCCGCCCGGTCGAAGTGCAGCGCGACCAGCACGCGCGCGTTCTTGTACGGCGGGAAGTAGAAGTGTCCGGGGAAGAAGCCCGGCTCGGCCGGCACGCTCACCGCCTTGTTCCACAGCGGCACCGTCACCCGCCACGTGAGCACCGAGGTCTTCTTGTCCTCCGACAGCAGATAGATGCGGTCCTTCTCCCCGCCTCCAGGGCTGAGCACCTTGCCCTCGACGTGGATGGGATATCGCGGCGCCCGATGCACCGGCAGCGTCACCGTGGTGTCCGTCGTGCGCTCCACCAGAAGCGACATCTCCACCGTGAAACCCGCGTCCTGCATCTGAAGCCCCGCGTGAGGCCCTTCGTTGAGCGTCCGAGCTTCCAGCTTCAGCTCCACGGAACGCAGGTCCTCCCCCATCCCCACCGCCGCGCTGCCCCACAGCACGCCCTCCAGCCGAATCCCCGCGCCGGGATTCACCGCGACGGTGGGGTAGTGGCGGAACGTGAGTCGCATCCGTCGTTGGGGAACGCGCAGGCGGGAGACCTCCAGCGTCTGCCGCTGCTCCACCTGGGAGACGATGGGCGTGCGCACCAGATGGTCCTGATGGAGCCCCACGACTCCCACGGTCGCCGGGACATCCAGCGTGGAGGGCTTGAGCGCGGAGACATTGAGGACCCGAGCCGCGTGCCTGGGAACGGCCGGCATCACCACCTCCACCCGCTCCACCTTCTCGCGTGACAGGGGCGCGGCCGTGCCCACGGGCGCCTTGCGGCCCAGGAGCGCGTAGCGGTCCTTCACGCTGTCATAGGTCCACACGCCGCCCCGGCTCGCCGCAAGCCACGCGACGAAGTCATGGAAGCCCACGCCCGGCGCGTCCTCTCCCAGCGCGAGACAGATGAGGGGCCGCTTCTCGTCGAGCACGTCCCAGTCACAGTCCAGCGCGAAGGCCCCCGCCGTCTGCTCCGTCAGCAGGGCCGCCAGGGTGGTGTCCGTGCGCAGCTCGGTGGGACGATGCTGGCGCCAGAGCACCCGGGCGGCGTCCTCGAATTCCACCGTGTAGCGCCGGAAGCGCACCGGCGCGCCCTCCACCGGGCCGTGCGTCCGAGCTTCCATCCCCCGGGCACGCGCCAGCCCATGGAGGGTGAGCGGCTCCGGCGGCGTCTTCGGAACAGGGTAGCCCCCCTTGATGATGGAGAGCTTCACGTCCAGGAGGTCCTGGGTGGAGAACGCGGTGAAGAGCGCCGCGTCATCCTTCTCCAGTCCGGTCCAGAAGCGCACCGAGGCGGTGAAGCCGTGCGGCAGGAGCTGGACGGAGAAGGCCTCCACCTGTCCGCCGGGAATGACGAAGGTCTGCCCGCCCTGGGTCAGCGTGAGGGACAGCGCGAGTCGTTCCTGGAAGGCCATGCGTCCGCGAGCACTTGCCCGTTCCGTGCCAGCCCGAAGCCGGGCCCCTGGCCCCGAAACCCGCCGCCCTGCGCCTCGCTTGCGGTCCGCGAGGACGCAACCGCGTTCCACCGGCACGCATGACGAGGCCTCGCCTGGGGTGCTTGCGACGCAGCGGCCTTGGTACGTGCCTTGCTCTCGGCCTCAACCCGGCACGTGTCCGCGGGCTGTCTCCCGCATGAACCCCTTGTCTGTCACGTGCCATGGGATGCGGATGAGCGGTTGGCGCGCCAGGTGGCAGCGAAGATGGACTCTGGCGGCCTTGCTGCTGGCGCAGGTGGCTCGCGCCCAGGAGCCAGCGTCCCTTCCAGCATTCGCCCTGGAGCGCCTGGAGGTGAATCCAGGCCCCGGCCCGCTGGCGACGGGCGGCGGCACCGTGCTACGCGACGGCGAGCTGCGGGTGATGGTGCTCGGTCACTACCAACACGAGCCGCTGACATTGAACGCCAAGGGGGAGAACATGCCCCTGTTGCGCAGTCGCTCGACGGCGGTGTTCGTCATGGGCTGGGGCCTGAGCTCCCGGCTCCAGTTGGACGTCCGGCTGCCCGTGCTGACCCAGCGAGAGGGAGATGACCTGACGTCGCAAGGGGTCATCGCCCCCACGCGCCATGGCGTCGGCGCGCCGCGAGTGGGTGCCCGCGTGGGGCTCTTGCGCACGGAGGAGGACGACTCCGTGGACCTGGCCGCGGAGGTGGGGGTCTTCCTCCCCATGGGAACGCAGGGGGCGCTGGCGCGCGAAGCGGAGACGAGCCTCCTCGCGAAGGTGATGGTGGGAGGAAGGCTGGGCACCCGCTTCGCTCCGTCCTTCGAGCTGGGCATGCTGGTACGCCCCACCGCGGTCATCCAGGTCCCCACGCTGGAGTCACGTGAGCTGGGAAGTGAGCTTCGGATTGGCGCGGGGTTGATGACGGTGGGCTCGCCGTTGCGGGCGGAGCTGGCGCTCAACGCGGGCCTCTCCTGGAAGCAGGCACGTGGCGCGGTGGAGCTGTTGGGAGGCGGGCGCTATGCACCCCGGGACGGCGTGGAGCTGTTCGCGCTCGGCGGCCTGGGCTTCGGCGCGGAGCCGGGCGTCCCTCTCTTCCGGCTGCTCGCGGGCGTGTCCTTCTCGTACATGCTGGGGGAGGACTCGCGACCGGACTCGGACACGAGCATCGTCCACGAGTCCGTGCCCCTGCCCATCCCGACGAGGCGCGCGAGCGAGTTCCAGAGCAGCCAGGGTTCGATGATTCCGAACCCCGGGGAGATGTCGCCCATCGCGAACGTGTCGAGGGACCGCTTCGTGCTCGAGGGCAAGGTGTACTTCCGCAGTGGCAGCACGGAGCTGCCCGCGGAGTCCGCGGACCTGGACCGCGCCGTGGAGATGCTGCTCACGAATCCCGCGGTGAAGATGATGACGGTCGACGGTCATACGGATGACTCGACCGCGGAGACGTTCAATCCACGCCTGGGCCGAAGCCGCGCCGAGGCCGTGTGGCGCTACCTCGTGGAACACGGGGTGTCCCCCAACAAGCTGCGGCTCCGGAGCTACGGCCCGGAGCATCCCGCTCAAAGCAACAGCACCCCCGAGGGCCGGGAGCGAAACCGCCGGGTTGAGCTCCTCCTCATGCTGCCGACCACTCAGGAAGCCTCGCCATGAAATCATCGGGATGGATGCACTTTTTGACCTGCGCCCTGGCGCTGGTCGCGCTTCCCGCGTTCGCGGAGGCGGATGTCTTCGGGCTCGGCGCGGGGCGTGATGAGCCGCTGACCGTCCAGGCGCATGAGAGCCGGGTCATCAACAGCTATGCCGCGGTGACGTCGCCCTTGAGCAAGGGGGACCACGAGCTTCAGGTCGACGCCCCCGAGGGCTTCGTCGCGGGTGACCTGGTGATGGTGTTGCAGACGCTGGGCGTCGGCCCCGTGCGGTCCTCGTCCGTGGCCACGTTCACCTTTGGCCCCCGGGAGCAGAGCCCGGGGGGAGTCTGGGAGCTGGCGCGAGTGGCGCGGGTGCGGGGAGCCGTGCTGACGCTGACCCGTCCCGTGCTGAATGACTTCGTGCCCCTGTCCACGCAGGTCATCCGCGTGCCTGAGTACACGAGCGTCACCATCCATCCGACCGGGGAGCTGAAGGCTCGGAGCTGGAATGGCACCTCCGGTGGCGTGGTGGCCTTCCTGGCCTCCGGCACGCTGCACAACGGAGGTGTCATCACCGCGAGCGGCGCGCTGCTGCGTCAGCAGCCCCTGGGTGATGGCGGCGTCGTCTTCTTCCGGGCGCGCAAGCTCACGGGCGCGGGCCGCATCGAAGCCAATGGCCAGGCGTTGCCATGGGACCTGGGCACCGAGGGCGGTGGCGAGGGAGGAAGTATCTCCGCGCGGCTGGTGGAGAGCGCCGAGTGCGAAGCGCTGATGGCCCAGGGTGGGCCCGGGGTTCCCGCGGAGTCCTTCGGCGCCCAGGAGGGATTTGGCCCGGGAGCGGGCGGCAAGGTGCTGCTCCAGGCAGGCACCCTGACGGGCTGTCCCGTCCGCGTGACGGGCGGAGAGAGCGTCTCCGGCGATGTGGGGACGAGCGTGGGTGAACCGGGTGATGTCACGCTGGTGGAGCACGCGCTCGTCATTCCGAGGACGCCGGTCATCACCACGCCCGGCGACGGCCAGGCGCTGACCGCTCCGACGCCGGTCGTCACGGGCACGGGAGATCCCGGCGCCACCGTCTTCCTGCGCATGGGCAACATCGAGCGCCCCGCCACGCCGGAGTGGGAGTTTCCCGCCACGCCGGTGGGCTCCTCCGGGGACTTCTCTGTCCGTGTGCCCACGGACCTCGATGACGGCGTCTACTCGCTCACCGCGCACGCCGAGTTCGAAGGGCTGAGCAGCCTGTCGAGCGACCCCGTCTATTTCACCGTGGAAGCCTTCGCGCCCCCGCTCGCGCCCGTGATTCTGACGCCGACCGAAGGGGAATTGGTGGGCACCGGCGGCACCGACTTCTCGGGCACCGCCGAACCCGATAGCCGGGTGGACCTCCTGCTGGATGGCGTCCCCTACGCCACCATCGATGCGAGCCCTACCGGAACGTGGTCCCTGCCGACGAGCACCGCGCTCACCGATGGGGCGCGCACGCTGACCGCGACCGCGACCGACGCCGACGACAACACGAGCCCCGTCGCCGAGCGCCACTTCACCGTGGACACGACGCCGCCTCTCGCACCGGTGATTGAGACGCCGATCGACGCCGCACGGGTGGGCAGCGCCGGAACAGGCTTCTCCGGCACCGCCGAGGCAAACAGCACCGTGAGGGTCCTCGTGGACGGCCTCCTCATCGGCACCGCCACCGCGCACGCCACCACCGGTGTCTGGTCCCTGCCGAACAACACCTCGCTCGACGAGGGCTCCCGCACGATGACCGTCACGGCCGAAGACGCCACTGGCAATACGAGCCCCGCCGCGCAGCGCACCTTCTCCGTGGACAAGACGGCCCCCGTCGCACCGGTGATTCAGACGCCGATCAACGCCGCACGGGTGGGCAGCGCCGGAACAGACTTCTCCGGCACCGCGGAGAACTCGAGCACCGTGACGGTCCTCGTGGACGGCCTCCTCATCGGCACCGCGACGGCGCACACCACCACTGGCGCCTGGTCCCTGCCCAACAACACCTCGCTCGCCGAGGGCTCCCGCACGATGACCGTCACGGCCAAAGACGCCGCTGGCAATACGAGCCCCACCGCGCAGCGCACCTTCACCGTGGACAAGACGCCGCCCGCCGTCCCCGTGATTCAGACGCCCGCTTCGGGCGCCGTGGTGGGCGCCACTGGAACGAACTTCTCGGGCACCGCCGAGAACTCGAGCACCGTCACGGTCTATCTCGATGGCAACTTCGTCGGCACCGCCACGGCGCACGCCACCACCGGTGCCTGGACGGTGCCCGCGAGCAGCTCCCAGGGAGCAGGGCCGCACACCGTGACGGCCACCGCCACCGACGCCGCCGGCAACATCAGCCCCACCGCGGAGAACGCCTTCACCGTGGACGCGGCGGCGCCTGACGCCCCCGTGATTCAGACACCCGCTTCGGGCGCCGCCGTGGGCACCGCTGGCACGGGCTTCTCCGGCACCGCGGAGAACTCGAGCACCGTGACGGTCCTCGTGGACGGCCTCCTCATCGGCACCGCGACGGCGCACACCACCACTGGCGCCTGGTCCCTGCCCAACAACACCTCGCTCGCCGAGGGCTCCCGCACGATGACCGTCACGGCCGAAGACGCCGCTGGCAACACGAGCCCCGCCGCACAGCGCACCTTCACCGTGGACAAGACGCCCCCCGCCGTCCCCGTGATTCAGACGCCCGCCGCGAGCACCGTGGTGGGTGCCACTGGAACGGACTTCTCCGGCACCGCCGAGGCAAACAGCACCGTGACGGTCCTCGTGGACGGCCTCCTCGTCGGCACCGCCACGGCGCACGCCACCACCGGTGTCTGGTCCCTGCCGACCAACACCTCGCTCGCCGAGGGCTCCCGCACGATGACTGTCACGGCCGAAGACGCCGCTGGCAATACGAGCCCCGCAGCGCAGCGCACCTTCTCCGTGGACAAGACGCCCCCCGCCGTCCCCGTGATTCAGACGCCCGCTTCGGGCGCCGTGGTGGGCGCCGCTGGAACGGACTTCTCCGGCACCGCCGAGGCAAACAGCATCGTGACGGTCCACGTGGACGGAGCCTTCGTCGGCACCACCACGGCGCACGCCACCACCGGTGCCTGGACGGTTCCCGCGAGCAGCTCCCTGGATGAAGGGCCGCACACCGTGACGGCCACCGCCACCGATGGCGTCGGCAACATCAGCCCCGCCGCGGAGAACGCCTTCACCGTGGACGCGGCGGCGCCCGTGGTCCCCCTGATTCAGACCCCCGTCGCGGGCACCGTGGTGGGCAGCGCCGGCACGACCTTCTCTGGCACCGCCGAGAACTCGAGCACCGTGACAGTTCTCGTGGACGGCCTTCTCATTGGCACCACCACGGCGCACGCAACCACCGGCGCCTGGTCCCTGCCCAACAACACGTCGCTCGCCGAAGGCTCGCACACGATGACCGTCACGGCCCAAGACGCCGCTGGCAACACGAGCCCTACCGCGCAGCGCACCTTCGCCGTGGACAAGACACCCCCCCCTGCCCCCGTGATTCAGACGCCCGCCTCGGGCGCAGTGGTGGGCACCGCTGGAACGGGCTTCTCCGGTACCGCCGAGCCAAACAGCATCGTGACGGTCCGCTTGGGTACCACCGTCATCGGCACCCCGCAGGCCACGGCGCTCGGCGCCTGGTCGGTGCCCACTCAGACGGGCCTCAGCCACGGCCCCCACACCGTGACGGCCACCGCCACCGATGCCGGCAACAACGCGAGCCCCACCACGACCCGCACCTTCACCGTGGACACCGCGGCGCCCTCCGCGCCTGTCATCCTGACGCCGAATCCCGACACGGTGGTGGGCCCCGCGGGCACGGGCTTCTCAGGCACCGCCGAGGCGAACAGCACCGTGAGCGTCAGCGTCGACGGAGTGCCCATCGGCAACGCCCAGGCGAGCGGCCCCGGCGGGGCATGGTCCCTTCCTGTCAGCACGGGCTTCGCCAACGGCACCCGCACGGTGTCCGCCACCGCCACGGACGCGGCGAACAACACCAGTCTCCCCACGGCCATCAGCTTCGTCGTGGACGTGACGCCGCCCGCCGCGCCCGTGATTCAGACCCCCAACCCACTCACCGTGGTGGGCACGGCGGGAACGGGCTTCTCCGGCACCGCGGAGAACGTGAGCACCGTCACGGTCCGCGTGGATGGCGCGCCCGTCGGCACCACCCAGGCCGGCCCCAGTGGGAACTGGCTGCTCGCGCCCCAGACGGGCTTCTCGCATGGAACGCACACCGTGACGGCCACCGCCACCGACGCGCTCGGCAACATGAGCAGCACCGCGGAGAGCACCTTCACCGTGGACACCTCCGCTCCCGCCGCGCCCGTGATTCAGACACCGGCGGATGGCGCGGTCATCGGCCCAGCCGGCACGTCGTTCTCCGGCACCGCGGAGAACCTGAGCATGGTGAATGTCTACGTGGATGGGCAGTCCGTCGGCGGAATCCAGGCCACCAGCACCGGCACCTGGTCCCTGCCCGTCCGGACGGGATTCACGGACGGCGCCCACACGGTGACGGCCACCGCCACCGATGCCGCTAGCAACATCAGCCCCGCCGCCAGCCATGGCATCGTCGTGGATATCATCGCCCCCTCCGCGCCCGTCATCCTGGTTCCCACCGAAGGCGCGGTGGTGGGCCCCGTTGGCACGGGGATCTCCGGCACCGCCGAGGCGAACAGCACGGTGAAGGTCAGCGTCGATGGCGCCGTGCATGGCACTGTCCAGGCCAACGGCCTGGGAGCCTGGTCCCTGCCCGTCAGCAAGACCTTCACGCACGGCCCTCACACGATAACGGCCACCACCACCGACGTGCAGGGCAACACGAGCGGCGTCACGGAGCGCCACTTCTCCGTGGACATCGAGGCGCCCACCGCGCCGGTGATCCAGACGCCGAACTCCACCACGGTGGTGGGCCCCGCGGGCACGGGCTTCTCCGGCACCGCCGAGGCGGACAGCACGGTGAAGGTCAGCGTGGATGGCACGCCCGTCGGCACCGCCCAGGCCAATACCTCCGGCGCCTGGTCCCTGCCCACGCAGGGCGGCTTCACGGACGGGGCACATATAGTGACCGCCACCGCCACCGACGCGTCGAACAACACGAGCGCCACCACGACGTCCACCTTCACCGTGGACCTCACCGCCCCCGCGGCTCCCGTGATTCAGACCCCCAACCCCGACACCGTCGTGGGCGCCGCGGGCACGGCCTTCTCGGGCACCGCCGAGCGACTGAGCACCGTCCGGGTCAGCGTCGACGGCGCCCTCATCGCGTCCCCGCAGGCCACCCCCGAGGGCACCTGGTCGATAGCGATTCGCACGGGCTTCGGCGCGGGCTCGCATACGGTGACGGCCATCGCCACCGACGCCTTGAACAACACGAGCACCACCGCGACGTCCACCTTCACCGTGGACCTGACGCCCCCCGCCGCTCCCGTCATCCTGACGCCGACCGTGGACATCGTGGTGGGCGAGGACGGAACGGGCTTCTCCGGCACCGCCGAGCCCCGCAGCAGCGTGAGAGTCCTCGTGGATGGGGACCTCGTCGGCACCGCCGTGGTGAGTGGCAGCGGGAACTGGTCGCTGCCCACCCTGGTGGAATATCCGCATGGCACCCACCTGGTGACAGCCACCGCCACGGATCCCGCGAACAACACCAGTGCGCCCGCGGAGGTCCGCTTCACCGTGGACGTGACGCCCCCTGGCGCCCCCGCCATCCTGAAACCCACCACGGGCACCCTGGTCAACGCGAACGGAACGGCCTTCGAGGGCACCGCCGAGCCACTGAGCATGGTGAAGCTCCTCATCAACGAGGCCGTGTTCGTCACGGCGGTGACGAACAGCAGCGGACAGTGGGCCGTGCCTGTGAGCACCACGCTGGGTGATGGCCCCCACACCGTGACGGCCACCGCCACCGACGTCGCGAAGAACGAGAGCGCCCCCTCCGTGGCCATCCAGATCACCGTGGATGCCTCCCGCCCGGCGATTCCCATCCTCACCAGCCCGGCCGCCGATGCCGTGGTGGGCAAGGCGCGCCCCGACTTCGTCGGAACCACCGAGGCGGGCGCCAAGGTGAGCATCTTCATCGACGGCGCATTGGCGGGCGCCGTGACGGCGTCGAGCACCGGTGCCTGGACGTTCGCCCCGGTGGCGGGGCTGAGCCAGGCGAGACACGACGTTCAGGTCCAGGCCACCGACCTCGCCGGGAACATTGGGGACCCGTCCTCCTCGAGGTCCTTCCGCGTGGATACGACGCCTCCCACCACGGTGGTCTCCAAGCCCATCCAGAACGCGATTCTCACCACCCCCACCCCTCGAATCGAAGGGACGGCGGAGGCGGACAGCACCATCTTCATCACCCTGGATGGAGTCAGCCTCCCAGGCGTCACCGTGGATGGCGCGGGGGAGTGGTTCTACGTGCCTCCCCAGGGCCTCGCCAACGGGCGGCACGACATGCTGGTGCAGGCGGTGGACCTCGCCGGCAACGAGGGGCCTCGCATCACGCGCGCCTTCACGCTCGACCTGGAGCTCCCGGGCAAGCCCGAGCTGCGGACCCCCGCGAATGCCGCGCTCGTGAACTCGCCGACGCCGCTCATCGTCGGCACGGCCCCGCAGCAATGCGTCCTCACCGTGCGCCTGGATGACCTGCCCCAGGAGCCGACCATCACGGTCACCGCCAGCACGGGCGAGTGGAAGTTCACGCCCTCGGCGGCCCTGTCGGATGGGCTCCATCGGGTCAATGCGTACTGCACGGACGCCTTCAAGCGGAACGGCCCCGATTCCACGACCCACGCCTTCACCGTGGACACCTCGAAGCCCGCCCCCCCCGTCGTCCTGACCCCGACGGTCGACGCCATCGTCAGGCCGGACAACTACACCATCACCGGCACTTCGGAGCCGGGGACGACGCTCACCGCCACCCTCAACGGACTGACGGTGGGGACGACACTGGCCAACGAGCGCGGCGAGTGGACGGTGGCGGTGACGCTGGCCATCGTCACCGGGCTGCAGGACCTTCGGGTCTTCGCCACGGATATGGCGGGCAACATTGGCGACAAGTCCACGCCTCGCACCTTCACGGTGGACAGCCTGCCGCCGACGACCACGCTGAGCGGGGGCCCCACGGGCACCAGCACGCTCTCCGAGGTCACCTTCACCCTGAACACCTCCGAGCCCGTCTCCGGCTTCAAGTGCACGCTGGACGGCGTGGAGCTGTCGCCCTGTGAGAATCCCCTCACCGTCCGCTCGCTGTCGGAGGGCATCCACTCGCTGGATGTATTGGCGACGGACATCGCGGGGAACGTGCAGATAACTCCCGCCCATCACCAGTGGAACGTCATCCGTCCCAGCCTGGTGGAGGGAGGCGGCGTGGGCTGCTCCAGCACCGCGGGCGCCCTCCCGCTCGGCCTCGTCTGGCTGGCTTGGGTGGGCCTGCTCGGGCTGCGCCGGCGGCGGTGAGCGGGTCGGCGTCCGGAGGTTCTCGCGCCTCCTCCGGACAGCCCCTTCAGGAGGCTCGGGCAGCGCCCTGCAGCGCGCGCTGGGCGGCCACCCAGTTCCGGGCTTCCTCTTCCGTTTCCACCATGCCGAACGGAGCGCCCTGCGTCCGCCCGAGCAGGGCCGAGGCCCGCCCCATCATGTTGGCCATGGTCCGCAAGGCGAAGCTCGCGCCGAAGAGGACGGTGCCCACGAAGGGCATCGCCTCCGGGTTCTCGCTCAGCGTCTTGCGCGCGTCCGCGGAGATGCTCGTCCCGCGACGCACATCGGAGATCAGATAGAGCCGGGGATGCGTCGCACTCAGCTCCAGCGCCACCTGGTTCAGCTCATGGAGGAGCTTGAGGTCGAACACCCCGACGTTGACCAGTCGGATGATGTCGGGCGACTCGAGCCACACCTTGTTGTCACCGAACGTCCACATGCGGACCATGCCGTGTCTCCTCTCGGAAGTCGAAGGGGTCAGCGCCGGGAGGTGGAGGTGTTGCCGCCACGCCCGGCCAGGTGCTGGAAGCAATCGCGCAGGCCTTCCTTCAGGCTGCCGAGCGTCTTCACTTCCCGCAGGTCCACGCCAATCTGGACCAGCGTCTGGGCAATCAGCGGGCTGATGCCCGTCACCACGCAGTAGGCGCCCAGCAGGCGCGCCGCGTTCACCATCTTGATGAAGTGGTTGGCCGTCATCGTGTCCACCACCTCGACGCCGGTGATGTCGATGATGACGCAGCGGGCCTTTCCCTGGACCACCCGCTGCAGGAGCCGCTCCGTCATCTCCACGGAGCGCTGCGTGTCCACCACGCCGACGATGGGCAGCGTGAGGATGTCCTCCCACAGCTCGATGATGGGCGTGGACAGGTCGCGGATGGCGTCGCGCTGCCGGTCGATGGTGGAGAGCTTCTCCTCCAGTTCGCGGTGACTCGCCGCCAGGCGCGTCAGGGCCTCCTCGTGCTCGCGGCGGGTGGTGGCCAGCTCGCGCACGAAGACGTTGAGCGTCTCCTCCAACGCGGCGAGCTCGTCCTGCTCACGGATGGAGATGGTGGTGCGCTCGGGCGAGAACTCCCCCACGGAGATGAGGGACAGGACGTCGATGATGCGCCCCACGCGCTCGGGGTCGACGGTCAGGGGTGTGGGCAGGGCGGTGCTCATGGAGTCTCCCTCAGACGACGTTCCTGGCCATAGGAGGAGGAGCGATGATGCCGAGCATCTCGTCCGCGAGGCGCTGGGCCTCCTCGCGCTCCGATTCGGCCGTGCGCGCGCCCACCGCCCGGACGCCGAGCAGCGACAAGCCTTCCTCCAGCCCCAGCGCCGTCTCCACGCCGTCGAGCTGGATGCCCATGCTCTGGAGGGTGAGCGCCACGTCGGCGCCCATGCCGCACAGCACGGTGCGCGTGCCCATCAGCCGGGCCGAGGCGGCCAGCCGCGCCAGCACCGCGCACAGGTGGCTGTCCACGAGCCACAGGCCGGAGATGTCCACCACCATCCCCTTCGCGCTGGTGCGCTGGATGTCGCGCAGCACGTCCGAGCAGAGCTGCGCCGCCTGCGCGTCGGTGATGTCGCCCTGGAGGGGGACGATGAGCTGTCCCCACAGGGGGATGATGGGGATGCGCGACAGGTCGCGCGAAGGGAGGGGACTGTCCGGGTGGCTCACGACGGCTCCACATCCGCCACCAACACGGTGGCGTCATCGGTAACACGGCCGAAGCGCTCCATCAGGAACGCGCAGGCCGCATCGGGGGACTGCGTACGGACCAGCTCCAGGTCCAGGCGAAAGCTCAAGCCGTCGGTGAAGACCGCCAGACGGTCTCCGGGCGACAGCACGGTGGAGACGGTGCGCAGCGTGCGGAAGGACTGGCCGAGGATGCCCGGCGTGGGCAGCACGGGCACGCGCGTGCCCACGGTGCGCAGCTCCACGTTGCCCACGCCGCCACAGTGCAGGGTGTGCCCGTCGAACACGGCGAGCATGATGGCCGCGCCCCGGCCATGGCGCAGCGCCGCGTGCAGCGCCTCCATCAGCGGCTCCACGGACGGGACCAGCGGCGCCTGGCCCAGGCAGCGCACGGCCTCCGCCGTCGCCTGTGCCGCCGCGGGCCCGTGGCCCAGCGAGTCCACCACCGCCAGCAGCGTGTGCGGCCCGTCGACGCGCACCACCACGCCGTCGCCGTTCTCCACCTCGCCCACCTTCGGACGGGTCCGGTGGGCGATGGACAACCTCACAGCCACACCTCGAACTCCACCTGCGTTCCCGTGGCGCCCGTCTTCACCTCGAACCGGTCCGCCAGCCGCTTGACGCCCAGGATGCCCAGGCCCATGCCCGTCTTGCTCCGGTAGGTGCCCGACAGCACGCGCTCCAGCTCCGGAATGCCCCGCCCCTGGTCCTCCGCGCGCACGCGCAACAGCTTGCGCGGCGTCTGCACGGGGATGAGCTGGATGGTGCCGCCGCCCGCGTAGGAGATCTGATTGCGCGCCAGCTCGCTCACCGCCGTCGCGACCTTCTGGCACTCGTAGCCGCGTCCCCCCATCGACTCGCACAGCGCGCGCGCCGCGAGCCGCGCATGGCTGGCGTCCGCCTCCGTCCGCACCAGGTACGTGGTGGGCCGCGCGTCCATCGTCGTCATCGCGGGGGCCGGCGTCGGCTCGCGCGCGGCGCTCAACCCCGAGGGGACGGTGGCCGTCGCGGTCAGGGCCCGCAACCGCGCGGCCAGGTCCGGACGTCGGGCCGGGTCCACGAAGTGGCGCGTGGCGGGCTCCAGCGCCTCGATAACCCGCGGCAGCTCCGCCGCGCCCAGTGTGTCCGCCGACAATCGCAGCGGTTCCAGCGTTCCTCGAAGCACCAGCCGCGCGGCGGTCTCCGTCATGAAGTGCTGCAAGACGCCCAGCAGCTGTGTACTCGTCACGCCCCGACTCACCACGGTCTCCTTGCTTCCAGACTCATGCGCTTGCGCGCGAACACTTCCAGGCCACCGCCCTCGCGGTTGGACACGCGGACCTCGTCCGTCAGCCGTCGCACGGCGGCGCCGCCTTCACCCAGGCTCTCTCCTGGCAAAGGCCCTGGGCGTCCCTCGCGGCCGACGAAGAGCCGCTCCGGCTCCGCCATGCCCGGGCCCCGGTCCAGCGAGCGGATGCAGAGCCAGCCGTCCTCACACCACACCTCCACCGTCCCGCCCGCCCGCGTGTGACGCACCAGGTTGGTGGCCAGCTCGCTCACCACCACCGCGACCTCCGCGCTGGAGGCCGCCGACAATCCCGCGTCCCGGGCGAAGCGCCGGCCCATCGAGGCCGCCACCACCGCATCCACGGGATGGCGAACAACGACGGACAGCCGGGACTCAAGCGAAGCAGAGGAAGGCAGTGGCAGCGGCAAAACTCATTCCCGGAGTAAAACCCTTGGAATTACGCCAGTATGAGGCAACAAATCTGCGGGGCCTGTAAAGCGGTTCACATTCCACCCATGGAATCCGCTTCGGTTTCCCGGAAGAGGCGTCTAGATTCCTGGGTTTTTTCGTTTTACTCCCGTGCTTCACCCGCTTGCGCCGGGATGCTCCGGGAATCCGTCACTTCAGCTCCAGCGTCTCCGAAAGCCACGGGGCGGGAACGACCCACGCGAAGTGCGTGGGCGTTCGACCAGGAGAGCGCCTTCCGGGCTCAGCCGCCGTTGAGCAGTTGCACCTGAAGGTCCAACCCCACGGCGAGGGTGGTTCCGCGAGGCAGCTCCACCCAACTCCCCGGGCGCTTCAGGTGGCTGGCCAGGACGACGGTGCGGCGACGCCGGTGGGCGCCCACCGCGGGCTGCGACTCTGAAGAGCTGGCCGTCACTCCGCAGGGCACGCACTCCGCGCCGCCTTCGAGTCGCGAATAGAACAGCGGCTCCTCGCCGAAGCGGCAGGCCACGAGGAGGTACCCATTGGTGGCCACCAGGTTGAGCGTGGACGCGCGAGGGATGCCCGCGTCCACGGAGCGCTTGATGACCTCGCGCGCGGTGTCCGCCAGCATGCGACCGGCGACGTGCGCCTCCAGCCGGGGGTCGTCGGTGCGCCCCACGTCACGCAGGTGACGCAGGAAGAGCGCGAAGAGCACCTCGCTGTCCGTTCCGCCGTGCACCTGACGCTGCAGGTGCTCTGGCAGCGAGTCCAACAGGGTCGCGCGCAGTTCGTCGAAGCCACTGACACTGCCCTGGTGGGCGAACAGCCAGCGGCGCGAGCGGAACGGCTGGGTGTTCTCCTCCAGCGACTGGCCCACCGGAATGCGGCTGGCGTGGAACAGCAGGGCTTCCGACTCACCCGGTGGGGCGAGCCCCACGAGCGAGGGCTCCCCTTCCGCGCTGGAGAAACGGCGCAGGAGGACCTCGTCCTGGGCGTACGCTCCCACCCCCACCGCGTTTGCGCGAGGCTCCGTCTGGACGAGCACCTGCTCGGCGAGCCGGTGGAGCTCGCACCTGAGCAGGTTCGGGTCTGACGTGAGGGCTGCGAGGACGACGGACATGAGGGAGAACTCCTTTGCTCCATAGATAATGACGTCCCCTCCCCCCCTCAAGCCAGCGGGCACGCCCCCTTGCCACTTCGCTAAGTGCTTGAAATGGCTGGGCTTTACATTGATCGAACATTGACACCTCTTCCGGAGGCTCCTAACCTCCGGGCGCTTCACCGACGGCCTCGGGCTAGACCCTTCACCGGAGATGGAATGTCGGACGACATCGCAATCGGCATCGACCTTGGCACGTCGTACTCGTGCGTGTCGGTGGTCCAGGATGGCCAGCCCATCGTCATCCCCAACGAGTGGGGAGAGACGACGCATGCCTCCTGCGTGTCCTTCCTCGAGGATGGCTCGGTGCTGGTGGGCAACGCGGCCAAGAAGAACATCATCACCAGCCCCGAGACGACGGTGTACTCGGCCAAGCGGCTCATCGGTCGCTACTACTTCTCCGACGAGGTGAAGAAGGCGCAGGCGGTGATGCCGTACCGCATCGTCGAGGGCGAGAACAACTCGGTGCGCATCGGGGTGAGGGAGCGTGCGTACTCGCTGCCTGAAATCTCCGCGCTGGTGCTCAAGGAGATGAAGGCCGTCGCGGAGACGTACCTGGGACGTGAGGTGACCAAGGCGGTCGTCACCGTTCCGGCGTACTTCAACGACAACCAGCGCCAGGCCACCAAGGACGCGGGCCGCATCGCCGGGCTGGAGGTGCTGCGCATCCTCAACGAGCCCACGGCGGCGGCGCTCGCGTACGGCTTTGGCCGGGACGTCAACCAGCGCGTCGTCGTCTACGACCTGGGCGGCGGCACGTTCGACGTGTCCATCCTGGAGATCGGCAAGGACGTCTTCGAGGTGCTCGCGACGGCGGGCGACACGTACCTGGGCGGCGACGACTTCGACGACCGCATCATGACGTGGCTGGCGGACGACTTCCTGGGCAAGACGCGGTTGGATTTGCGGCAGAACAAGTTCTGTCTGCAGATGCTGAAGGAGGCCGCGGAGAAGGCGAAGATCGACGTGGGGCAGACGGGCTCCGCGGACATCCTCTGCGCGGGCATCTGCCAGGACGCGCAGGGCAACGTGATGGACCTGCGCCACACGTTGAACCAGGACCAGTTCAACCGGATGGTGATGGACCTGGTGCAGCGCACGTTCAAGGTCTGCGACGAGGCGCTGCAGAGCGCGCGGCTGACGGCGGCGGACATCGACGCGGTCATCCTCGTCGGCGGGCCCACGCGGCTGCCCATCATCCGCAACTCCGTGAAGCACTACTTCCAGAAGGCTCCGCTGGAGGGCATCAACCCCGACCAGGTCGTGGCCATGGGCGCGGCGCTCCAGTCGCATGCGCTGCTGGACAGCAAGACGGAGACGTTCCTGGTGGACGTCACGCCGCTGACCCTGCGCATCGGCACGGTGGGTGGGTACACCGAGAAGATCATCGACAAGAACACGCCGGTGCCCATCGACCGCTCGAAGGCGTTCACCACCAGCCGTGACGGGCAGGAGAAGGTGAAGATTCGTGTGTATCAGGGCGAGTCCAACCGGGCCGACGAGTGCGAGATGCTCGGTGAGTTCGAGTTCGCGGGCTTCCGCATCGGCTATCGCGGCGAGGTGAAGATCGAAGTCACGTTCGAGATCAACACGGACGGACTGGTGAACGTGTCCGCGTGTGACACCGAGACGGGACAGAAGACGTCGACGACCATCACCCTGTCGTCTGGCATGTCGGAGGACGACATCCAGAAGTCCATCCAGGCGAACCGGAGCACCCGCCTCGCCGGACACAACAACAACGACCTGCCCGCCGTGGCCCAGTAGACGAGCGCGATGTCCGAGCCTTCCGATCCCAGCTCCGGCAGGCCGCCGGGAAGCCCGCCCGGGACACCGGCGGCTCCCGCGCGCCCCGCCATTCCGCGGATGACGGCGGCCACCCCGGGCCCCGTACCGCCCACTCCGGCGCCGGTGGCCGGGCCTCCCGCCGCCGCCCCGCCGCGTCCTCCCGGAACGGAAGCCGCGCCCGCTGGAGTGCCGACAGCAAGACCTCCGGGCGTCGCGGCGCCGGCCGTGCCTCCATCGCAGCGGCCCACGGTGTCCGTGCCCGCCATCACCGCGCCCACGCCGCAGCGCACGAGCGCCACGGGGCTGCCCTCGGTGGGAAGCCCCACCTCCACGCCCACGGGCGCGAGGCCCACGGTGGCCGCCATGCCCGCCGTCGGTGCGCCCGCGACTCCGGCAACGGGTGCGAGGCCATCGATCGCCGCAGGCATTCCCGCCGTCGGTGCGCCCGCGACTCCGGCGACAGGTGCGAGGCCCACTGTCTCCACGGTGCCCGCTGTCGGTGCACCCGCGACTCCGGCGACAGGTGCGAGGCCCACTGTCTCCGCAGGCATTCCCGCCGTCGGTGCACCCACGAGTCCAGCAACGGGTGCGAGACCCACGGTCTCCGCAGGCGTTCCCGCCGTCGGTGCGCCCGCGACTCCGGCAACGGGTGCGAGGCCATCGATCGCCGCAGGCATTCCCGCCGTCGGTGCGCCCGCGACTCCGGCAACAGGTGCGCGGCCCACGGTGGCTGCTGCCATGCCCGCCGCCGGCGGTGCACCCGCGAGTCCCGCAACGGGTACGCCGCAGGCTCAAGCGACAGCGAGGCCCACAGCGCCCGCCGCGCGAGCAGGACCACCGCCCTCGCCCCAAGGCGCACCTTCCGGGATCGCGCCGTTGACTCCCCCGCCTGTCGCGGGCGGGGCACCCGGGGGCGCAGTCCCCTCCGCTTCGGGCCCCGCCCCGCGTCCGACGCCTGCGGGCCTCGCGCCGCTGACACCTCCTCCCGTCGCTGGCGCTGCGCCTCGCACTGCGCCCGTGGGAACGGTGCCGCCTCCTCCAGGTTCGGGCCCGGCGCCGCGTGGGACTCCCGCCGGTCTCGCGCCGCTGACGCCACCTCCTGTCGCCGGCACTCCCCCCCGGGCGGCTCCCGTCGGCACGGTGCCGCCGCCTCCTCCCGGTTCGGGCCCCGCGCCGCGTGGGACTCCCGCGGGTCTCACGCCGCTGACGCCGCCTCCTGTCGCCAGCACGCCACCTCGCGCGGCTCCCGTCGGCACCGTGCCGCCTCCTCCGCCTGTCGCGGGCACCCCGCCTCGCGTGACATCCGCCGGCACCTCGCCCCTGACGCCTCCGCCCGTCGCGCCTCGGGCCATCGTGCCGCCGCCACCTCCCGTCGCTGGCGCCGCGCCCCATGGTGCGGTGCCGAGCATTCCTCCCGGAGTCCCGTCCATCGCGCCCGCGGTGCCGAGCATCGCCCCGGCGGCCCCCTCCGTCCGTCCGGCGACCACTCCCCTGGCGGGACCGCCCCACACCACCGTTCCGAGCATCGCCCCGGCCGTACCGCCGCAAGGTGCCGCGCCACGGGGTCCCGCGCTCACGCCCCGTCCACCTCCGACGCTCGCCGTCGGACAGGTCGTCCCGCCTCCGCCGCCGACCCCAGCTCCGCAGGCACGTCCGGGCGCACGGCCCACGATGTCGCTGCCGGCACTGGCGCCCTCGGACCTGCCGCCCCGACCTCCCGCCGCGGCCACCGTCCCGGGCATCCCGCCGATGACGGCGCCCCGCGTTCCGGCCATCAGCCCCATGGTGCCGCCCATCGCGCCGGCGGTCCCTTCCATCGCGCCCATGGCGCCGCCTCCACCGCCGAGCGCGGCCAAGGGCCCGGGCCTGGATGAACACCAGCTCGCGGACCTCCAGTCGCGCTGCGCGAAGCTGGACCAGCTCGACTACTTCGAGGTGCTCCTGCTGGAGCGCACGGCCACTCCCGCCGACATCAAGAAGGCGTTCTACCGGGAGAGCCGCACCTACCATCCGGACCGCTTCTTCCACATCGACGACAAGCAGCTCAAGGAGCAGGTGCACGAGCTCTACAAGCGCGTCACCGAGGCCTACTACGTCCTGCGCGACGACACGAAGCGCAAGAAGTACCTCGTCGATGTGACGGGCGCGGAGCGCGCGCAGAAGCTGCGCTTCACCGAGGCGTCCGAATCCGAGACGAAGGCCGCCGCGAAGAAGGAGCAGGAAGAACAGATTGGCACCCACCCCAAGGGGCGCCAGTTCTACCAGCAGTCCCAGAAGGACATTGACGCCGGTAACTGGTCCGCCGCCGAGCGCAACTTGAAGATGGCCCTCACCTACGAGCCCTCCAATCCCCGCTACAAGGAGAGCCTGGCCGAGGCGCAGAAGCGCCTGTCTGAAGAAGCCAAGGCCAAGGGCGACTCGTTCAAGATTCGCTGACGTCGTCCGGAGGCGCGGCAAAGCCCCATGGTCATCGACCTCATCATCCTGGGCATGGTGCTCTTCTTCGGGCTCATCGGCGCCCTCACCGGCGCCTCACGCCAGGTGGCCAACTGGGTGGGCCTGGCGCTGGGGTTTTTCGCCTCGCGCCGGCTGGGCCCCTTCGTCGCCCCCCGGCTGGCGGAGGCGCTCGACGGCCCGCTGCTGCTGGGCCTCCTGCTGGGCACGGTGCTCCTCTTCGTCGGCGTGTGGCTCACCGTGCGCTACGCGCTGGGCACCCTGCTCCAGCGCTTCCTCGCCACGGGCAAGCAGAACGAGAACCGGGGCATCGACCGGTTCCTCGGCTTCGTGCTGGGCGCGGGGAAGACGGCGGCCTTCGCCTGGATGGCCCTGAGCGCGATGACCTTCTTCGAGCAGCACGTCATCGTCGCCGGCAAGCGCATCGGCGTGTCGCCCAAGGACTCCCTGGCCGCCCACGCCGCGCGCCGCTACAACCTCTTCGAGATGACCCAGTTCGCCCCCATGGACGACATGGTCCAGGTGGCCAAGGCCGCGGGGGACCCCGAGCGCGCGGCGTCACTGAAGAACGACCCCGCCTTCAAGGCCCTGCGCAAGGACCCGCGCTTCCAGCGGCTCCTCCAGGACGACAAGGTGAAGCAGGCGCTCGTCCGGGGCGACACGGCCGCGCTCCTGCGCAACGACCTGGTCCTCCAGCTCATCCAGGACCCGGACATCGCCGCCCGACTGGGAGCGGCGGCCCGGGCCTCGGAGCATGCCGGGGACGTCATACGTTGAGCTGCACGGCGTCCAGCCCCACCAGCCGGGGACGCACGTAGTCCGCGTCCACCTTCAACTGCCGACGCCGACGCTCGGGCGCCTCGAACATGATGTCCGCCATCACGTGCTCCAGGATGGAGCGCAGCCCACGAGCCCCCAGCCCGCGCGACACCGAGTAGTGCACCACCTCGCGCAGCGCCGCGTCGTCGAACTCCAACTCCAGCTCGTCCATGGCCAACAGCTCACGGAACTCCCGGACGATGGAGTCCGGCGGCTCCGTGAGCACGCGGATGAGGTCCGCCTCGCCCAGCAAATCCAACTGCACCACCACGGGCAGGCGGCCGAGGAATTCCGCCAGCATCCCGAACTCCACCAGTTGCTTGGTGCTGATGCGCTTGCGGAGCCGCTTGGAGGCGTCGTCCGCGCCGAAGCCCAGGGGCCTGCTGGACGCCTCGTCGCCGGCGTCGTGCAAGTCACTGAAGGTGCCCGCGCAGATGAAGAGGATGTCGCGCGTGTCCACCTGGACGAAGTCGCTCTTGTTCCAGGCCTGGGTGACGTTGAGCGGCACGTACACCTCACGCCCCTCCAGGAGCTTCAGCAGGGCCTGCTGGACGCCCTCTCCACCGATGTCCCGGCTGCCCGCACCGTTGCGGGCGCCCTGGGAGCGGCGGGCAATCTTGTCCACCTCGTCCACGAAGATGATTCCCCGCTGCGTGTCCTCGACGGAGTGGTTCGCCTTGAGGAGCAGGTCGGAGATCATCACCTCCACGTCTTTGCCGTAGTAGCCCGCCTCCGTGTACTCGGTGGCGTCCACGGTGGTGAAGGGCACCTGGAGGATGTCCGCCAGGTTGCGGGCGATGTGCGTCTTGCCGCTGCCGGTGGGGCCAATGAGCAGGATGTTGGATTTCTTGATGAGCGACTGCCGACGCAGCCTCCGGGCCTGCACGCGCTTGAGGTGATTGTGGGCGGCGATGGCCACCGCCCGCTTGGCGGCGTCCTGGCCGATGACGTAGCGGTCCAGTCGCTCGAAGATTTCCCGAGGGGTCAGCGGCGCTTCTTCCCTGCGTGCGGACGACTCCATGTACCCTTCCCTTCTATCCACGCGTCCTCCCGACACTCCGTCCAAAGGGTAGGAATCAGATGGAAGGTCCGCCCGCCAGGACAGGGGCCCGGGGTGGTCGCCTGCCCGCCAGCTTGCTGTCCCTTCAGCCGGCTGTTGTATGCGGGGGGGCTTTCCTATAGTTCCCGCGCCCCTCCAGTGTTGACTGGAGTCCACCCTCCATTTCCCTGGGAGCCTCGAACCGCCGATGCCCGCAAACGCCCCTCCGCACCGCTGGACCCTCGCTGACGCGCACGAGCTCTATGGAATCCGGAACTGGGGCTCGCCCTACTTCGGCATCAACGACAAGGGCCACGTCTGCGTCCATCCGGACGGCCCCCAGGCCCCCAGCATGGACTTGAAGGACCTGGTGGACGAAGTTCGTCGCCGGGGCATTGGACTGCCGCTGCTGCTGCGCTTCACGGATGTGCTGCGCCACCGCGTCGTCCACCTCAACGAGGCCTTCCGCAAGGCCATGGCCGACCAGGGCTTCAAGGGCGGCTACCGGGGCGTCTACCCCATCAAGGTGAACCAGCACCGCTACGTGGTGGAGACCATCATCGAGGCGGGCAAGGGCTACAACTACGGCCTGGAAGCCGGCAGCAAGCCGGAGCTGATGGCGGTGATGGCGCTGTTGGAGAACGAGGAAGCGCTCGTCATCTGCAACGGCTACAAGGACGAGGAGTACATCGAGACGGCCCTCTTCTATTCGCGCCTGGGCCGCAACGTCATCCTCGTCGTGGAGAAGCCCAGCGAGCTGCCCCTCATCGCGGAGGTCTCGCGCCGCACGGGCATCACCCCGCGGCTGGGCATGCGCGTGAAGCTGTCCACCCGTGGCGCCGGCAAGTGGGAGGCCAGCGGTGGAGACCGCTCCAAGTTCGGCCTGTCCTCGTCGGAGCTGATGAGCTGCATCAGCTTCATGAAGGACACGGGCCTGCTGCCCGCGTTCGAGCTGCTGCACTTCCACCTGGGAAGCCAGATCTCCAACATCCGCAACGTGAAGAACGCGCTGCGCGAGGTGGGCTGCTTCTACGTGGAGGTGGCGCGTCAGGGCGCGCCGTTGAAGTACCTGGACGTGGGCGGTGGCCTGGGCGTGGACTACGACGGCTCCCAGACGAACTTCGCCTCCTCCATGAACTACACGACGGAGGAGTACGCCAACGACGTCGTCTTCGGCGTGATGGAGGCGTGTGACCGCGCTGGCGTGCCGCACCCGACGCTCGTCTCCGAGTCGGGGCGCGCCGTCGTCGCGCACCACGCGGTGCTGGTGGTGGACGTGCTGGGCACCAGCGAGTTCGACCCGGCCCACGTGCCGGACAAGGTGGACGAGAAGGCGCCCTCCGTGGTGCGCAACCTCCTGTCCACCTTCCGCGAGGTGACGAACAAGAACCTGCTGGAGGCGTGGCACGACGCGCAGGACGCCAAGGAGGAGAGCCTCACCCTCTTCTCGCTGGGTCACCTGTCGCTGGAGCAGCGCGTGGCGGCCGAGAACATCTACTGGGCCACCTGCCACAAGATCATGCGCATCGCGAAGGAGGCCGGCGAGATTCCCGAGGAGCTGGACTCACTCGAGAAGGCGCTCAGCGACACGTACTTCTGCAACTTCTCCGTGTTCCAGTCGCTGCCGGACTCGTGGGCGATTGACCAGCTCTTCCCGATGATGCCCATCCACCGGCTGGCGGAGAAGCCGACGCGCCGCGCGACGCTGGCGGACATCACCTGCGACTCGGACGGCAAGATCGAGCACTTCATCGACAAGCGCGAGGTGAAGGACGCGCTGGAGCTGCACGCGCTCAACGATGACGACTACTACCTGGGCATCTTCCTGGTCGGCGCGTACCAGGAGATCCTCGGCGACTTGCACAACCTCTTCGGGGACACGCACACGGTGCAGGTGTCGCTGGCGCCCAACGGGGGCTACCTCATCGACCACGTGGTGGCCGGTGACACCGTGACGGAAGTGCTGAACTACGTCAGCTACAGCAGGGATGACCTGGTGGCCCGGCTGCGCAAGTTCACCGAGATGGCGCTGCGCCAGGGCCGCATCTCCCTGGACGAGTCGCGCACCCTGCTGCGCATGTACGAGGACGGCCTGTCCGGTTACACGTACCTGGAGCGCGGCGTGGACGCGACCTTCGCGGGCAGCGCCAGCCAGCTCCGTCTGGTGCCGGTGCCGGACGCCACCCGTCCTCCGGTGTCTCCGTCGGGCACGTAGTCACTTCGCCTTCGACGCTTCAAACCCCGCCCTCCGCCGCGCCCCTCCTGGGGAAGCGTCGGGGGGCGTGGTGTTTTCAGTAGCTGGCGATGGCGGGCTCCCCGGCGCCGAAGGGCGTGGGCTCGTCCGCGAAGGCGACATCCGCCGCGCGGGCGCGCAGCCGCTGGAGCCCCGCCTGTTGCAGCTCACCCCGGGCGACGAGCGACTCGAAGTCGAAGCCCGCCAGCCGCAAGTCGTGAAGCTGGAGCCGCGCCAATGTGCTCCACAGGGACATGCGGCCCTCGGTGGCCGTGCACAGGCCCTCCAACTCGATGAGGCGACTCAAGGGCGAGTAGCGCACCCAGTGGCCGTTGAGCTTCAGGCGGCCCGCCTTCTCCATCACCCACGCGACGCGGGACTTGAGCGGGTCCTTGCGCAGCTCCAGGGCCCGCATCACCGCCTCGAGCGTCCGCTGGTCCTGGCGCAGCTCCGGGATGAGCGCGGCCAGGAAGTGGCCCACGGGGTTGCTGTGATTCTCCGACTCGGTGCGCCGCGCCAGCGCGATGCCCGCCACCGAGCCCGCGTGGTGATCGCTGAGATAGATACCCAGTCGCTTCGCATCCATGCCGCCCCTCCCGGCCACGCGGCCCACACCGCCGCGGGGGAAGGGTTCTCACGCGGGAGCCTCCGGGCAGCAAAGGCCCGGAGGCTCCACTGGAGGACGGCCGGACAGCCGGGCGCCGGCTCAGTCCGGGTAGCTGAACGTCAGCGGCAGCTTCACTTCGGGGTGGAGGCTGCGAGCCACCGGACACTCACGGCCCACCTGCTCCAGGCGAGCACGGTGCTCGGCGGACAGGCCCGCGGGCATCTGGATGTCCAGCACCAGCTCGCCAATGCGGCGCGGCGGCGGCGTCATCCGCTTCTCCACCTTCGCGCGAATCTCTCCCAGGGCGATGCCCTCGCGCGAGGCGAACAGGTGCATCGTCGTCACCGCGCAGGACATCAGCGCCGCGCCCACCAGGTCCGTGGGCGAGAAGCTGCCGCCGGTGCCGCCATTGTCGCGAGGCGCCTCCGTCTGGAGACCCGCGCTGGAGGGGCCGTGGGTGAGCTGCGTCTTGAACTGGGCGTGGCTGACCAGGGTCATCACCACGCCGGTGGCAGGGGGCTGTTGCGTGCTCATGGGTCGGAAGCTCCTTGGAGCCTGGGGGCCTGGGGCGTTCAGCGGACGTAGGCTTCGTGCTTCTTCGCGTCCTTCTTGGTGGAAGGCTCCGCCTCCTCCACGCTCCAGTCCAGCGTCTTCATCAGCGCCTTGCTGCGCTTCTTCACGTCGGCGTCGAGGAAGGTGATGGCCTCCGGCAGCCGGTCCATCAGCCGCATGGGCTTGCGCTTGTTCTTCGGCTCGTTGAGCAGCGCGTGCGTCAGCCAGGGGAACACCGCCGTCACGTCGCAGTGGACGTAGACGGAGCCCGTCTCCACCGCCTCCACGGAGACCTTGCCCCAGGTGTGGCCCTCGCCCGCGGGGCAGCTGGACAGCGCGCCGTTGTCCACCGGGTCCACGCAGAACTGCACGTCGATGTCGAAGCCCGACGTGGGGACGTTGAGAATCTGGTCCAGCAGCGGCTCACCCTGGAGCGTGTAGTTCTTCGGCACGCCGCCGCCCAGAATCCAGATGGCCAGCCGCTTGCTGCCGTTGTGCCGGCAGAAGTGCTGCATCGCCGCCATGGAGTAGACGTCGTCGTTGATGTCGAGCTCGAACTTGAACTCGGGCCCGAGCAAGCGCTTGAGCTTGACGATGTTCAGGAAGATGGAGCCGTCCTGCACCGCGCCCACCCAGATGGGGACCGCGTGCTTGTAGCAGGTGGACAGGAGCGACGGCTGCTTCACGCCCAGCTGCTTTTCGATTCCGTGGATGGCCTTGCCGAGCAGGAAGTGGAACTCCGGCGTGGTCATCTTCTTCTGGAACTCGGGCTGCCGGATGATGGCGGAGAAGAGGCGGTCGGTGTCGAGCAGCGCCTCCTCCCAGAAACCCAGGTCATAGATGCGGATGATGCGCGCCAGCCGGTACTGGAGGTCGCCCGCGTTGGGGTTCACCTCGCGGATGGCGTGGCCGATGATGCGGTGGGCGTCGTGGTACAGATTCGCGCCCGTCGTGGTGATGGCGGAGATGACGCCCTTCTCGATGAGGGGAATCAGACAGCTCTGGTGCAGACCCGCCGGCGTCATCGCGCCCGACAGCGTGAGGAAGATGGACGCGTCGTCCTCCATCGACTTGGACATCAGCTCGAACGCGGTGCGCTCCTGGCGGCCCACGTAAGCGCTGAAGGCGTGGGCGAGCAGTTCCGCCGGCCTCTCCTTGCCGGTGATGGGACGGGGGTCCGCCTTGCGGGCGCCGGAGTACGCGGAGCGGAGGGACTTCTTCGGGTTCGAGGAGGTCTTGGCCATGGCGCGGCGATCTAACACCGCCCGCCCGCCAAGGGGAGCACCGCCTGAGCCCCCGCCCCTACTTGTCGCGCTTGCGACGGCTGCCGCGCTTCTGGGGGGCGGCGTCGGCGGCGGGCGCGCTCAGCACCCGCTCCCGGACCTGCTCGGGCGTCAGGTCCCCGGTGTCCGCCACCACACAGGAGACGAAGGCCAGCTCCGCGAGGGCCCTCCGGGCGCGCTCGCGCTCGGCGGAGTCCTTGGAGCCCAGCGCCTCCGAGGCCGCGGCCACGTAGCTGCTGGCGAGCGACTCGAAGAGGTACACCCGGTTCTCGATGCTCGTGTCGGATTTCTTGGCCATGGGGCGGGCAGTCTAGGCCCGCGCCGTCACGGCCGGCGAGCCGGTTTCCGACGGGGCCCGCAGCTCTGTCATCGCCAGACGGTCCAGCGTGGTGGAGCGGTACACGTCCAGCATCCGCTGCTGCCCCAGCTTCCAGACGCCGTACATGGTGCAGCTGCCGGTGGCCTTGCAGCCATCGTGCTGCGTGTCCTGGCAGACATTGACGTGGACGGGCCCTTCCACCGCCTCGATGACCTCCAGGAACGTCACCTCGCGGGCGGGCCGGGACAGCGCGTAGCCCCCGTGCGCGCCCCGGGTGGACCGCACGAGCTTCTGGGAGACGAGGACCTTGAGAATCTTGGCGAGGAAGTCCTCGGGAACGTCCATCCGGCGCGCGATTTCCCGGAAGGGAACCATGCGCTCCAGGGGTTGTGAGGCCAGGAAGGTCATGGCCCGCAGCCCGTACTCAATCTTTCGTGAGATTTGGAGTGGGTGCTGCGGCATCGCTCTTGACGTTGTCCGTGGTTTGAAGAAGAGCCTAGGTCGCGACAGTGCGGCTTTCAACCGCTCGCCCCGGAGCCCGAGATGATCGACCTGCACTCCCACACCACCGCCAGCGACGGCCAGTACACGCCCACGGAGCTGATGGCGCGCGCGGCGGCGGCGGGGGTGACGGTGCTGTCGGTGACCGACCACGACACGGTGGCGGGGCTGGCGGAGGCCGGCGAAGCGGCGCGCGCTCACGGCGTGGAGCTGGTGCCGGGCATCGAGGTGTCCGCCTTCGTCCTGGGTCGCGAGGTACACATCCTCGGGCACTTCGTGAGGCCGGACGACGAGGACCTCGCGCGGTTCGCCCAGCGCCTGCGCGGCGAGCGCGAGCAGCGCATGGAGGCCATGGTGGCCCGGATGCAGCAACTGGGCTTCCCGGTGCGCATGGAGCATGTGCTGGCCGTCGCGGGAGATGCGCAGTTGGGCCGGCCGCACCTGGCCCGGGTGCTGGTGGACCAGGGCTGGGCGGTGGACATGAAGGCCGCGTTCGACCGCTTCCTGGGGACGCGGGGCATGGCCTGGGTGGAGCGCTTCAAGCTGGACGGCGCGGACGCCATCCGCCTCATCCGCAACGCGGGCGGCACGGCGACGCTGGCGCACCCGGGCTCGTCCAAGGCGGAGCGGATGGAGATTCGCGAGCTGACGAAGGCGGGGCTCTCCGGCCTGGAGGTGCTGCACGCGGACCACAACCCGGGGCTGCGCCAGAAGTACCTGGCGCTGGCGAAGGAGCACGACCTGGTGCCCACCGCCGGCAGTGACTTCCATGGCGAGGCCGTGTCGCCCGAGCACCGCCTGGGCACGGCCGCGATGCCGCCGGAGCTGTTCGCGAAGCTGAAGTCCCGCGCCGCCGCCTGAGTTCCCTGCCCGCCGAGCAGGCCCGCCGCCCATGTTGCGGCGCGTGGGTGAAGCGAATATACGAACCCCGCCGAGCCACCCGACGCTTCGATGGCGGTGCCAGTCCGGACCGTAGAGCGTTCAGGCGTGGTGTGTTCCTGGCGACAGCCCCCGCGCTTGTACCTCGTGGTCGCCGGGAGCAGCACGCATGGGAATCAGGGACTTCTGTCGGACGCACTTCCGTCACTTCAACGCCGCCGCGCTCGTGGACGCGGCCGAGGGTTACCGCCGTCACGTCGATGGCGGCGGAAAGATGCTGGTGACACTGGCGGGGGCCATGAGCACGGCCGAGCTGGGCATCTCCCTGGCGGAGATGATTCGCCAGGACAAGGTCCACGCCATCAGTTGCACCGGGGCGAACCTGGAAGAGGACCTCTTCAACCTCGTGGCCCACGAGGCGTACGAGCGGGTGCCGAACTACCGGGACCTCACGCCCGCGGATGAGCTGGCGCTGCTCGGACGGCACATGAACCGAGTCACCGACACCTGCATCCCGGAGATGGAGGCGATGCGGCGCATCGAAGCGGTGGTGCTCGAGGAGTGGATGGCGGCGGACCGCGCGGGCGAGCGCTACTTCCCGCACGAGTTCATGTACCGCGTGCTCCGCGGCGGCAAGCTGGAGTCGAGCTACGAAATCGACCCGAAGAACAGCTGGCTGCTGGCCGCGTGCGAGAAGAACCTGCCCATCTGGGTGCCGGGCTGGGAGGACGCGACGCTCGGCAACATGTACGCGGGGCACTGCATCTCCGGGGACGTGAAGAACGTGCACACGGTGCGCACGGGCATCGAGGCGATGCAGACGCTGGCGGCCTGGTACACGGACGTGGCTCCGAAGACGCCCGTGGGTTTCTTCCAGATTGGCGGCGGCATCGCGGGCGACTTCCCCATCTGCGTGGTGCCCATGCTGCATCAAGATTTGCAGCGCACCGGCGTGCCGCTCTGGGGCTACTTCTGTCAGATCAGCGATTCGACGACGAGCTACGGCTCGTACTCGGGCGCGGTGCCGAACGAGAAGATCACCTGGGGCAAGCTGGGCCTCGACACGCCCAAGTACATCGTCGAGAGCGATGCCTCCATCGTCGCCCCCCTGCTGTTCGCCTACGTCCTGGACCAGTAGCGCGCGGCGCTTCAGCCCCAGGAGACGACGGGCTCCGGTGTCGGCGCGTCTTCGTCCCGCGTCTCCAGCCTCCGTGTGGGGCCGAAGACGCGGGCCACGAAGTCGTTGACGAACTTCCCATCGGGGTCCTGGGCGCGCTGCACGGTGCGCAGCGCGTGCCAGCGCACGCCATACATCCGCTCCATGTCCTCCTCGGTGGCGCGCGTCGCCTTCCCCAGATGGACCTGTCCGCCGTACTTGAGGAAGATCTGCTCCGCCTCCGCGAAGACGGAGCTCGAGTCGACGGACAGGCTGGGCGCCAGCTCGATGAAACACGTGCGCCGTCCCACGCCCGGCCCCACCGTGGCCATGGAAGTCGCGGGCGTGAAGCGCACCTCGACGATGCAGACGAAGCGCCGTCGCTTCAGCAGGTCGAACACGTCCTGGAGACACCGCTGATGCACGGCGAAGGGCACGCCGTACTCAATCTCATCGTGGTGGTAGAAGAGCTGGCGCGAGAAGGCGGAGCACATGGGAAGCACCGTCTTGCGTCCCTGCTGCGTGAACTTCATGAAGAATAAGCCGACCTTCGCGAAGGGCTCCGTCAACATCAGCACCCGGGACAAGCCGAGCAGATAGCCCGACAGCGACATGTCCAGCAGCTCCAGCCCCATCTTCCGGAGGTGCCAGAACCGCGATGGAGGCCGCGTCGACCGGTTCCACACGTTCATCCGGACGTGCTCCGCGTCAATCCCGCCCACGTAATAGAAGCTGACGTGGTCATTCGTGCCGAGGATTTCGTCCAGGTGGTCCTCGGCCCACCGACGCGGGACGACCTCCAGGCGCTTCTCCAGGTTGAACGCGGGGACACACTGGAGCTCCAGCTCGGTGACGACGCCGCAGGTGCCAATCGAGCCCGCCACCGCATGGAACCCGGGCGTGCCGCGCCGGAGCGTGCGCGCCTCGCCCGCGGCGTCCACCACGCGCAGCGACAGCACCTGCTCGGAGAGGAAGCCATGCGACCTGCCCGTGCCGTGCAGGTCCGTGCCAATCAGCGCCCCCAGGCTCTGCGCGTTCGTGGACCCGAGCACTGGTAACGCAAGGCCGTGCTCCAGGAGCCGCCGGGTGAAGTCGCGCAGTCGGATGCCGGCCTGGACGCGCACCACGCGCCGCTCCATGTCGACCTCCAGGACGCGGTTCTGCGCATCGAGCGAAATCAGGGTCCCCTGGGTCAGCGGACAGCGGTTGAACGAATGTCCCCCGCCCACGACGCGGACCTTCTCCGACTCACGGACGATGCGACACAGCTCCGCCTCCGTGCCCGGCGTCTCGAAGCGCTCGGGCTGACATTCGAAGGTCCGGCTCCAGTTGCGCCAGGTTCCTCGCCAGCGGGCAAAGTGACCTTCGTGCAGTGTCTTGGTGCCACCCGACGCGACATAGACAGCGGTGTTGAGCGTGTTGATGCGCCACGTGCGCGCGATGCGGCGAATGCGGTCCAGCGTCATGGGTCCCCCCTCGTTTCTCGAAAGAGGGAGGCGCAACGGCCGCGGGTGTGAGTCATTGGGGCGGGGCGACGCTCGCCTGGACGCACGGGCTCGGGAACGGAGCCGGCCGACCACTGCCCCGCAGGGCAAGTCGCCTCTCACACCACCCCGCCTCACCTTGCCTGTCGGCCGGACGGATTTCACCGACGGCGGGACAGCGGGGGCGGAGCGAATGGCGTTCATCGGAAAATCCAAGAACAAGGGCAACGGCAACGGCAACGGCCACGACAGCAAGCAGCCGGGGAAGAAGCCGAACATCCTGGTCATCTGGGGTGACGACATCGGCCTGTGGAACGTCAGCGCCTACAACCAGGGAATGATGGGCTACCGGACGCCCAACATCGACCGCATCGCGAAGGAGGGCGCGATGATGACGGACTGCTACGGCCAGCAGAGCTGCACCGCGGGCCGCGCCGCCTTCATCACCGGCATGAACCCGCTGCGCACGGGGCTCACGACCATCGGCATGCCAGGCGCCGCCTACGGCCTCCAGGACTCGGACCCCACCATCGCGGAGCTGCTCAAGCCCCAGGGCTACGTGTGCGGGCAGTTCGGCAAGAACCACCTGGGCGACTCGAACCGCTACCTGCCCACGGTGCACGGCTTCGACGAGTTCCACGGCAACCTCTACCACCTCAACGCGGAGAACGAGCCCGAGTGCCCCGACTACCCGAAGGACCCGGCGTTCAAGGAGCGCTTCGGTCCGCGAGGGGTGCTCCACTGCTGGTCCACGGACCGCGATGACCCGACGGAGGATCCACGCTGGGGCCGCGTGGGCCGGCAGAAGATTGTCGACACCGGGCCGCTCACGACGAAGCGCATGGAGACGGTGGACGAGGAGTTCCTCAAGTCCTCCCTGTCATTCATGGAGCGCGCGGCGAAGGACGACAAGCCCTTCTTCCTCTGGCACAACAGCACGCGCACCCACGTGTGGACGTTCTTGCAGGAGAAGTACCGCAACAAGACGGGCAAGGGCCTGTACGCGGATGCGATGACGGAGCTGGATGACCACGTGGGCATGCTGCTGAAGAAGCTGGATGACCTGGGCATCGCGGACAACACCATCGTCGTGTTCTCCACCGACAACGGCGTCGAGAAGATGGGCTGGCCCGACGGCGGCAACTCGCCCTTCCGGGGCGAGAAGGGCTCCACGTGGGAGGGCGGCGTGCGTGTCCCCTGCGTCGTGAGGTGGCCCGGGGTCATCGAGGCGGGCACCGTCATCAACGACATCTTCGCGCACGAGGACTGGATGCCGACCTTCGTGGCGGCGGCGGGCGGTCCCGAGGACATCGTGGACAAGTGCAAGCAGGGCCACACGGTGGGGAAGAAGAAGTTCCGCGTGCACCTGGATGGGTATGACCAGCGCGGGCTGCTCGCGGGCAAGGAGCCGGGTCAGCGACACGAGTTCATCTACGTGCTCGACAGCGGCAACATCGCGGCGGTGCGCTACGACGACTGGAAGGTCATCTTCAGCTACCAGGATGGCCGGGGCCCGGACATGTGGTTCAGCGGCAAGCGCTTCAACCCCTCCTGGCCCTACATCCTCAACCTGCGCTCGGACCCGTTCGAGGAGGCGCTCTTCTCCGGCCTGTACACGCAATGGTACGGCCAGCGCATGTTCCTCTTCGTCCCGGCCCAGGCGCTGGTGAAGAAGTTCGCGGAGAGCCTCATCGACTACGTGCCCAGTCAGGCCCCGGGCAGCCTGAGCATCGGCCCCCTCAAGGACAAGGTGAAGGAGAAGATGAAGGAGGCTCAGCGCGACGGGAAGTCGGAGGTCGGCGACCAGGTGATGGCGCTCGCCAACGAGGTGGAGGAGGCCCTCCACCGCTTCCAGCAGAGTCACGCCTGAGCCCGCGCCCAGGGCCTCGTGACGTGACTACGAGGCCCTGAGCTCCTCCGCCGCCGCGAGCACCTCGTGAACCACCGTCGCCACGTCCTCGGGCGTGGTGCGGTGGTTCACGAAGCAGGCACGCAGGAAGAAGCGCCCCTCCAGCGTCGCGTTGGAGAGATAGACACGGCCCCGCCGGTTGATTCGCGCCAGCAGTCGCGTGTTGAAGTCGTCGAGCCCCGCGTCCGGAAGTCCGCCCGTGTAGCGGAAGCACACCGCGCTCAGCGTCGCCGGGGAGCGCAGCTCCAGTCCCGCCGTCTCCCGGACGAGCGCCTCCAGGCGCTCCGCGTTCCGCACGTCGCGGCGGATGGCCTCGCGGAACGCGGCGAGCCCATGGAAGCGGACGGAGAGCCACACCTTCAGGGCTCGAGCGCGACGTGACAGCTCCATCGACTCGTCGAAGAACGCGAAGCCCTCCACCGGGTCCGCGTTCAGGGCGCGCGCATAGTCCCCCGTGAAGGAGAAGGCCCGCCGCGCGGCCTTCGCGTCGCGGAACAGCAGCACGCCGCAGTCCGCTGGCTGATAGAGCCACTTGTGCGCATCCATGGACAGGGAGTCCGCCAGGCCCAGTCCCTCGAAGCGCTCCGGGAAGGCCATGGCCGCGAGCGCGCCGTAGGCGCCATCCACGTGCATCCACAGGCCGTGCTCGCGCGCCAGCGCCGCCACCGCCGTCAGGGGGTCCACCGCGCCGGTGTTCACCGTGCCCGCCGTCGCCACCACGGCCAGGGGACGTAGGCCCGCGGCCTTGTCCTCCGCTATCGCGCGAGCCAGTGCGTCCGGACGCATCCGCCACTGCGCATCCGTGGGAATCAGCCGCAGGTTCTTGCGCCCCAGGCCCAGGAGCGCGACGGCCTTGGGAATGGACATGTGAACTTCAGCCGACGCGTACACCACGCCGGACGGGGCGCCGTCCTCATTGGCGGGAGCGAGCGACTCACGCGCCATGGCCAGGGCCATGAGGTTGGCGGAGGAGCCTCCCCCCGCGAAGCTCCCGGTGAAGCCCTCGCAGCCCACCGCGCTCGCGAGGCTCCGAATCACCGAGCGCTCCAGGCTCACCACCGTGGGCGCCGAGCGCCACGCGGTGACGTTCTGATTCACCACGCTGGCCACGTAGTCGCCGAGCACACCCACCGGCTCGCCCGAGCCGAACACGTAGGCGAGGAACCGCGCGTTGCCCGCGCGCGAGCCCTCCATGAAGGGCCGCAGCGCATCCAGCGCGGCGTCTCCGAGGCCCTGCTCGGGGAGCCCTTCGGAGAACATCGCCTCCGATGCGGCGCCATTGATTGAGGGCGCGATGGGGCGTGAGTCGAGCCCTTCGAGCCACTCCTCGGCCAGGGTGGAGACGCGGTCAGCCAGACGCCGGAAATGCGCGGGGGACAGTTCGAGCGAGCCCATGGGCGCGCACAGTAATGAAGTTCGACGGGTTTGCACGTCGCTGGCAGGATGAAGCGATGGCGAAGCGACCGAAGCGTGACATCGAGAAGGTCTATCCCCGCGCACAGTTCGTCGCGAAGCTGCGACGCCTCGCGGACGCGGTGGAGAGCGGCAAGGGGTTCAGCATCCAGGTGGCCGGCGAGCGCCTGCACGTCCCCGCCCATGCGCACTTCAGCATCGAGCACGAGCGCGAAGGCGACGTGGACGAGTTGGAGCTCCAGGTCCGCTGGACGCGCGACGAGTAGGCGTCTCTCTCAGCTCCGCGTCGTCTTGAAGCGACTGGTGACGGCGGTGAGCCCCTCGGCCACCGCCTGGAGGTCCTGGGCGATGCGCGTGGTGCGGCCCGTGGCGTCCACGCCCTGCTTCACCAGCTCCGCCACGTTGCGAGCGCCCTGCACCGCCTGCTCGCTGGACTGACGCTGCTGCCGCGTGGCGATGGTGATCTGCCGAGCGGCCTCGCTGGTGCCGCGCGCCAACTCCACGATTCGCTGGAACACCGAGGAAGCCTGCTCCGCCACCTCGACGCCCCGGTCGCTGGTGGCCATGCCCACGCGCGCCTTGGACGCGGCCTCCTCGCCGGAGTCCTGCACCTTCTCGACGATGCGGCCGATGTCCCGCGCGGAGGCCGACACGTTCTCCGCCAGCTTGCGCATCTCCGCCGCCACCAGCGAGAAGCCCCGCCCCACCTCGCCCGCCTTGGTGCCCTCCAGCGCCGCGTTCAACGCCAGCAGGTCCGAGCGCTCCGCCACCTGATTGATGACGTGGGCAATCTTGGACACCTGCTGCAGGTCCTGGTTGAGGCCGACAATCGCGTCCGCCACGCCCTTGGACTCGGTGCGGATGTCGTTGATGCCCGCGACCACCTGCGCCACCACCGCCATCGCCTCGGCCACGGCCTCGTGCGTGCGCCGGGCGCTCGACTCCACGACTTCGGTGGAGCTGGAGATCTGCTCCGCCGTGCGGCTCAGCTCCTCGAACGTCGCGGCGATCTGCTGCGCGTACGCCGCCTGCTGACTGATGACGTGCTCCTGGTCCGCGGAGGCGCCCAGCAGTCCGCGTGATGCTCCGGACAACTGCTCCGTGCGCGACACCAGCTCCAGCACCGTGATTCGCAGCGTGCCGAGCATCTGGTTGAAGGACTGCGCCATCAACCGCACCTCGCCCGTGGCCGGCACGTCCAATTCCACGCGCGACACGTCTCCACGGGCCACGTCCCGCACCACGTCCGTCACCTGGGACACGGGCTCGACGATGGTCCGCCCGATGAGCGCCGCGAGCAGCAGCCCCAGCACCAGCGCGCCCACCAGCCCCGCCACCACGGAGCCCTTCAGTTCGGTGACGGAGGCCGCCGCTTCGTCCAGGCCCAGGCCCACGACATACGTCCGCTCGCCGCTCGCGCAGCGCACCGACACCTCGCGCAGCGCCAGAAGCGACGTCACACAACCGTCCCGAGTCACCGCCGTCCGGCCGCGCGCATGCTCGGGCAGTCGCGTCGCGGACTCGTACACGGGGCGGCCGTCCGGCCCGAGCAGCCCCTGATAGTTCACCGTGAAGCCACCCTCACCGTTGACGTCACGGGCCTCCAACTGGGCCAGCACGGTGTCCAGGCGCTCCTTGGAAGCCTCCGTGCCGTCCCACTCCCGCGTCGCCGGGTGGTTGGCCACGAGCGTGGCGAGGACCCGGGCCCGCTTCTGGAGCAGCTCCAGGGAGACCTCGCGCTGCCGGGCGGAGAAGTTCCAGATGCACAGGCCGATGACCGTGAGACAGGGCACGAGCACCGCGATGGCCACCTGCATCCGCAAGCCGAGCCGCCCCCACATGCCTGTCGTCTCCCAAGTGACGCGCTGATCGCCGGCCGCCGGCGCCGCCCGACGGTAGGCGTGCGTCCCCAGAAGCGTCAAACGAGCCCGCTGCTCACGGGGCATGCGGGGAACCGTCCCAGGCCCCCTGCTCGCCGCCGGAGTCGACAAGCCCTGCTTTTCATCGTTATCTCAAGGGGTTGCGGCACCGAGCAGGGGGACTTTCCCTTTGACATGGCAAGGCCGGTGTCATTAGGTTCCGCGCGCGATGACTCCCTCTCCCCTCTCGCCCTACCTGCCCCTGGCGGTGGTGCTGCTGCTGGCCGGCATCATGGGCGTCGCGATTCCTTTCATCACCTCGCTGCTGGGCCCCAGTCGCCCGAGCGCCATCAAGTCCACACCGTTCGAGGCCGGCTCCGAGTCGAGCGGCCCGGCACGCCAGCGCTTCGCCGTGAAGTTCTACGTCGTCGCGTTGTTGTTCATCGTGTTCGACGTGGAAGCCGTGTTCATGTACCCGTGGGCGGTGAACTTCCAGGCGCTCGGTTGGTTCGGGTACGTGGAGATGCTGGTCTTCGCGGTGACCCTGGTGGTGGGCCTCATCTACGTCTGGAAAAAGGGCGCCCTGGATTGGGAGAGCTGAGACATCATGGCTGATTCAGACATCGCTCCAGTGCTGACGACCCGCCGCGACGAAGCCATGGGCTTCTTCCAGCGCATGGTCTCCAAGGGCCTGGGTTGGGCCCGCAAGTACTCGCTGTTCACCTACCCGTACGCCACTGCCTGCTGCGGCATGGAGTACATGTCCGTGGCGGCCAGCCGTCACGACATCGCGCGCTTCGGCGCCGAGTTCCCCCGCTTCTCGCCGCGTCAGGCGGACCTCCTGATGGTGGTGGGCACCATCAACCTGAAGCAGGCCCCCATCCTCAAGCGCGTGTACGAGCAGATGACGGAGCCCAAGTGGGTCGTGTCCTTCGGCGTGTGCGCGTCCTCGGGCGGCTTCTACGACAACTACGCGGTGCTCCAGGGCATCGACCGCATCCTCCCGGTGGACGTCTACATCCCCGGCTGCCCGCCCCGTCCGGAGCAGGTGCTGGACGGGCTCATGCTCCTCCAGGACAAGATCGCCAACCAGGTCCACCGCATCGCGGACCGCGAGCAGCCCAACCAGACGGCCGCCCGGCACGACCTGCTCATCTCCATGGGCAAGTAGTCCCAAAGCCTTCGTCTTGCTCCCGGGGCCCCGCGTGCCTCCCCTCCAGAGGGGTGGCGTCGGGGCCCCTGGTGTTTCCGCCCTCACCAGCGGTGGTACGCGGGGTGGCCTTCCTTCACCGCGACGAAGGTGCCCCGGCACAGCGCCGTCACCTTGCCGCCCGCGGTGAGCGTGCCTTCAATCACCGCGCGGTCGCCCTTGAGCTCCACCGGCTTCGCCTCCAGCCGCACCAGCCCGGACATGGGCGTGGGGCGCTTGAGGGTGATGGAGTAGTCGGCCGTCACGGTACACGGCGGAGAGGACGCGCCCTGCGCCTTCATCAGGTGGTACGCCGCCGTCCAGTTGCAGTGACAGTCCAGCAGCGCGCCGATGATTCCGCCGTTGAGCACGCCCGGAAAGGCCTGGTGGTGCTCGGACGGCGTCCACTCGGCGACGACGAGGTCACCCTCCACGCGGCTGCGGATGCGCAGGCCCTGGGTGTTGGCCGGGCCGCAGCCGAAGCAGCTGTTGTGGGGGGCGTACTGTTCCTGGAGAGACGGGGCGTCTGGAGTCGTCGACATGGCCGGCCACCTTACGCGAGTCCCCTTCCGGCGTCCGTCCTCGCACCGTGTCCAGCCACGACTCCAGCGCCAGCGCGTCCAGCCCTTCACAGTCCCCTTCGCACACGCGCAGCAGGGTGCCATCCGCCTGCGGTCGGTCCACCCACCAGCGCTGTCCGTCGAACGCGCCCCGGTCCTTCTCCAACACCACGGCTTCGTGCGCCGCGTCACCCAGCTCCACCACGCCGTCCGGGCGGATGCGGTACGCGTCGAACGCACGAGGCGCGCCGGGCCAGTGCCCCCTGTCGAACACCTCGGGCGAGACGTGCGTGAAGCCCGTCTCCGCGTACAGGTTCAACGGCGAAAGCGACTCACCGCGCAAGAGTGGCGCCAGGGACACGCCGTCCACACCGGAGAGCGCGGGCAGGCTCGACAACGCCAGCAGCGTGGGCCCCACGTCCACCAGACGCACCAGCGCCTCCGAGGTCGCGGGCGCACCCGCGCGTCCCTTCGGCGGTTTCACCGCGAGCAGGATGCGGTTCTCCAGCTCGGACAGCCGCGCGCCATGCACGGGCGTCGCGCCCGCCAGGTCCGGCCGGTCCTCGTGGAAGCTCTCGCCGTGGTCCGACATGAGGACGATGAGCGCGTCGTCATACCGCCCCGAGCGGCGCAGCGCGTCCAGCAGCATGCCCACCTGCGCATCCGCCTGGGAGATGAGCTCGTCGTAGAGCGCCTCCGCCCCGTCGCGACTCCATCCGCCCTTCGCGCCGGGAGACACGGGAGCGAAGTGCATGCGCAGCCGGCGCTCCAGGGGCTCGGACGACGACACGAAGCGCCGGTAGAAGGGATGGACGGGGTCGCCCGGGAAGTGCGCGGCGGTGGCGTGGAAGGCGAACAGCGTGGGGCCCTGGCTCGCCTCGTCGAGCAGCGTGGACGTCAGCCGCCCGGCGTAGCCCATGGGGTCATGGATGCCCGCCAGCGCGCGGTTGTCGATGAACTCCGGCACCCACGCGGCACCGACGGCATGGTCCGCGAAGACGCCCAGCGCGCGGTAACGCAGCTTCTCCAGGAGGAAGTTCACCGCGCCCCGTGGAGGTTGCAACCGGGTGGCGAAACCCGAAGCGGGCCCCTCCGCGTGGAAGCGCGAGCAATCCGTGGCGAAGACCGTGCGCCACCCCGCCCGAGCGAAGGACTCCGCGAAGGTGGGCTGGAGCTTCATCCGCGACTCGGAGGTCAGCGCGTAGCGCACGCCCGTCTCGTGAGGCCAGCGCGCGGTGAGCAGCGAGCGCCACGCGGGCTCCGTCTGGGCCACCGGCGTATACGCCCGCGTGAAGAGCGTGGCGTCCTCCACGAACCGGTCCACGTGCGGCGCCACCTCGCCGTTTCCGCCCAGCGTGCGCAGCCGGTCCGGCCGGAAGGCATCGATGCCGATGAGCACCACCAGCGGAGGACTGGCGTCCGTCGTCCCGCCACCGCCCGCGCGCCCCGCGACGAACAGCACCGCCACGGTGGCCACCAGTCCCAGGCCCACCTGGAGCCGGCGCTTCCACGTCCCCAGTCGGGCCAGGAGCACCGCGACATGCACCAGCGCGAGCAGCACCGCCGCCGCGCGCGGATGCCACGGTGCGCCATGGTCCACCAGCCAGGCCAGGAGCGGACGCACGGCGGGCAGGTCGTCGAAGAGCGCGGGCCGGGAGATGGCGCGGTCCCACGCCAGCAGCAGGACGAGCACGCACCAGCCCATCACCGTCACCCCCACCCCACCC
>NZ_VIFM01000449.1 GCF_006636215.1 Myxococcus llanfairpwllgwyngyllgogerychwyrndrobwllllantysiliogogogochensis | reverse complement strand
ACCCCACCCCACCCTCGAGCAGGAAGACGAAGGCGTCCTTGCGGTCCTGGAAGAAGGCCCACTCCCACTGCACCTTCAGGCGCGTGGTGAGGAGCTCCTCGCGCAGAGAGGCGCCCACGAGGACACCTCGGGGCAACCAGGCGGGTGTGGGCGAGGTGTGCACGCGGCGCGGACGTGACTGGGCTTGGGCGGTGGAAACCAGACCCAGCGTAAAAACCAGCAAAACGAAGAGCTTGCGGTCCATAGGAACCATCTTCCCGCCACGGAGCGGAGCGCTTGTCAACGAAGTGTTGGGTTGGCTATGACGCGTTCGTTACCTGCGGATGGATACGGAGCCGGGCCTTGCCTGGAGCCGCCCACCGTGGGGCACCAAGGAGCGGGACACCGCATGCCAGTCGTGACAGTCCGGGCCAGCAGCAGCAAGCAGGGCTCGGTGAAGTTCGACACCCTGGTCCGCAAGGCCACGGAGAAAGCCTCCGACCTGCTGGGCCAGAGTGATCGAGTGCTCGTCGTCTACGAGAAGGGGTGCGCGAGCATCTACTACGAGGGTGACGGCGTGCAGCCGCTCCCCGCCCCCGCCTCCCGCGTTTCCTGAAGTCGTGGTTCCCTCCGTCGGTGCCCTCCAGGAGGGGGCGCTGACGCGTGAGGATGGAACGCGAATAATCGCAGGTGTGTCCTGGAGGAAGTCCGCGACTGTCCTCTCTCTCCAAGGAACCCCGTGCGCCCGCTCCTCCTCGTCCCGCTCTTCGCCCTCGTCGCGTGCTCCTCTTCTCGTGTCCACGAGCGCGCGGACGTCATGGACGGCCTGGCGACGGGCGGCGCCCCGGGAGCGGCCGAGCAGAACCGGTCCATCATCCACCGCGCCACGGTGCAGTTGGAGCGCGACGAGCCGGAGCAAGGGCCCGCGCAAGCCATCGCGTTGGCGAAGTCCCATGGGGGCTATGCCCAGCAGGCGATGACCCAGGCCGTCGTGGTGCGCATCCCCGCCGAGCGATTCGAAGGTTTCCTGGCCGCGGTGCCCGCCCTGGGCACGGTGGCGAACAAGAGCGTCTCGGCCGACGACGTGACGGACACCCACCGTGACCTCAAGGTGCGCCTGGACAACGTGACGCGGATTCGCGAGCGCTACCTGGAGCTGCTCCAGCGTGCTGTCACCGTCGAGGACACGCTCAAGGTGGAGAAGGAGCTGGAGCGAATCACGCTCGAATACGAGACCCTCAAGTCGCGCCTGGAGGGGCTGGAGGGCAGCATCGCGCTGTCCACCGTGTACCTGGACTTCCAGCGACCGGTGCGGCCCGGGCCCGTGGGCTGGGTGTTCTATGGCCTGGGCAAGGGCCTCAAGTGGCTGTTCGTCTGGGACTGACGCGCTGACGCGCGGGGCGCGCTCCACGAGGAGGTGCTGTGGACGACACATGCACCTGCCCTCTTCGACGAGAGCAGGGCCCTCCAGGTCACGCTCTCGCAACGGCGCGGCATGGGCATCGTCCAGGGGCGGACGCTCGGCCCACGGACGCTCGGCGCTGGGATGACCCCGGGAGGGAAAGAAGGATCTGCTGAAGGCCGACCTCGCGAGTGAACCGCGCCCGGATGCCATCAGGGCGAGCCCGGCTTCGATTGGGCCGGCGGTGCTGGCAACCCTCTCGGGGCGATGAGGCACTTCGCATGGCCTTGATGACGACGACTTCCTCGGGCGCCTTCGTCCAGCTCGGCGCCACCCGCGATGGACTGGAGCCCTATCTCGACGCGGCTCGCAGGCGCGGACTGCAGACCATTCTCGTGGAGACGCCCGCCTATCTGAGCTGGCGGCAACAACTGGGTCGCCGCCCCTTCGACCTGGAACTTCCGGTGGAGCACCCCTCGCAGCCCGCGGAGGTCCAGCACTTCCTCGAGTCGCTCGGTGTCCCCGTGACGCTGCTGCTCGCGGGCTTCGAACGGTACGTGGAATGCGCCTTCGCGCTCGCGCCCGTCATGGAGCACGGGCCTCGCCAGCGGTGGCCTCATGGGGCCTTCAATCCCCTCGACAAGTGGGGACAGCGCGAGGCCCTGGCCCACGCATGTCCCCGCGTGCTCCAGCCGCGCCACGTCAGCTTCGAGCTGGGCTCACCGGGCGCGTCGGCCATGCTCACCCGGGTGGGCTTTCCCCTGGTGGTGAAGCCCTCGAACGGGAGTGGCGGCCTGGGCGTCTTCCTCGTCGAGGATGCGCGGCAACGCGACCAGGCCCTGGCGGCGCTGGGAGAGCTGTCCAACTACGACGGCGGGCGCTTCGAGCGGGTGTTGCTCGAGGAGTTCATCGAGGGACGCGAGCACTCCATCCAGGGGCTCGCGCATGAGGGGCGGGCGCTGCTCCTCACCACCTGCGAGAAGCTCGTCACGCGCGAGCCAGCGCCAGGCACACCCGAGCTGCGTGGCTTTCGCGAGGCGGGCCACATCGCCACGCATGGAGACCGCGCGGAGCCCGCCCTGCGCGCACTGGCCCAGGCGTGTCTGGATGCCACGGGCTACCGCGAGGGCCCCTTCCATGTGGACCTCCTCCGCAATCAGGGAGGCGCCTTCTTCGTCGAGATGGGCTTCCGCCTCTCCGGAGGGGGACTCTCGGGGCTGGTCGATAGAGCCACCGGAATGAAGTGGGCGGAGCTCGTCTTCGAGACGCACCTGGGAGAGAGAGTCCCCACGCTCCCACCCTTCCGCGAAGGACCTGGCGCCTACGTGGGGCAGGTGACGTGCGCCTCCGAGGACGAGCTTCGTGCCGGGGAGACCTTGCGCGCGAAGGGTGTGACGGTGGAGGTGCAGCGATTCGCCGCGACTCCGCCGGGGGTCGAGACCGTCGCGAGTCCCCGCAGGGAGGCGCTCGCCGCCGACAAGCTGCGCGACTCGGGTTTCGCGGGGCGCCTCGTGGTCAGCGGCACCACGCTCGAGGAGGTTCGCCACTCCCTGCAGTCCTGCATCTCCGCCCGGCTGGGAGTCTGAACAGGCGCCAGCGCTTCGCTCCACGCGAGTGGGCCCAGATGTCCAGCAAAGCCAACCGCCACCCCAAAAGGCATACACCACGAAATGACACACGAGGTCGGCGACTCCGCGCACCCCCCGAAACGAAGAAGGCCCCAGACTCGAAAGAGAGCCCGGGGCCTCCGAGACATCGCGGACGTCAATCGCGACTACGGATGCGGGTTGCTGCTCCAGCAGGTGGCGTAGGCATCACGCCCGCAGAAGTTGTTCGCATAGGCATTGCACTGCCCGTACGCGACGCTCTGCGTGGCCCACATCCACTCGCTGGAGCTGCGGCAGCGCCACGAACACGTGCGCCCGCCGTCCGCCCAGCCAGCACAGTTCGCGGTCCAGGACGCGCTGACTTCACCCGGAACACGGTCTTTCGACAACACGGCCGTCGAGGGGTCCGGCAGAGCGGCTTCCTCGGCCATCTCCTCGGGAGCTCCGCCGCACGCGGAGAGGCACGCCATGGACACCAACGCCATCATCAGGGGATTCATCAGGTTCTTCATGGGAGGGATTCCTGGGGTGAAGAGGGGTGGGGCCCGACTCAGGGAATGCTCCAGCAGACGCTGTAGGGCTCCCTGCCGCAGTCACGCCGCGCCACGTTCTCGCACTGGCCCCACGCGACGTCGTTGTAGCCATACCAGTGACGCCAGTCGTTGGCCGTGCACTTGAACGTGCAGTGCCGCGCGCCGCGATCATAACCCTCGCAAACACCCTGCTCCGCCTCGCCCACAGGAATCTCGGTGTCGGCCACTTCCTCCGGCGCGCCACCGCACGCCGCCAACAGGCCTCCGAACGCCAGACTGATAATCAGGGTCTTCATCTTCACGGGTGATTGTCCTTGGGGTGCGTGCCGGCGAAATGACCGACTCCGAGAACATAGCCCGATTAAGCCGTCTTGATCAAACAACGAGACTTAACTGACTTACCAGCCTGGGCGGGATTCGGCCAGACAAGCCAACGCACGCTCGACTCGAAGGATGAAACAGTGAGCCGCTCCCCTCCTGGGATCCAGGAGCCCCCACATCGTTCTTGACCGCCGGTGCCACATACAGCCAGGCCTCTTCAAGAAGCCAGCAACCCGGCAGGTGGGGGCAGAGAATACCCCACGCAGTCCCATCCGAGGTGCCTCCCCGCCGCGAACGACAGGTTTGCAGGAGAGCCACCTCCTGATCTATAGCCCCGCTCAACCAAGAGGGGGATTCAATGTCTGTGTTTCTTTGTGTCGGGCGTGCCGCGTCCCTGGTGACGACAGTGCTTGCCCTGGGAGTGTTCGCGGCCTGCGGTGGAGACGAGAGGGCCTTGCCTCCGGCGGCGAGTGCCGACGTCAAGGTCATGCTCGGCCAGGCACTGTCGGCCGACGACGTGGCGCGCATCCGAGTGGAGGTCCATGGCCCGGGCATCCCCACCGCCTTGGGGATGGACCTCGTCCGCGATGGGAACACGTGGAACGGTACGCTCCACGACATCCCCGCGGGGGCTGACCGCTTCTTCACGGCGAACGCGTACGACGCGGCGTCCACCCTCCTCTACGCGGGCCATGTGAGTCCCATGGCCATCCATGCCGGCCGAGTGGCCGCGGTCTTCATGGTGTTGCAGCAAGCCAATCCCCACCCGCCCTTCGAGAACGA
>NZ_VIFM01000448.1 GCF_006636215.1 Myxococcus llanfairpwllgwyngyllgogerychwyrndrobwllllantysiliogogogochensis | reverse complement strand
GCTCCGCGAGGCGAGCCTGCGCACCACCCCACCCTGCACCAGCGCGCTGAGCACGCCCACCACCGCGAAGAGCCAGCCCGCGCGCAGGCTCGCCTCGCGGAGCACCGCCGTGTCCGTCATCACCGGGTGGAGGAACAGCCCCCCCTCCAGCGCCACCGGCCCCACGGAGAGAAAGCGCGTGAGCAGGTAGACGGAGAACGTCCCCTCCATCTGTGAGAACGCGGTGGTGAACAGCAGCATCAGCACCAGGCACCGCGCGACGACGGGCAGCCGCAGCGCCTGGACGGCGCCCTTGAGGGTGCGCACATGGCCCTCCGGCCCCCCCTCCACCCGGGACTCCGGGAGGAAGAACCAGGTGCAGACCAGATTGACGGCCACCAGCCCCGCCGCGAACAGGCCAATGGCCAGGTTGCCGCCCCATGCGCCCAGGAAGCCGCCCAGCGCGGGCCCCAGCACGAAGCCCAGGCCGAAGGCCGCGCCGATGACGCCCATGCCCCGCGCGCGCTCCTCCGGGCGGGTGATGTCCGCGACGACGGCCTGCGCGGTGGCGATGTTGCCGCCGGAGATGCCGTCGATGACGCGCGCCAGGAAGAGCAGCGGCAGCGAGTGCGCCAGGGCGAACAGCACGTAGCCCAACAGGGAGCCCACCTGACTGAGCAGCAACACCGGCCGGCGGCCGTACCTGTCACTCAGCCGACCGAGCACGGGGGCCGCCACCAGCTGCATCAGCGAATAGACGGAGATGAGCAGCCCCACCGTGAAGGGCGACGCCCCGAACTTCACTCCGTACACGCCCAGCTGCGGAATCAGGATGCCGAACCCGATGAGGTCCAGCGACACGATTCCGAAGACGACGCGCAGTGACGCCGTCCGGCTCACCCGTAGCTCCCTTGCTGGAAATGAAAAACCGCCGGAGCGCGGAAGATAGCGCTCCGGCGGTCTGAAAGGCGCGGCAACTCCGCGCCCCGCGACGATTTGACGCTCTCTTCTAGAGCGCCTCGGCGGACTGGACGTTCCGGTTCGCCGTGTCGCGGTCGATGCAGCCCTTGGTCAGGGTGTACTGGTACGTGCCCAGCTCGTCGCGCCAGTACTCACCCTCGTACGGCCAGTAGAGCTGGTCGTCGGAGACGGCCACCGAGAACTTGTACTTCTTGACGATGGACGTACGGCCCCCCGCCTTGAGCTGGTCCTCGAGGAACTCCTTCTCCTTCGTCGTCGTCTCGAACTTGATGCGCAGGCCGTTGGCGAGCAGCTGCTTGAGCGCGACGAGCTCCGTCTCCAGCTTGCCCTTGGCCATGATGCCCGCCTTGGAGATGAGGCCCGTGCGGTGGACCTTCAGCTCCTCCAGCAGGCTCTTGGAGAGCTCGGAGTACTTGAAGGTGTCACCCCGGCTGGCGAACGCGTCCATCTCCCCTTCCAGCTCGAGGATGGAGTCGTTCGTCTTGCGCAGGTCCTGGTCCGTGAGGGCCAGGCGGAGGATGCGCTCCAGGATGACGTCCGTCTCGTTCTTCTCCAGGCCGTCCTTGTTCTTCTTCTGCACGTCCGCGAGCACCGAGTAGTACTCGCCCGCTTCCATGTTCTTCTTCACCAGGGACTCGAGCTGGTCATGGACCGGCAGGTACGTGCGCTCGAAGTCCTGGAGGATGATGTTGGACTCGCGGTAGCGGCAGTTCTCGTAATAGATGACCGCCTTGAGGATGAGCGCTTCCGGGAAGTATTCCTCGCGGAAGAAGGGCGACGAGAGCGTGATGAGGTTGCCCAGCGCCTGCTCGAACTGGCCCACGCGGTAGTTGGCCCAGCTCGCCTCGAAGAGCGACTCCAGCCACTGCGTGTTCCCGCGCTCCACCTTGCCCAGGTAGAACAGCGCGAAGCGGTTCTGCTGCATGCCGTAGTGCGTGCGGGCCAGCTGCATGAACGCCAGCTCGCGCAGCGACTTGTCCAGCTTGACCTGGTCCGCGGACTTGCCGGCCACCGGGCGGGTGAGGCGCACCACTTCCTTCATCGCCTCCACCGACGCCAGCATCTCCCCGTTGCCACGCTTGGCCGCCGCGTCCTTCTGACGGCTGCCGTTGCGGAACGAAGCCAGACCGTCCAGGTACCGCGCGCGGGGGTAGAACGCGTCCGTCTTGGGAATCAGCAGCGTCAGCCGCTGCACTTCCGCGAAGCTCTTGTCCGCGTCCGCGTTCTGGCCCACCTGGTCCAGCGCGCGGCCGCGCACGAAGTGGTAGCGCGCCAGCAGGTAGCGGAACTCGTTGCGGTACTTCTCCGGGAACTCCTGGTTCGCGTGACGGGCAATCTCGTCGAGGATGACCGTCTCGTTCTTCGTCTTGCGGCTGATGAAGAACAGCCACTCCAGGCTCGTCTTGAAGAACTTGGTGGACGGCCCCAGGGCGAGCAGCTTGGAGAACTCACCGAGCGACGAGTGGTACATGCCCATGCGGTAGAGTGACTTGGCCAGCACGTAGCGCGCCTCCGTGTGCAGGCCCGCGAGCTTCGGGTCCGCGAGGAGCTCGTGGGCCGACATGGCGGCCTTCTCGTACTCGTCGTTCTTGAAGAGGCTGACGGTGATGTCCAGCCGCTGGCGGTCCGCCGTCTTGCCGGACACGTCCACCGCGTCGAAGGACATGGTGGGCGCGGGCGTCTTGGGCGTCTCCTGCGTCAGGTCCAGCCCGAAGCCGCCGCTGTTCGCGGGAGCCGCGGGCGGGGTGGGCGTGGGCGCCGGAGCGGGCGTCGCCTCGGAGGGAGAGGTGGGGCCGGTCACCGCGGCCGGAGTGGCCTCGATGGGACCGGTGGCCTCCGCCGGAGCGTCGTCTTCCACGGGCGCGGGAGGCGTCTTGCCCCGCGAGCCACGCGTCGGCTTCTTCTTCGACTTGGAGGCCTTGGAGGACCGGGTGGTTGAAGCACCCTTCTTCTTCTTCTTGGACTTGGACTGACCACCCAGGTCCAGTCCCTCGAAGTTCTGGGCGAACGAAGGGGCCGTCCACACGAGCGCGAGCCCGAGGACGGCGAGGCGGATGAGCCTGAAGGAGCGCAGCATCATGACCCAGGGTTGGACGACGGGAAGAAGAAGGACACTCCCAGCTCGAACAGCAGCTGGTTGCGCAGATAGTTGTCGGTGCGGCCCTTCTCCACATAGATGAGGTCGCGCACCTCCGTGCGCAGCGTCACCCAGCGGTTGAAGAAGAAGCGCATCCCCACGCCCACGTTGCCGCCGGGGGTGAGGTAGTCCTTGGCCAAGAGGCCCGTGGCGTCATCCAGGTCCGGTCCCCGGTACTGGATGACCGAGCCACCCACGACGCCGTACAGGTCGAAGTGGATGAAGCTTTCGGCCAGGAGCGACAGCTTGCCGTAGATGGGCGCCCACTGGACGTCCGCGCCACCCAGCAGCTTGAGCTGCCCGGGAGCCTGACCATCCAGTTCGCTCTTGGCGGGCGACTTACAGCCGCGCGTGGAGCCATCCGTGCCGTCGGAGAAGGTGCAGATCTGCGCCGAGCCCGCGACCGCGTTCACCGCGTAGCCCGCCCGCAGGCTGATGCCGAGCGTCTCCATGGGGTGATACGTGAGCACGCCGCCGAAGATGTACTTGGTGAAGAAGGCGTCGCGCAGCGACAGCGTCGCGGACGGGCTGAACTCGAAGCGCCCCTTCTTCAGGAACACGTGGCCCGACACGGGCCGCACCCGCTCACGCAGGGGGCCGAGCCGGTCCTTGTCCACCTCGGACACGTCGCCGGCCTCCTCCTCCTCGGAGGTGGCCTGCGCGTTCGCCAGCACGGGCATGGTGAGACAGAGGGTCAACAGCCAACGGAAGACGGGCTTCATTCCGCGTCCCTCCCCGTCGAACGGAAGGGCAGGAACAGCGAGATGCCGGCGTTGAGGGTCATGACGTTCTGGATGGCCCCCTTGGCGCTGCCCAGGGGCTGATCCACATAGGAGGTGTTGATGAGCGCCACGTTCACCGCGATGAAGTCCTGGGCCACGAAGCGCATGCCCAGGCCCAGATCCGCGGCGGGGTTGAGCCCGCGGCCGGGCAAGGACGAGGTCTCCGTCTTCACCACGCCCGCGCCCGCCAGCAGATAGCCGTCGAAGTGCAGGATGGAGTTGAGGAAGGCCACCTTGCCGTACAGCGGGCTCCACTCCACGTCGCCCATGGCGGACCACTCGGGCACCGAGTTGTAGATCTTGCTGTAGAAGGCGCGCTTGGCGGTGCGCACGTCGTCGGACGGCACCACCTGCATCAGCGAGCCACGCGCCGAGATGGCCAGGGTGTCCGCCAGGTAGTAGGCGCCCCGCAGGGAGACACCCACCTTCGAATAGAACGGATCATTGACGGAGACGCTGATGAGCGGCGTCAGCTCGAAGCGTCCCTGCTTCCGGTACACCTTTCGCTGGACGCTCTTCACCCGGTCTTCCTGGGTGATGTCGGTCAGCGGCGGCAAGGCCTCGGGAGGAGGAGCCTCCTCCTCCACGGGTCGGGTGGCGGTCGCTGCGGGCGCGGCCTCCTCCGCCGGCGGCGGCGTGGGTGATTCTTCGGACTTGGGCTGGGTCTCTTCCGTGAGGTCGAGTCCCATGCCCTCCTGGCTCTGCGCAGGTGCCAGGGCGGGCACCAGGCACAGCGCGAGCAGCAACGTGTGGCGATTCAAACCGGGGGCTCCGTGGGGGAG
>NZ_VIFM01000447.1 GCF_006636215.1 Myxococcus llanfairpwllgwyngyllgogerychwyrndrobwllllantysiliogogogochensis | reverse complement strand
GCGCCCCACGCGCCGCCCTCTCCGGGACGCCCGCCCCAGCCCGCGTTCGCCTGCAGCTCGAAGCCGCCTTGCCCCTTGCGGCGGCTCACGAGGATGGCCGTCCCATCGAGGTGGGCCAGCGTCATCGGCTCCGACGTCCCTCCCGCCTTGCCCCAGTCATGCACTGCCGACAGCGACAGGGCGTATTTCATGGGGTACGGCTGGCGGCCCATGAGGATGTGCTGCATGTCCAGGACGACTTCCGCCCCCATCAGCCGCGCGCCCAGCACGTCCGAGGCGAAGGCCTCGACATAGAGGGGCCTCAGCATCCCCGTCACCACCGCGCCGGCTGGGTTGTAATTGGGGTTGCCCCGGTTGTTGTAGCGGCGCACCAGGTGCCCGGACAGCAGCGTGTAGGACTCCAGGGCGCCCACCCACACGAAGTTCGGTGCGTCGCCTCCAACCATCAGGTTCTGCACGACCTGGCCCCAGTCGGAGAGCTCGTCCCAGTCCTCCTTCCGCACCAGACTGGCGCCCGCCTCTCCACCCCACATGCGCAATCGCACCGGAGCGCCCAGCTCGAGTTGGAGCAGGCCTGGCTTGACGACCTCCAGTCGTGGATGCAGCTGCAGGAAACCTTCATCCGTCCCCGCCCCTCTCCGCGGCAGAAGCGCCCATGTCGTGGTCTCCAGACTCAGCCGGTTCGCCCAGCCAGAGCCCGAGCCAGACGAGGCCGGCTCCTCCTCGACCAGGGCGTCACCCTCGTCCATGGAGGGCTCGAGCTGCTCGTCCACCTCTGGCTCAAGGAGAACGGTGTCGTCCTCGACCTTCGCCAGGTCGTCTTCATAGGCAATCTCCTCCGCCCACCCCACTCCGGGTAACACCCACAGCAACACGACGGCCCAGCGCATGAACATCGACGCCTCCCTGGAAGGCCCCCGGCAGGGGCGATAAGGACAGAGGTTCCCCATTCGGTCCGACAGGGCGTCAGACCGTGGGTGAATGCATTGCATTGCAGGAGTCGCTAGCAGGCCGACTGGACCAAGCCATAGACAGACGTGTCACGTCACGGCACCAGGGAACCTGGCCCCGTCCTAACGGCAGGCGGACGCGTCACGTCTCGGCGCCAGGAAGGCCCGGCTCCGCGCATGACTCCAAACGTGCGAATAGGGATGACTGAGGAAGGGCTCCTCAGAGGGCGTCAGGCATGCAGCCCGACGAAACGCAGACAGCTCCTCGGCGCACGACGACCGTCGGCACGCGCCTCACGTGGCGGTGCGGGGAAGTCTCTGCGCGGTGCGAGAGCCCAGCGCCTACTTCGAAGCCGATTCATGAAGGTGGATCAGGCGCGTCGCGCTCCAGGCGCTCTTCGTGGCCACGAAGGAAGCGCGCAGTCGCGCGCACACACTCCAGCACAGTGGGGAACACATCGCCCTCCAGGGCACGCCAGAATGGACTAGACCAATAGGTATAGTCCATTGGACCCTAGATTGGCAGTCCGCACAAGCCCCAAACGCCGGAAACCCATGAGAGGGCTTACCCACAGCCCTCTCCGGGTTATGGGAAGGTGACGTTGCTCAGGGTGATAGTGCGGCGCATATCTGCATCCCAGAGCTTGAGCGTGAAGCTTCCTTGAGGGGAGTCAGATGCAGTTTCAGCCTCAACCACCACGCGCTGGCCTGTCGAATCGGAGGCTACGGGGCCCGACTGCCACACTCGAAGCACCTTCAGCTCCTCGTTGGCCTTTCCCCTGAGCATTGCCCCCACTGCTGTCCACGGTTGGTCGTCCCCTCGTGACACGAGGAAGACGTCTACAACCACCCTTCGGGCGGTCCGGTATGCATAGACAAGATGTTTGCCTGCTGCCCCGCCTGGGGCCTGGGTTACCCCCTTGGTCACGTCGCGGAAATCAATGCCGCGGCCGTCCAGGACTGATGTCGCGATGAGTCCCGTCACGCCATCGGGCGCACTTCGCTCCGCGCTCAGGCGCGCATTCTCCTCTTTGCACTGCTCGGCCTCGATGCGCGCCTGCCGGACTTCCTCCTGGTATGTCTCGATGCCCCTCTTGCGTCGATAGACCTCAATGAGCGCTTCCGACCTCGCTGGGTGAGCGACCAGGACAATCGTCGCACTCGCCGGGGCCGCTCCATCCAGGAAGCGCACCGTCAACTTGAGCCGCTCTCCTGGAGAGATCTTCTCTGAAGGAACCAGGCGTAACGTGCTGAGGCCGGCATCCAGGACCGAGAAGCGCTCGCGCCCTTCGAGCGCCACCCCTTCTCGACTCACCTCCGAATCGAAGATGAACACCGTCGAGAGCCCTGGGCTCACCGCCACCTCTGCCGATGGCTGAGCGTCATCCGAGACCAGCTCGATTCGGCGAACGGTCAGCCCCGCTGTAGCTGGGGGCGACTGTGCCAGAGCTGTCCCCTCGCCTGCGAGGAGGAGGAAAAGCAGAACGGCCGACACTGAATGATGCACTCGACATTTCTCCTGGACCACGCCAGCAGCGACACCCCTGGCGGCTCATGAGCGTCTGCCAAACAGCAGCATGTCATTCAAACTCACTCACCGCCTTGACCCAAACGGCAGAGTACACGCGCGCCTTACCGGTATCCCCTCCGCCGCCTTCGATCTCCGCTCCTCGTTTCTGAGAGGAGTCCAGCACTTCCAAGCACACGGGGAAGCTTCCTTTGCTCGTGCGCGCCCGAGTCAGTCGGACATAGACGCGGTCGGCAATAATGAGCCGCCCAGACAACGTGGCGTAGTCCGACCCCATGATGATCTGTGCAGTGCCGTCCTTCACCGTTACGTATTTTTGGTCCCCCCGGACGAAGCTCCCAATCTCCTTGTCCCCAATCTCCATGCCTAGCATCTTCATGCCCTTGGTGGCTCCCGCCGGGCACGGTTCGGGATCCGGTGCGGGACGAACCTGTGGGCCCGAGCAGGCCAGCGCGCCGCACAGGGCCGTCGTCGCCAGGGCAGTGCGGACGCTCCTCGTGGCCTTCTTCGCAAGCACTGGCGGGGAGGATGCGGTGTCATTTTGGGGGGTCGTCACGGTTGCAGTCACCTCGGGAAGCGTCGCAGGGGGAGCGACGGCCGCAGGTGTTGCCTCCGGCCCGGTGGGAGCTGCGGCCGGGGCAGCTTGAGGTTTCTTTGTATATGGCGCTACTTCTTGGCCGGGGACGGCCTGCGGCTGCGGTGAAGCCGTCCGCTGTGAGAAGTACGCCCCAGACGCGAGTGCCATGGCCAGCAGCCCCGCGCCCAGCACGCGTCCCAGCCGGAGTCGCGCGAGGAACGAGCGCCGCCCCACCTCGACGACGGGGGCCACAGGCGCCGCTTGCGGGGGTTCCGCCGCCGGTGCGGCCTCCGCCCCCGCCTCGAGCGCCAAGAGCGGCAGCTGCGCCTCCACGGGCTGCATGGCCGCAGGCGCCGGCGGGGCATCAGGTGGCAATGCCGCGGGCATGCCTTCGCCCTGGACTGCCGGCAGCACCTGCCTGGGGTCCTTGCCCCGGCGCATCTGGCGCAGAGGCTTCTTCGCCCACCGAGCCAGCGCGTTCACCTTGCCCTCGTTCTCGGTGGTGGCCGAGTTCGGGCCATACGTGTCGAGCAAGGGCGTGTCCCACGCCTCCCCTTCCGCCCCGGACAGGAGCTCTTCCAGGGCCGCACAGACAGCGCTCGCATCGGGACGCGCAACAGGGTCCTTCTCCAGCAACCGCATGCACAACATGCCCAGCTGCTCCGGGACGAAGCGGTTGGCGCCGTGAGGGGGCACGGGCGACTTGTTGATGACACCCTCGATGTAGGTCAGCTCCGTCGAGTCGTCGAACGGCCACCTCGCCGTGAGGAGACGGTAGAGGACAATGCCCAGGGCCCACACGTCGTCCGAGGAGACCGACACATAGCGGCCGACGCCCTCGTCGAAATACTTCCGCATGAAGAGCCAAGCCTCGGGGGGCCGGTACTCCATCGTCCCGGGCGGCATGATGGACTGGGTGACACCGGAGCGCGCGCCCTTGTAATCCCCGATTCCGTAGTCCACCAGCACCGCCAGGCCGTCCGCTGCGCGCACCATGACGTTGGCATCCTTCACGTCCCGGTGCACCACCCCCGCCTCGTGCGAGGCTGCCAGCGCCCGCGCCACGTCGAGCGTCACCTTCGCAATCTGCCGAGCCGAGGGGTTCTCCTCCTTCACCCACTCGCCCAGCTTCCGCCCCTCCACGTACTCCATGGCGATGAGGGCGAAGTCGCGCTCCTCGGCCTGCCAGTAGGAGAAGCCGCGAATGCCCACCACGTTGGGGTGTTTCAGAAGCAAGAGGATGGAAATTTCCTTCTCGACCCGCCCCTCCACGCGCTGCCGCTCCACGAGCTTCAAGGCACAGGGCTGCCCGTCGTTCGTCGCGAGGTACACGGTGCCGAAGCCGCCCTGGTCCAGCTTCCTCACCACCGTGTAGCCCTTCACCACGTCCCCCGGGGACAGCACGGCTGGGGGGCCGTTGTCCCTCATGGCGACGTCCTCATGGCGACACTGTAGGACAGCAGGACTGCGGCCACGCGCATGCGACTCCCTCCCCGGCGCCGGCCGACGTTACCAGAAGCCCAGGGAAATCGCGCGAAGTCTTCTCCCACCTCCAACCACCTACCACAGAGGACGCCAAGCCTCACATCAAGGTGAAGTTGACTAGCCTATCAGGTATAGTTTGTCTGGAATGTATATCCACCCCGACATCCGCGCCGTCGCCCTTCCGAAGGAGCCGGAGCCCTCCCGCCCCTTGTCCGCCATCATCGGCGACACC
>NZ_VIFM01000446.1 GCF_006636215.1 Myxococcus llanfairpwllgwyngyllgogerychwyrndrobwllllantysiliogogogochensis | reverse complement strand
CCCCTTGGGCCCCTGGGTGCTGAAGCGGGGCCGGGAACCGGCTTCCTTCTTCTTGCCCCAGTCCTGGAAACCCTCGGACTTGCGGGCGCCTTCGGGGGCGAGGCCCCGGGACCCGGCGCGGACGACTCGCTCGCGGGGCGAGCCCTTGTCGTCATACGGCTTCCAGGCGCGGGCCTCTGTCCGGCCGCCTGCCCCCCGAGGACCCTTGCCGCCCGGCTTCGCGCCGAAGCCGCCGCTGCGTCCACGAGGACCCGAGCCTTCCGAATCACGGGGCTTCCGGTCGGGACGGCCACGAGGAGCGCCCGTGTCTCCACCGCTCCACTCGCGGCGAGGAGGACGGCCTTCGCCGGCCGAAGCCGAACGCCCTGCTCCGCGCGACGCACCGCCGCCGAAACGAGGACGGCCTTCGCCTTCCGACCGACCAGCGCCACCGAAGCGAGGCTTGCCCTCGCCGCCGAAGCGCGGCTTCGAGTCACCACCGAAACGCGGCTTCGAGTCGCCACCGAAACGAGGCTTCGAGTCACCGAAACGCGGCTTGCCCTCACCACCGAAGCGCGGCTTCGAGTCGCCACCGAAGCGGGGCTTCGAGTCGCCACCGAAGCGCGGCTTCGAGTCACCACCGAAACGCGGCTTCGAGTCGCCACCGAAGCGCGGCTTCGAGCCACCACCGAAACGCGGCTTCGAGTCACCACCGAAACGCGGCTTCGAGTCGCCACCGAAGCGCGGCTTCGAATCGCCGCCGAAACGGGGCTTCGAGTCACCACCGAAGCGCGGCTTCGAGTCCCCACCGAAGCGCGGCTTGCTCTCGCCCTCGAAACGGGGCTTCGAGTCACCGCCGAAGCGCGGCTTGCCCTCGCCACCGAAACGAGGCTTCGAGTCACCACCGAAGCGCGGCTTGCCCTCACCACCAAAACGCGGCTTCGAGTCACCGCCGAAGCGCGGCTTGCTCTCGCCATCGAAACGGGGCTTCGAGTCACCGCCGAAACGCGGCTTGCCCTCACCACCAAAACGCGGCTTCGAGTCACCGCCGAAGCGCGGCTTGCTCTCGCCATCGAAACGGGGCTTCGAGTCACCGCCGAAACGCGGCTTGCCCTCTCCACCGAAACGCGGCTTCGAGTCACCGCCGAAGCGGGGCTTGCCCTCACCACCGAAGCGAGGCTTCGAATCACCACCAAAACGGGGCTTCGAGTCACCACCGAAACGCGGCTTCGAATCACCGTCCGCGCCACGACGCGCGGGACCACGAGCCGACGCACCGTCCGCGCTCCACTCCTTGCGCGCGGGGCGGCCTTCACCAGCGCCAGCGCTCCTGCTAGCGCGCGGTCTGTCCTCTCCACCCGCGCCCCACTCCTTGCGCGCCGGACGCCCCTCGTCTCCCGAGGCCGAACGACCGAAGCGCGACGCACCACCGGCAGCCGGCGCACGCCGCGCCGGACCGCGATCCGCGCCACCTTCCGCGCGAGGCCCACGTGAGCGCGGTGAATCCGCCCCACCCGCGCCCCACTCCTTGCGCGCCGGCCGACCCGCGCCACGCGACGGGCGCTCACCCTCGTCACCACCCGAGCGCCGCGCACCGCGACCCTCGGCAGCGGCCCCTCGCGGACGCCCGAAGCGAGCCAGCCCGGAGCCACCATCCACCACGGGCTTCCACGCCGCCCCTCCAGCCCCCGTCGGAGCCTTGCGAGCCCCACGCTCACCCGCCGCCTTCCGAGGCGCGGGAGCGTCATCGTCCATGGACAGCTCGTCCTCGTCCGACTCATTGAAGCCCGGCGCCGCGCGCCCATGACGCCGAGGCGGCAGCCGCAGCTCCGCCGTCGGAGGCGCGACACGGCCCTCGGCCACATCGTTCAGCAGCTCGACCTCGGTCTTCTTCAGCGGACGCAGCGCTCCCGGCCGCAATCCTTCCACGCCAATACCCGCGTAGGCCGGACGGAACAGGCGCACCACCGGGTGCCCCACCGCGGCACACAGCCGCTTGATGAGGTGCGGACGGCCTTCCGCCACGACAATCTTCAACCAGGTGTTCTTCTCGGCCGACTCGAATACGCCCACCGACACCGGCGTGGCCATGCCGTCTTCCAACCGCACGCCACCACGCAGCTTGTCGAGCGTCAGGATGTCGGGCTCGCCCTTCACCTTCGCCAGATACGTGCGAGGCACCTGGAAGCTCGGGTGCGTCAGCTTGTGCGCCAGCGCGCCATCGTCCGTGAAGAGCAGCGCTCCCTCGGCGTCGTAGTCCAGGCGTCCCACCGGGAACAGGCGCTTGCCCGTCTCCTCCAGGTAGTTGGCCACCGTCGGCCGACCCTGGGGATCCGACAGGGTCGTCACCACACCCACGGGCTTGTAGAGCAGGAAGTAAGAGGATTCTTCAGGGGGGGTGACGAGCTTTCCGTCCACCGAGACCAGGTCCGTGCCCGGCTCCACTCGGCTCCCCAGCTCCGTCACCGTCGTGTTGTTCACGGCCACTCGGCCCGCGGTGATCAGCTCTTCTGCGTGCCGGCGCGAAGCAACTCCCGCGCGGGCCAGGTACTTCTGTAGTCGTTCTGCCGACATTACTTCCCCTTCTTCCATTGCTGCCCGTCACTCGGGCTTCGGCCCCTCGGCGCCCGTCTCGGGCTTCGGGGGCGTGTCCAGGACGCTGGAGCTGGCTTTCTGTGTCCGCTCAGCCGCCTCGATGGCGTGTTCCAGGTCCTCAAGCGCCGCCTCGCTGGCCGCCGCGTTCTTCTCCATCCGCTTCGTGAATCCCGGGTCCGATAGCGCTTCCACCGTTCCCGCTGCCGCCGGCGCCGGTCGTACTTCTTTCTCCACGATTTCGCGATGCTCCTGCGTGAGTTCGTGGAATTCCCGCAGCGTGGGCAGCGCTGACAGGTCCTTCAAGGCGAAGAACTCCAGGAATTCGCGAGTAGTCCCATAGAGGATGGGGCGCCCCACCTCTTCGCGTTTGCCCAGGATTTTCACCAGCTTGCGATCGATCAACGCCTTGAGGACGGCGCCGCAATCCACCCCGCGGATATCCTCGAGTTCCGGCCGAGTGACTGGCTGCCGGTAGGCGATGATGGCCAGGGTCTCCACCGCCGCGCGGGTGAGTCGCTGCGGCTTCACCCGGAGGTAGCGCCGCACGTACTCGCCCGAGTGTGGGTCCGTGCGGAACTGCCAGCCCCCGGCGACTTCGTACAGGACGATGCCGCTGATGCCGTCCCGGTGGATGCCGGAGAGCTGGTTGAGGGCCTCGGCGATGAGCTCCCGCTCGATGCCGGTGGCCTGCCACAGCTCGTCCACGGACAGCGGCCGCTCCGCGACGAAGAGCACGCTCTCCACCACGGTGCGGATGCGGTCCTGGGACAGCTTGCGGCTCTTGGAGACGAGCTTCTCGAAGGAGGTCTCCAGGTCTGGCGTGACGCCGTCCTGGTCCTCCTCGATGGCCGCGGCCTCGACTTCGTCCAGCTCGTCCGCCAGTCCAGGCCCGGTGACGGCGGCCAGCTCTTCCTCTGAGAACGGACTGGGACCTCCGGACGCGACTGGAACCTCCTCGTCCGAGGCACGGGGGCCTTTCCTACCGGTAGTCACTCTCGTCGACCTCCGTGGGGACCAAGCGCTCCAGGGCGTCCCCGTTGGGCAACAACAGGATGGGGCCGAGCGACTCGTCCTGTACCACACGGATGAGCCGGCGTTTGACCATCTCCAGGATGGCCAGGAAGGTGATGACGATTTCCTGGCGCGTCGGCGTCGTTTCCTCGGTGAACAGGCTCTCGAAGAGGACCTGCCCATGGGGATGCAGGCGCTGGGCGATGCGGAGGATGGCCTCGGAGAGCGTCACCCGCTCGCGCACCACCTCGTGCTGCACCTTGGGCTGCAGGCGCTCCAGCACCCGGTCCAACGCCTCGATGAGCTTGAGGACGCTGAACTCCTGGAGGCCGACCTCCTCCTCAGGGATGGGCACCGCCTCCACCGGCACGCTGCGCGCGAAGACGTCGCGGCCGAGGATGTCCTGCATGGCCATGTGCTCGGCGGCGTCCTTGTACTTCTGGTACTCGAGCAGCCGCCGCACCAGCTCCGCGCGCGGGTCCTCGGGCTCCTCGACCGCGGCCAGGGCCTCGCCGCCCTCGGGCACGGCCACCGCGTCCTGGCGCGGCAGCAGCATGCGGCTCTTCAGGTGGGCCAACGTGGACGCCATCACCAGGAACTCCCCGGCGATGTCCAGGTTGATCTCCCGCATCCGCTCCAGGTGCTCCAGGTACTTCTCGGTGATGAGCGCCAGGGGGATGTCGAAGATGTCGACCCGATGCTCCTTGATGAGATGGAGCAACAGGTCCAGCGGCCCTTCGAAATTGGGCAGCGCGACGCGGAAGGCGTCGCCCGGGGTGCGGGGCGGTTCGCCGTCGCGGAGGCCCTCGTCGGCCGAAGTGGGACGGCCGTCACTCACCGGCGGAACCTGGCTGCCCTTCTGGCTTTCGGTGGCGGCTCGTCATCACGCAAGGGCTCAAATCCGCCGGCCTCGAGCGCGAGCCGGGGGACACACCTCCTTAACAGTGGCTTTTAGGTGGGTCAAACAAACGGCGGTAAACACCCGTTCAGGCCCAGGACCTCACGGGATGCCCACCGCGCGCCGGACCTTGTCCATCAACCGGGCGGCCTCTTCCCGAGCGCGATTCGCGCCGTCCTGGAGGATGCGCTCCAGTTCGGCCGGGTCGCTCACCAGCTCGGCGTACCGCCGACGGGCCGGGCCAAAGGTCGTCAGGTAGGCCTCCAGGAGCCGCTTCTTGAAGTCCCCGTAGCCCTTCCCTCC
>NZ_VIFM01000445.1 GCF_006636215.1 Myxococcus llanfairpwllgwyngyllgogerychwyrndrobwllllantysiliogogogochensis | reverse complement strand
CCCGGAGCCCCCGAGCGGTGGCGCTGGCGACGGTCCCCGAGCACACGGGCGGGCACCCCACCGACGACGGCCCAGGCAGGCACGTCGCGAGTGACGACGGCGCCCATGGCCACCACGGCGTGGTCCCCCACCGTGACGCCGTCCGTCACGCCCGCGTTGGCACCTATCCACACATCCGCGCCCAGGGTGATGCCCTGGGAGGTGACGGGCTGGTCTCGCACGGGGCGGTCCGGGGCGAGGCCGTGGTCGAAGGCATAGAGGGCGGCGCCGGTGGCGATGCGGGTGCCCTCGCCGATGCGGATGCCGCCGGCGCCGCCGTCCAGGCTCACGCGGGCGTTGAGGCTCACCCGGGGCCCGAGGACGACGGGGCCGTGGACGAAGGCATCCGCGGCGATGCTGCACCCGGGGCCGATGACGACCGCGCGGCCGGGCTCGGCGAAGATGCGCGCCTCCGGGGCGATGAAGCAGCCCTCGGCGATTTCGACGGTCTCCAGCTCACGCAGGCGCTCCTGCACCTCGCGTTGCCACGCGTCCGCCCACTCGCGGTGGCGCGGCTTGAGGGAGAAATAGAGCCACGGCATCCACGAGAGCCGGAGCTTGTGCTGCTCACGGCGGAGCGCGTCCAGGTCCACGCCCCCTGCCTACCATGAGCCCCGGGGGTTCGGGGTGGGCGAGCAGGCGGGGGCTCAACCGTGCCGGGACTCCACGGTGAAGTGGCAGCGCTCGCGCTCGGCGGCGATGACGTCGGTGTCGACGGGGACGGGCTCCAGGCGCAGGACGACGTCATCCGGCTCCCAGCGGTAGGGCTCGCCGTTGAGCGACACGCGGCCCTCGGCCACGGCGCGCGTGGCTTCGAGCAGGGGCAGGTGGGCGAGGTCTCGCATCATCGCCTCGAAGCGGCCCTGACGCGCGGGGTCCACGAAGCGGAAGCGGGCCCGGGCGACCACGGCGAGGTGGTACCACATGGGCCGTGAGGCCACGCCCGCGAGGCCGAGTCGTTTGGCCATCAGCACGAACATCTCCGTGGCTTCGCGCGCGAGGCCGAGGCCGGGGACGTCCTGACCGGGGAGCTGGGGGCGACGCTCGCTGAAGCGCGCGCGGGGATGGCGCAGGCTCAGCCAGTTGACGAAGAAGAAGGGCTCGCCCGCGATGGTGCGCCGCTCCACGACGGCGTCGACGAGCAGGTGCTCCTGTCCGCCCGCGCGGCCCAGGACCTTGATGCGGTCTCCGACGCCGGTGGAGCCCACCTCGACACGCGGGCGGCTGTAGCCCAGCCGCTCCACCTGCCACAGCAGGCCATAGCGGAAGAGGGCGTACTCCAGCGACTGCGCGGTGTAGTAGCCGAGCACGCGGGGCTGCAACGTGCCGCCCAGGCCGAGCGAGCCCTCCAAGTCCTCCAGCGTGAGCGGCTCATCGAGCGGCTCGCCTTCCTGCGAGAGCAGTCGGGAGATGCGCTGATAGCGGGCGCTCAGCGGGTCATAGCGCGCCTTGATGCGGCGGCCGCCCATTCCGGACAGCACGAGCACGGTGCCAGCGAAGACCTTCCAGGACTCGGCATGGTAGCCGCCGCCGGGGAGCCACACGCTGGGCACACCGCGCAGCGTGCGCGCCAGGAGCTGGTCTCGTCGTCGCGCGCCTTGCACGGTGAGGCCCACGCGTCCGAAGCGATCACCCGCGAGCACGTCGCAGCCGGCGATGACGAAGGCGAGGTCGGGCTTGGGCATGCGCGACAGCGTGGCCTCGAGCAGCGCGAGGTAGCCGTCGTCGGTGATGCCCTCGGGCACGCGCGTCTCGTCGACGCCTTCGGGCAGCGAGCCCCAGTCGCTGCCGGACAGCGAGCCAATCCAGACCTTCGGATGTCCGGCCAGACATTCCGCCGTGCCGTCGGGAGGGTGGGCGTCGAGGTCGAGGACGACAGTCTGCCCTTCGTAGCCATCCGCGTTGAGGGAGGCGAGCGCGATGGCGATGTCGTTGACGGCGCAGAAGCCGCCGCCGCGACTGGGGGCGGCGTGGTGGAAGCCGCCGGACATGTTCACCACGGGGCCACGGCGGCCGAAGGCGAGGCGCGCGGCGCCGAGGGTGCCGCCACAGACGAGACGCACGTTGGACAGGAGGGTGTCCACGGGCACTTCGGACGGGTCCACGGCGTAGATGCGAGCCAGGGTCTCCGGGAGGCTGAGTGACTCCAGGTAGGTCGCGTCGTGGACGCGGGACATCTCCGCGTAGCTCACGGGCCTGGGCCGGTAGACGTCCGAGGGGCGGACGACGTGCTTCTCCAGCAGGTACCAGGTGGTGAAGTCCACGCCGCGCGGTTCGACGCCGACGGTGGACTCGATGCCGGTGAGGGGGAGTCGGTAGTCCTCTTCGTAGAAGATGGGGACGTGCTCGCTGCGCAGCGAGGGGAACCACCGACCCAGCCAGCTCCAGACGCTCATGCCGCGAACCTCGCGGAAGAGGGGAACGGTCGCGGTGGGGAGGGACGGGAGATACAGCGCACGGGGCCGTGACTTTCGCCCAGAGGGCGCCTCGTGGGGGCTTTTTCGTGAGGCCCGAGGTGGCGCGCGTTCATGCCCGACGCTGGGACCGACGCCCTCTCGGTCTCCTGGAGACCGAGCAGCCCCGCTGGACGAGCCGTTGGCCTACTTCTGCACGGAGAGGATGAGCCACCGGCCGACATCCACGGCGTAGACGATGGGCGTGTCCGAGAGGCTGGGTCCTTGAAGGTCGCGACACGCATCCGCGCGAACCGCGAAGCTGACGAAGACGATCTTCTCAGGACCAGGAACAGCGGTCACGTCGTAGGACTCACGGCGCAAGGCGCAGAGCTCGGTGGGGGTCGCATCGCGCGGAGGCTTGGTTCCCAGGGGAAGAAAGTCCTCCATGGCGAAGGCGATGGCCGCCGCGATGGGACCAGGGAGTACGTGTTGCCCTTCCGTGGGCAGGACGACGGGGAACGAGTAGTGCGCAGCTTCCTCAGGCGTGACCTTCGCGGGTCGCGGGCTTGAGCGAAACAGCGCGCACCCCGACAACAGAATCAGCCCGAGCGATACCAGCGACATGCGACCCATGCGTCCACCACTACAACATCTGCGCCCTTCGAGGACTCAATTACCTGTCATTCCACCTCGCGCCGCGTCTCTTCACGCAAGGCCGTGCTGCGGCGGCGCAGTCCGCGCGCCACGAGCGCCGTCAGCAGCGCCCACGCGAGCCCCGCCACCCAGCCGCCCAGCACGTCCGTGGGGTAGTGCACCCCCAAGTACACCCGTGTCAGCCCCACCAGCAGCGGGAGCAGCAGCGCCACCATGAGGATGTATGCCTTCACGCGCCTGCTCTCCGCGAGCTGCGCCAGCAGCGCTCCCAGCGTGAGGTACACGATGGCCGACAACATCGCGTGTCCGCTCGGGAAGCTCGTGGTCATCACCTGCTTCAGGTGCGGCACCACCGAGGGTCGAGGCCGGGAGAAAAACTGCTTCAGCGCCCCGTTCAGCAGCGTCCCACCCACCGTCGCCACGAGCACCAGCAGCAACGTCCGATAGCGCCGCACCAACACCAGGAAGCCGCACACGGCCAGCGTCACCAGGAACAACACCGGCGCGCCCCCCAGTGACGTCACGTCCTCCGCCGTGAGCCGTAACCACCACGGCCCCCTCGGCACCAGCGGGTCCTCCGGACTTCGCAGCGCACGCAACACCCGCTCGTCGAAGTCCTGCGTCTCCCCCTCCGACACCTCGTCCGACAACGCGATGAACCCGAGGCAGCACACACCCAGCAACAGCAGCATCCCGAAGAGCCGCGTCACCGCCACGTTCTGCTGGGACATCCTCGCCCACAGGCCACGCCACATATCCGTGGCACTATGCCTGGGCTCGCGCACGGAGGCCCGCGTGACTTACGGACTGTCGTCTCGTGGGCTCCGGCCCCATCACCGGAACCCACGGACACCCATCAGGGCTCCAACGGAAACGGCATACCGGAGTTCGCCTCATCCGCGGGCTTCACCACCGCGAGCGACACCCGCTCCGCTCCGGAGCCCTTCGCCAGTTGCATCACCTTCTTCACGTCCCCGTACGTGAGCGACTGGTCCGCCTTGAGCAACAGGCGCCGCCCAGGTTCCTGCCGCAACACGGCCTTGAGCTTCGCCTGGAAGACACGCTCGTCCGGATAGGCGTCGGACTCCACGAACAGCTTCCGGTCCGGCGTCACCGAGAGGACCAACGGGTCGGGCCCGTCCTCTTTCTCGATGTGCTCCGCCTGCGGAAGCACCACGTCCTTGCCTCGCGTCATCATGGGCGTCACCACCATGAAGATGATGAGGAGGACGAGCACCACGTCGACCAGGGGCGTGACGTTGATGTCACTCTTCACTCCACCCCGGCCACCACCGATGGACATGCCCATGCGCGACTGCTCCTTGCAGGAAGGGACAGCCTCATGGGTACACGGGCACGAAGACCCGTTGGCGGGCGGACGTCCCGCGTCGGGTCATCGTTCCGTCACGACGTGGGAGAACTGCTACCTGCCCAGCCGGAGCCGGTCCTGCCCCGCGCTGCCCAGGGCCGCGCCGAACACGCAGAAGAAGTGCAGCACGAGGCCCGGAAAGATGAAGAACCAGTACCCCGCGCCGACGAAGCAGAACCACAGGATGGCCCGGAACAACTGGCCCTTGTAGAGCTGGCCCAGGCCCGGGATGAAGAACGACAACACCCCGGCAATCAGGGAGTTGAAGCGGCGCTCACGGATGATGTCGGTGGTCATGACGGCCTCCAGTCCTCCGCTCTTAAAAGCGGGCTCCCCGAAACGAAAATCCCGCCCGTCCCTCAGGGCACCGGGCGAGCAGACGGGGCCGGCGTCAACACCATCCCATCCAGGACACCATACGCATACGCCGCCGCGAAGGCATAGGCCCCCACCAGGTACGTCACGTTGAGCGTCCGCGCCGTCCCCGCGTCACTCGCGCTGTAGCGTCCGTCCGCCCCCCGCATCGAGAGCGAGGTCCCCAACGAGACTCCCGCCACCACG
>NZ_VIFM01000444.1 GCF_006636215.1 Myxococcus llanfairpwllgwyngyllgogerychwyrndrobwllllantysiliogogogochensis | reverse complement strand
CCATCGCCCCCCTTCGCCCCCACCAGGAAGACGGACGCTGCCCTGCCTGCTCCGTCGGACTGTCGTCACGCGCGCCGGGCCCGCAGGTTCTTGCTGACAGAGGTGCAGCCGCGAGGAGGTCGTGATGATTCAGTCCGGCGAGGTGCGCGAGGGAATGACGGTGAGGACCGCGGACGGACGCAAGCTGGGGCGCGTCGCCGCCGTCGGCGATATCCACTTCGAGCTGGAGCAGGGACTGGTGCCCATCCCCCGCCACGACTACCTGGTGGAGTACCGCGACGTGGACCACGTCAACGACGAGGACGTGTACCTGTCCCGCGCCGACCACCCGCTGCTGACGCTGGAGGTGGATGACGACGGCGGCGCGCTGCCTCCCCGCCACTCCAACGGCATGGACGCGGAGCCGGTGAACGTCTCCGCCCCGTCGGACGAGGACTCCGTGCGCCACTGAGCACCCTTGTGACTCGCGCTCCCACGTCGCGAGTGCGGGCTCCTCGCGAGTGGGGGATTTCCGACCCGGCACGCGGGGCAAGCGTCCGGAATCATTCAGGTCGGACATCCCAGGAATGTCAGACCGTCAGGGTACACGGGCTCTCTTCGACCAGCGAGGCGAGTGGGTCCCATGCGACGTGTCCAGACATCCTTTCTCGGCGTGGCGTTCTTCGCGCTCGTGTTCTCGTGCAACTCCGGTCCGCGCGCGGACGGGGGCACGTTGGACACGGGCGTCGAGCCCCTGAGGCTGGCGACGCCGCGCAAGCTGCTGCCCTTCGTCCCGCTGGAGGACGGGCGCGTGCTGGCCGCCGGAGGCCATGACGGACAGCGCACCCTGTCGAGCTGCGAGGTGTTCGAGCCGGAGACGGGGATGTGGAGCCTGACGGGCTCCATGCACAAGGCGCGTCGCAACCACGCGGTGGTGCGGCTCCTGGATGGCCGCGTGCTGGTGACGGGTGGCACGCAGGTGGTGGCGCCGGGCGCGCTCGCGGACGCGGAGGTGTACGCGCCGGCGTCGGGCCTCTGGACGCAGGTGGCGCCCATGTTCGAGGCCCGGAATGATCCCTCCGCGCTGCTGCTCCCCGATGGCCGCGTGCTCGTGGCGGGTGGCACCGACGCGGACCGCAGGCCGTTGCGCTCCGCGGAGCTGTTCGACCCGATGACGGGCACGTGGGCTCCCGCGACGCCGCCGGGCTTCGTGCGGGGCGGCGCGGGCACGGCGGTGATGCTGGCCCAGGGCAAGGCGCTCTTCGTGAGCGGCCTGCAGGCGGAGCTGTACGACGTGGCCACCGGGCGCTGGGAGAAGGCGGGCTTCGCGGGGGGCGCGGCGGGGACGCATCGACAGGGGCACTCCGTGACGCTGCTGCCGGATGGGCGCGTGCTGGTGGTGGGCGGTGGCACCGCACGCGCGTCGAGCACGGCCGAGGTCTACGACGCGGTGACGGGCCTGTGGACGCTGGTGGCGGCGCCGTCGGTGGCTCGCGAGCACCATGCCGCGGTGGTGACGCCGGAGGGCCAGGTGCTCGTGCTGGGCGGAGAGCATCCCATGGCGGGCGCGCTCGCGTCGGTGGAGCGCTTCGACCCGATGACAGGGCAGTGGGCCTCCGCTCCCGCGCTGACGGAGCCTCGCGGCCTGCCGGGCGCGCTGACGCTGCGGGACGGCTCGGTGCTGCTCGTGGGTGGCGCCAACGAGGTGGCGGGCATGCTCGACACGAGCGAGCAGTACCTGCCGACTGGCTGCGTCCCGGTGACGTGCGAGACGCGGGAGGCCACGTGCGGCGCGGTGCCCGACGGCTGTGGAGGAATGCTCGAGTGCGCACCGTGCGTCGTCGAGGGCTGTGATGCCCAGCAGTGCAGCGCCGAGGGACTCACGCGGCGCTGAGCACGCCCCGCCTCGCGAGTGACAGGCTCGCCGATTCCCGGTGAGATGCGGCCATGCGTTGGCTCCTGTTCGTGATGCCCGTGGCGTGGCTGGGATGTGGCGGCGAGGACCCCTCGCAAATCACCTACGACGCGTGGGCCGAACGCGCCGCCACGGTGCAGTGTTCCCACGAGGCGCGGTGCGAGGGGTCCTCGCTGGACGAAGCGGCCTGCATGGCCCAGGTCATCGAGCGCTACCAGCAGGTGGAGCCGGAGCTGGAGGACGCCACGGGCGCCAGGACTGGCTGCGTGCGGTGCATGCGCATCCGGACGGAGGTGCTGACCGCGTCGCTCGACAGCGCGTGCCAGCGGCCCGTGGACACCTCGCGCATCGAAGCGGCCTGTGGCGCCGACCAGCAGGCGTGTGCTGGCGCTCCCTGACCCGGCCGCCGCGCGCCTTGGCGCATCGCGCCAGCCCGCCCCCCGCGCGAAACCGTCTGTGACTGGCTGAGCACCGCCGCGCGGAAAGCCTTGCAAGACACGAAGCCCCCGGCCCTCGGTGCGCCACACTTCCGAGACGCCCCCGTCCGTGCATGCCAGACTGCGCGGCCATGCGAACCCGCCTCCGTCTCCTCGCACCGCTCATGCTGAGCACCGCATGTGCCTCCGTCTCCTCGCAGTCTCCGGACGCCACCGCCATCGCCGCCGTGACGGCGAAGGCCTCCGTGCCGGAGCGTCCCTTTGGCACCCTGCGTGAGCAGGCCGACCGTCAGCAGGCCTGGCTGCGCGAGCGCATGGACACGGCGCTTCCCCAGCTCATGCGCAAGTACGGCATCGAGATGTGGGTCGTCCCCATGCGCGAGTACAACGAGGACCCTGTCTTCAAGGCGCTCGTGTCGCCCACCACGTTCGCCGCGCGCCGCCGCACCATCTACGTGTTCCATGACCTGGGCCCGGAGAAGGGCGTGGAGCGCTTGGCGCTCGGCGGTGGACCGCAGGGCGGCGTCTATGTCCCGCGTCGCGCCCAGCAGCAGGTGAGCCACGGCGGCGAGGGCCTGCGTCAGGCGGAGCTGTGGGGCCCGGACCAGTGGCTGGTGCTCAAGCAGGTGCTGGAGGAGCGCCAGCCCAAGAGCATCGCGCTCGACATCTCCCGCACGTTCGCCTTCGCCGACGGCCTCTCCCATGGCGAGTACGAGGGCATGGCCCAGGTGCTCGGCCCCGACTGGGTGAAGCGCTTCAAGCCCGCGGAGGGCCTGCCCGTGGACCTCATCGCGTGGCGCATCCCCGATGAAGTCCGCTTCTACGAGGACGAGACGAAGCTTGCCTGGAACATCATCGAGACGGCCTTCTCCAACCAGGTCGTCACCCCCGGCGTCACCCGCATCTCCGACGTGGAGTGGTGGATGCGCCAGCGCCTGGCGGACCTGGGCCTGGACACCTGGTTCCAGCCGTCCGTGGACGTGCAGCGCCAGGGCGTCACCGAGGAGCAGCTCGGCGAGGACCCCGTCATCCAGCGCGGCGACGTGCTCCACTGCGACTACGGCGTCACCGCGCTGCGGCTCAACACCGACACCCAGCACATGGGCTACGTGCTGCGCGAGGGGGAGACGGACGTGCCCGCGGGCCTGAAGGCCGCGCTCAAGACGTCCAACCGCCTCCAGGACATCGTCTTCGAGGAGCTGCGCCCCGGCCGCACCGGCAACGAGGTCCTCAAGAGCTCCCGTCAGCGCATGACGTCCGAGGGCATCGACGGCACCATCTACTCGCACCCCATTGGCCTGCACGGCCACGGCGCGGGAGCCATGGTGGGCCTGTGGGACCGGCAGGAGGGCGTGCCCGGCAACGGCGACCACAAGGTCATGGCGAACATGTGGTACTCGATTGAACTCCAGGCGACGAGCCCCGTGCCCGAGTGGAACAACCAGCGCGTGCGCTCCGCCCAGGAAGAGGACATCACCATCGACGCGGAAGGCCGCGTGCACTGGGCCTGGAAGCGGCAGACCGACTTCCACCTGGTGCGCTGAAGTTCCGCTCGCTCGCGGGCTCCCGTCCTCACAGGGCGCGGGAGCCCGTCGGCGCGCCGGTCAGCGCGGGGTGCCCGTCAGCGACTTGAGCAGCTCCACCAGCGCGCGCTTCTCCGCGTCCGTCAGCTCCAGCGGGACGATGGTGACGGTGCGCTTGCCGGTGAAGGAGCCCTCCGGGTTGCCGCCGTCGTTGTAGAAGTCGACGACCTCCTCCAGCGAGGCCTGCGCGCCCGTGTGCATGTACGGCGCCGTCAGCGCCACGTTGCGCAGCGACGGCGTGCGGAACGCGCCCTCCAGCTCCTCCTGCTTCGCCTGGGAGCGCAGCGTGCGCAGCCGCAGCGCGTCCGCGCCGTTCGGGTCGTCGCTGTGCCTGCTCGAGGCGTTGAACTCCCAGTCCAGCAGCGCGTTGAGCACCGCCCACTGTCCCCCCGCGCCGGGGCCCCGGTCCTCCAGGCCCACGTTGTGGAACAGCTCGTCCGTCAGCGAAGGCCCCTTGTGGCAGACGATGCACTGCCCCTTGCGCACGAAGGTCTTCAGCCCCAGGTACGCCGGGTCGCCCTCCGCCGAGCCAGCCTCCGCCGCGGCGATGAAGCGCTTCACGTCCGTATCGAAGGGCGCGTCCACCTGCATCAGCACCCGCTCGTACGCCGCCATCAGCTTGCCCACGTTGGCCATCAGCACCGGCGCGGCCACGCCCGAGGGCTCCACGCCGAACAGCGTCTGGTAGCGCGTCCGGTAGGACTCCTCCGCCTGGAGCCTCGCCCGCACCACCTCCGCGTCCGAGTCCATCTCCACCGGATTCGTCAGCGGAAGAATCGCTTGCGACCAGAGTGAGTCCGCCCGCCCGTCCCACATGAACCAGCGGTTGTGCCGCACGTTCAACACCGTGGGCGGGTTGCGCTCCGTGCGCTGTCCACCGCAGCCCTCCGCCGTCGCCGTGTCCACCGTGCGACCATCGCCGGAGTGGCAGCTGTCGCAGGACACCGTGCCGCAGCGGGACAGGCCCGGGTCCTTGAACAAGTCATGTCCCAGCTCCTGGGCCACCGGCAGGCCGTCCACCTTGTTGGTGGCGTCCAGGCGCGGGTGGCTCGACAGCGAGTGCAGGCTGCGAAGCTGGTCCAGCTCGTCGAGCGTGGGGAACGGTTCTTCCGACTCACACGCCCACCCCAGCC
>NZ_VIFM01000443.1 GCF_006636215.1 Myxococcus llanfairpwllgwyngyllgogerychwyrndrobwllllantysiliogogogochensis | reverse complement strand
CTCGTCGGGGCCCGGGTCGGGCGGAGGCAGGTGCAACAGCAGCTCACCGGTGGCGAGGCCGGGGACCTCGTGGGAGAGCGAGCCATCGGAGGCTGTCGTGCCGCAGTGCTCGGTGCGTCCCACCCGGAGGACGTACTCTCGTCCCGCGTAGGGCTGTTCCCTCGGGTCCAACAGGATGATGTGCAGGCGTCGTTGCTTCAGCGTGAAGGTGCTCGTGTTGCCTGTCCGGATCGGTGCCGTCCTCGGACTGACCATGCCGCGTCCCCCGTGCTTCGACTCGCCCAGGTGCCGTCACCGTGATGCCGTTGACGCCAAAATAAGCGCAGTGCTCCTGAACCCGGAATCGAGTGACAGTGAGGAATCCACAATTCTGTCGGTTGGGTGAAACCCGCCGAACCTGTCAGGTCATGGAGGCGACGCGGTCCTGGCCTGGTGGGTAGGGCGAATGATCGCTCCTCGACGCGGTCGTGTCCCAGGGGGAGAGGTGCCCGAGCAGGTGGGTCAACCCGCCGCTGATTTGTGAGCGTCGATAGGGGCCTCCGCGGGTGGCGGGGGTGTTTCTTCCCGTGGGTGCGGGGGCCGTTGCCGTCCGGCTCCGAACACGGCGTAGAGGACCGGCAGCACCACCAGGGTGAGCAGGGTGGAGGAGATGACTCCGCCGATAACGACGGTGGCGAGAGGCCGTTGGACCTCCGCTCCCACGCCGGTGTTGAGCGCCATGGGCAGGAACCCGATGGCGGCCACGGCGGCTGTCATCAGCACGGGTCTCAAGCGTGAGAGGGCTGCTTCGCGGAGGGCTTCGCTCAACGCGTGGCCTTCATCGAGGAGGGCGCGCACGCGTGAGACGAGCACCATGTCTCCCAGCACCGATACGCCGGAGAGGGCGATGAAGCCCACGGCGGCGGAGATGGAGAAGGGCAGACCCCGAAGCAGGAGCGCGAGCACGCCGCCCACCAGGGCGAACGGCACGCCCGCGAAGATGCGCACGGCGTCGAGCACGCGCCGATAGGTGAGGTAGAGCAGGAGGAAGATGAGGGCCAGCGCCAGCGGCACCACGATGAGCAGTCGCGCCTGTGCCCGCTCCAGGTGTTCGAACTGTCCGCCGAAGCGGAGGTAGTAGCCCGAGGGCAGCTCCAACTTTTCGTCCAGGGTGCGGCGCACTTCATCGACGAAGCCGCCGAGGTCCCGGTCGCGCACGTTGGCCTGCACGACGATGCGGCGCTTGCCCCACTCGCGCTGGAGCGTGGTGGGCCCGGACACCTCGCGGATGCGGGCCAGCCGCCCCAGCGGCACACGCGCTCCCCCGGGCGCCGTTACCGGTACCGTGGCCAGCTTCGCCGGGTCATCGCGGTACTCCTCGGACAGCCGCACGGCCAGGTCGAAGCGCCGCTCGCCCTCGCGCACCTCTCCCACGCTTCGGGTACCCACCGCCTCCACGATGTCGAGCACCGCGCGGGTGGAGATGCCGTGGCGGGCCACGGCCTCCCGGTCCACCGTCACCTCGAGCACGGGCTGACCCGTGAGCTGCTCCACGGTGACGTCGGCGGCGCCTGGGATGGCCTTGACGAGGCCCTCCAGCTCACGGGCCTTGGCCTTCAGCACGTCCAGGTCGTCCCCGAAGAGCTTGATGCCCACGTCGCCGCGCACGCCGGCGATCATCTCGTTGACCCGCATCTCGATGGGCTGGAGGAACGCCATGCGCATCCCGGGCAGGTCCGCCAGCTCCGCCTTCATCTCCGCGACCAGTTCATCCTGCGTCGTGGCTCGCTTCCAGGTGTCCCGTGGCTGGAGGGTGATGAAGACGTCGGACAGCTCGATGCCCATGGGGTCCGTGGCCACCTCCGCCGTGCCGGTGCGCGTCCACACGCGCCGCACTTCATCGGGGAAGCGGGTGAGGAGCACCTTCTCTATCTGCGTGCCGTAGCGGACGGATTCGGTGAGGGACACCTCGGCCAGTCGCACGGTGTTGATGACGAGCGTGCCTTCGGACAGGCGCGGGACGAACTCGCTGCCGAGCTGCGTGGCGGCGATGAGCGCACCCACGACGAGCAGCCCCGCGCCGACGAGGACAGCCCGGGTGTGACGGAGGGCCCAGTCGAGCACGGGCTGGTAGCGGCGCTTGAGGAAGGTGACGAGGCGCGGCTCGCGGTGCTGTCCCCCGCCGCGCTTCAGGGCGAAGGATGCCAGCACCGGCATCAACGTCATGGAGAGCAGCGCACTGCCCAGCAGGGCGAAGATGACGGTGAGCGCCATGGGGCGGAACAGCCTCCCCTCCACGCCCTCCAGCGCGAGGATGGGCAGGTACACCACCAGGATGATGAGCTCACCGAAGAGGGTGGGCCCGCGCACCTCGACGGCGGCGTCGCGCACGACTTCGAGGAGGGAGCGGCTCCCCCGGGCCTCGGCGAGCCGCCGCTCCGCGTTCTCCACGAGGATGACGGACGAGTCGACGACGAGCCCGAAGTCGATGGCTCCCAAGGACATGAGGGTGCCGGCGATGCCGAATTGCAGCATCGCGTTGAAGGCAAACAGCAGGGACAGGGGAATGGCCGCCGCGACGATGAGGCCCGCGCGCCAGTTGCCCAGGAACAGGAAGAGGACGGCGATGACGAGCAGCGCGCCTTCCATCAGGTTGGTGCGCACCGTGCGCAGCACGAGGTCCACCAGCTCGGTGCGCTCATAGACGGGCTCCACGGAGATGTCCTGGGGCAGGGCGCGCTTCACCTCCTCGAGTCGCTGCGCCAGCGCCTTCGTCACCGTGTGGGAGTTCTCTCCGACGAGCATGAAGCCCAGGCCCAGGACGGCCTCGCCTTCGCCGTCCGCCGTGGTGGCGCCCCGGCGGATTTCATGGCCCACCTCCACGCGGGCCACATCGCGGATGCGCACGGGTACGCCGTCATGTGCAGCGACGACGACGTCCTCGACGGCTTTGCCGCTCTCCAGGATGCCCACGCCGAGGACGAGGCTCGCCGCGCCTCCTCGCTCCACCACGCCACCGCCCACGTTCGCGTTGTTCTCCTCCAGCGCCCGGTAGACGTCCTGTAGGGAGAGGTTGAACTGTTGCAAGCGGCGCGGCTCCACCACGACGTGCCACTGCTTCTCCTCACCGCCCCAGGCGTTCACCTCGGCGACGCCGGGCACGCTGCGCAGGCGCGGCGCGATGATGCCGTCATGCAGGGTGCGCAGCTCCTCCAGGCTCTTCGTCCGGCTCTTGACGACGTAGTGGAAGACCTCGCCCAGTCCCGTGGCCACCGGTCCCAGCGAGGGACGCTCGATGCCCGCTGGGACTTCCACGCGGCCGAGCCGCTCGGCCACCTGTTGCCGTGCGAACCACAGGTCCGTGCCGTCGCTGAACTGGAGCGTCACCTGGGACAGGCCGAACTTGGAGATGGAGCGCAGCTCGCTGACGCGGGGCAGGCCCGCCAGTGACTGCTCGATGGGGATGGTGAGCTGCCGCTCCACCTCCAGGGGCGTGAGGGCCGGAGCCACGGTGTTGACCTGCACCTGCGTGGGTGTCGTGTCCGGAATGGCGTCGATGGGCAGCGCCCGGAAGGACAAGAGCCCCGAGATGATGAGGGCCAGGGTGCCGACGAGGACGGCTCCGCGATGCGTCAGCGACCAGTCGATGACTCGGGTCAGCATGGTGGCTATTCGCCCTCCGCCGTCTCGCAGCAGCCCGCGCCGATGGACTCCTTGAGGATCTCCGTCTTGAGGAGGAAGGCGCCCGTGGTGACGACCTCTTGACCCTCGGAGAGGCCCTTCACCACCTCCACGACCTCACGAGTCCCCGCGCCCAGCTCCACCACGACGGGCTCGTAGAGTCCCGCGTCCTTCTTCACGAAGACGAGCGTGCGGCCCTCGGCGCGCTGGATGGCCGCGCGAGGGACGAGTAGGGCCGGATGTTCCGCGGCCACCTGCACGCGGGCTCGAAGAAAGAGGCCCGCCTTGAGGGCGCCCTCGGGGTTGGGCAGCTCCACGCGAGCGCGCACGGTGCGAGTGGTCGGGTCCACGGAGGCCCCTACGCGGGTGAGGGTGGCCTCGCGGGTTTCGCCCGGCATGCTCTCGAACGAGAGGGTGACGGGCTGTCCCGCGCGCACCACGCTGGCGTCCGCCTCGGGCACTTCCAGCAAGGCCCACAGGGTGCTCAGGTCGGCGATTTGAAGGAGCGTCTGTCCCGCGCCCACCTGTCTGCCGGGGACCGCGTCACGGCTCACCACCGTGCCGGCGAATGGAGCTGTCAGCGTGTACGTCCCCTGCTGGCTGTGGGCGGAGGCGCCCGTGGCCGTCAGGGAGGCGCGGGCGGCGTCGCGCTCCGCCTCGGCCGCGACCACATCCGCCTGGGCCTGTTCAAGGCTCTTGCGCGCGCTGATGCCACTGTCGACGAGCGACTGTTGGCGAGCGAGCGCGGCACGCGAGGCTTCCACGCGCGCCTGAGCCGAGGAGAGTCGACCCTGGTCCGCGCCCACCGCACCGGACGTCACCACCACGAGGGCCTGTCCGGCCTTCACCTCGTCGCCGACGTCGGCTCGGACTTCGACGATGAGCGCTTCGCCGCGAGTCGAGAGCTGGGCCCGGCGGTTGTTGTTGAAGTCGAGCTGACCGACGACCTCCAACGTGCGGGCAAAGGGCCGCTTCTCCACGCGCCGGGTCTGGATGCCCGCCTCTCGCGCGGTCTCCGCCGAGGCGAGGCGAACGCGCGTGCCTGGCTCGGGGAAGGCGGGCGGCTCCGCGCCGGCGGCCTTCACGAGCTCCGGGTGGCAGTACGGACAGACGGACTCCGGGAAGCCGTGCTCCCGGCAGTAGTCACCGGCCTCGATGAACTTCGCGACGAGGGCTGGATGACACTTCGTACACTTCGACTCGGGGACCGCGTGCTCCTTGCACCAGTCCTTCGGCGCGGTGGCCTGCGCGGTGAAGGTGAGGCTTGGGTTGCATTGGAAGCACTGTGACTCGGGCACTCCGTGTTCCGCGCACCAGTCGTCTTGTGCCTTGAAGACGTCGATGAGGTCCGGGTTGCATTGGGTGCACAGCTCCGCGGGCACCTTGTGTTCACACAGGGGGATGGGCTGGGC
>NZ_VIFM01000442.1 GCF_006636215.1 Myxococcus llanfairpwllgwyngyllgogerychwyrndrobwllllantysiliogogogochensis | reverse complement strand
CTGTGTATAAGAGACTGATGCACTGGAAGGCGAATGAGGCTTTCCGGGACTTCGATTCACGCATCGACCCCAAGGGGAGCCTCCTGGAGGGAGAGCTGTCGGCGCTCCGCAGAACGGGCTCCAGATTCCACGCGGGTGCCGTGGGTGCCTATTCCCTGGGAGGCGCCGCCGCCGTCACGGGGGCGGTGCTCATCTATCTCAATCGTCAGCGGGCCTTCCGCCTCAATCCCGAGGAATCAGGTCCATCCATGGTCATTGCCCCCACTCTCGACTCCGAATCGAAGGGCGTCGTGGGCACGGTTCGCTTCTGAAGAGGTGATTCATGAACCAGGACTCCTTCCTCCGTGGAACCGTTACGGCGTTCATCCTCTCATTCCTGACCGCCGGCCCCCTCGCCTGTGTCCAGCCCGAGAGCACGGTCTGTCCCTCCGGAATCGTGTGCCCCGAAGGCCAGAGATGCGCCGCGTTCCAAAAGGCCTGCATCCTCAACGATTGTGGTGACGGGCTCGTCCAGACCCACCAGGGCGAACAATGCGACGATGGAAACATCAACCAGAACGACGGGTGCAACTCCGCGTGCCAGATCGAGCGGTGCGGCGATGGAATCCTCAGCGCGGCCGATAGCGAGATGTGCGACGACGGAAACAACACGAACAACGACGGATGCAGCGCCGACTGTCTGTCCGATGAGTCCTGTGGCAACCGCGTCGTCGACGCCGTAACCCAGGAAGCCTGCGACGACGGCAACACCGTCGGTGGCGACGGGTGCTCCCAGGACTGCAAGTCCCAGGAGAAATGCGGCGACGGCTTTCTCAATGTCGAGTGGGGTGAAACCTGCGACGACGGAAACAACGAGAGCGGAGACAGGTGCAGCGCGGACTGCCGGTCCCTGGAGGTCTGTGGCAACGGCGTCGTGGACGCGGCCACGGACGAGAAGTGCGACGACAGGAACACCCTCTCGGGTGACGGCTGTAGTGCCGACTGCAAGTCCACGGAGACGTGCGGGAACGGCGTCGTCGATTCCGTCGTAGGGGAAGTGTGTGACGACGGCAACAAGCTCAGGAGTGATGGGTGCAGTTCAGACTGTCACTCCAACGAAACGTGTGGAAATGGAGTGCGCGACACGGAACAAGGCGAGCAGTGTGACGACGGAAACACCGTGAGCAACGATGGGTGCCGCGATGACTGTCATTCCACGGAGCGGTGCGGCAACAGCCTCGTCGACACAGCCTCGGGTGAAGTGTGTGACGATGGCAACACACGTGACGGCGACGGATGCCGCGCGGACTGTCGGTCCAATGAGCGCTGTGGCAACGGCCTTGTCGACCCCGGAGAAGAGTGCGACGACGGGAATGAGGACAGCAGCGACAACTGCGTCGACACCTGCAGGGTCGCGAAGTGTGGCGATGGGCATGTCAATGTCACGAGCCTGGTTCCCGAGAGTTGTGATGATGGGAACTCAAATGCATGCGGCGCGTGCAGCCACGACTGCACCCAGGAACAGACTCCTGGCCGGGCCCAGGGCCGCATCCAGGTCAACGGGACAGTGAATGACGGCGAACTCGTCATCCTCAGCGACGGCAATCGTCGGTGCATCTTCGAGTTCGACACCAACGGCGTGACGCCTGGCACCCACACTCCCGTCGCCATCGCGGCCGGTGCCGAATCGATTGCAATCGCCCAGTCACTCCAGACCGCCATCTTCATGGCGACGAGAGATGCACTCGAACCGGGTTGTACGGCGCCCGAGACGAGACCCTCCGAGCTGCGGCTTCGTGTCACCAGGGAGGAAAGAACCCTGGAGCTGCGCCACGTCTCCGCGGGCGCCGTGGGCAATCAGCCCATCATCGAATCCGTCGCGAACTCGGACTTCACGGTGACGTCCCTGAGCGGGGGTGCCGGCCATGACTGCCCCGTCGACATGGGCTGCACCAAGGACCACGACTGCGCGCCAGGCGACGGAACCCTTCACTGCCTGAAAGAGGTGGGCCAGACCGTGGGGAAGTGTGGCCCGCGCCCCTAACGGACAGTTGCACCCCGTTCCCGGCCCCTTATCCTCCGCCGCCATGGCCACCCACTTCGACCCCAGCGCCGCGGCGCAGCCGGGCTCCGGCGTCTTCGGACTCCCCCACTCTCCCGACGAGGCGCACGTCGTCCTCATCCCCGTCCCCTTCGAGGCCACCACCAGCTACGGCGGCGGTACCTCCGAGGGCCCCGCCGCCGTCCTGGACGCCAGCCGACAGGTCGACCTCTTCGACGTGGAGACGGGCCGCCCCTACGAGCGCGGCATCGCCATGCTCCCCGAGTCCGAGGAGCTCCGCGACTGGAACACCCGCGCCAAGGAGCGCGCCCAGGTCGTCATCGAGGCCGGCGGCATCCACTCCGGCGAGGCCGAGCTGCTCGCCGCCGCTCGCGACGTCAACGCCCTCTGCGACCAGATGAACGAGCTGGTCTACCGCACCACGAAGCACTGGCTCGACCAGGGCAAGCGCGTGGCCGCCGTCGGCGGAGACCACTCCATCTCCTTCGGCATCATCCGCGCCCACGCGGAGAAGTACCCCGGCCTGGGTGTCCTCCACCTGGACGCCCACGCCGACCTGCGCGTCGCCTACGAGGGCTTCACCTGGTCCCACGCGTCCATCATGTACAACGTCTCCGAGCGTATCCCCGGCGTGAAGACGCTCGTCCAGGTCGGCCTGCGCGACATGAGCCAGGAAGAGCACCGCTACATCGAGGACTCGAAGGGGCGCGTCCACGGCTTCTTCGACGCCACCCTCCAGAACAAGCGCTTCGACGGCATCCCCTGGAACCGCCAGGTCGATGAAATGGTCGCCCTGCTCCCACAGCAGGTCTACCTCTCGTTCGACATCGACGGTCTGGACCCCGTGCTCTGCCCGCACACCGGCACACCTGTCCCCGGCGGCCTGTCCTTCCCGGAGGCCATCGCCCTCATCTCCGGCGTCGTCCGCTCCGGCCGCACCATCGTCGGCTTCGACCTGACGGAAGTCGCCCCGGACCCCGAAGGCAGCGAGTGGGACGGCAACGTCGGCGCCCGCCTGCTCTACAAGATGATTGGCTGGATGCTGAAGTCCCAGAAGGCCTGAGCGTCAGCTCACGCTCCCCTTCGGCACCCGAGCCCCGAACAACAGGCCCCGCCCCAACGGGGACTCCACGGACAGCGCGCCCCCATGCAGGCGCGCCAGCTCCGACGCCACCGTATCCATCGACTCGAGCTGCGCGCGCAGGACCTCCAGCGCGGCCCGGTCCACCGAGGGCCCCGACTCCAGGCGACGAAGCTGTCGCCGCGCCTCCTCCAGCGGCCCCTGCAGCGCCCTCGCCGCCCACTGGCTCAGCGTCGCCCCAGGTGGGACTTCGACTCCCACCACGGGCTTCGGCGCGTTCACCAGCGACTGGTGGATGAGCGCCTCGAAGTCCGTGATTTCGAACGGCTTGTGCAGGAACGCGTGCGCCTCCGGCGCCCCCTGCGGCAATACGGCGCTCAGCAGGATGACGGGCACGTCCTTCAGGTCCGCGTCTCGCTTCAACCGGCGGCACAGCTCCACCCCGCTCAGCCGAGGCATCATGTGGTCCGTCACCACCAGGTGTGGGCGACACGCCCGGGCCAGGCCCAGCGCCTCCTCGCCGTCTCGGGCCCTCACCACCTCATGCCCGAGGTCCTCCACCACCTGGCTGAGAACTTCCAGCACGGCGGGCTCATCATCCGCGACCAGGACGAGACTCATTCTTCCGCTCCTCCGCACCAGCGCGGCCCCCAAGCCACGCCGCCAGGACTTCGCCTGCCCCTGGGATGAACCGGAATCCTCGGGGAACGGCCGCCTCCCGGTGATGCAATCGTTCACGGACGTGCGGACTGATCTATGAAAGGCAACGCACCGCCTCCAGCGAATCGTGGGAATGACGCCGGCTTCCCGACAGTCTGCGTGTCATTCGCCGGACAATCCGCTGCGGGCGCACGGAGGGCTGACATGAAGGCTGGAGTCATGAGGTGGGGACCCCTGGTGGTGACGCTGCTGGCGTCCAGCGGCGCGAGCGCGGACATGGCCCGGCGTCGCGATGCCGTGGTGGAGGTCGTCCAGAAGGTCTCCCCGGCCGTCGTCTACATCGGCACCGAACAGGAGGTGGAGTCGCGCTTCCGCCGCCGGTCTCCGCTGGAGGAGTTCTTCGGGGGCATGGGCGGCGAGCAGGGCCGCCAGAAAATCGAGGGCCTGGGCAGCGGCGTCATCATCGACCCGACGGGCATCATCGTCACCAATGACCACGTCATCCGGGGCGCCTCCGCCATCCACGTCGTGCTCGCGGACGGTCGCTCGTACGACGCGGAGGTCATCGGCAGCGACGCGGGCAACGACCTGGCCGTGCTCAAGGTGACGGCGAAGGAGGCGCTGCCCATCGCGCGGCTGGGCACCAGCGCGGACCTGATGATTGGCGAGACGGTGGTCGCCATCGGCAGCCCGTTCGGCCTGAGCAAAACCGTCACGGCGGGCGTGGTCTCCGCCGTGGGCCGCACCTTCCGCGCGGACAACCGCGTGTACAACGACTTCGTCCAGACGGACGCGGCCATCAACCCCGGCAACTCGGGCGGCCCGCTGCTCAACGTGGACGGAGAAATCATCGGCATCAACACCGCCATCTTCGGCGGCGGCGCCCAGGGCATCGGCTTCGCCATCCCCGCCGACAAGGTGCGCCGCATCGTCGATGAGCTCACCCGCTTCGGCAAGGTGCGCCCGTCCTGGGTGGGCCTGGATGCCGTGGACCTGACGCCGAGGGCGGCCCGACAGCTCGGGTGGGACCGCTCCTACGGCGCGCTGGTGACGTCCGTGGAGGCCGGCAGCCCGGCGGACCAGGCCGGCGTGAAGCGAGGGGACATCGTCGCGGAGCTGGGCGGCTCCCGCATCCAGGACGCCGAGGACTTCGACACCCGCGTGCGCGGCTACCCCGCGCGCTCCGCCTTCCCCCTGGTCCTCTTCCGCGAAGGGGCCTCACGCACCGTCCAGCTCACCCCCTCCGAGTTCCCCCCACGCATGGTGGAGTCCCTGGCCTGGGACCGACTAGGACTCAAAGTGAAAGAGTCCCGGGGCGTGCTGGCGCTGACGGGGGTGAGGGC
>NZ_VIFM01000441.1 GCF_006636215.1 Myxococcus llanfairpwllgwyngyllgogerychwyrndrobwllllantysiliogogogochensis | reverse complement strand
ACGCGCAACTGGACTCCCGCGGGCTCCGTCCGCCTGGGCCCCTCGCCCAGCCTCATCCCGGCCGTGCAGGAGATGAAGCGCATCGGCTGAACCCTCTCACGCGACATCTACCTTGACGCTCACCGGTACCGGCCATCAGCGGGTCCCTGAAACGCCGAGGTCGCTCTCCAATCTCTCGGTTGGAGGTGAGGTGACCATCGTCCCACTGGTGGATGACCTCGTAGAGGTCCACCGGCTCATCCTGGGACAGTCCGCGAAGGACGAGGTCATCGATGATGGGCAAGTCTGGCAAGGTGAAGCGCAAGCGGGCGCTTCTCGTAGCAGCCCATGAGACCCGTGCGCCCCAGCTGCCTGAGCAACTCGTCGGTGCCGACGTAGAGGGTACTGTAGCCGGCGCGGCACTCACCGTGACCGAGGCCCCGTGTCAGGTGGGACGTTCTCAGTGGTGGGGGCCGACGATGAGCACTTTGTCGTGGCGCTCCAGGACGCCACACATGCCTGGCTCCAGAAGGGTTGAAGTTGGCCTCCTCGCAGGAGGTGCGACGCACGAGCTGGGACAGTTGCTCGGAGTCGAGACGATCCACCGTGTCGCTCGGCAACTCGGAGAGGAAATCGGAGTGGGGGAGGGGGTCGTCTACAGCCCGCTGGGTGCGCAGTTGCGGGGATTGAGGGACGCCGGCCAGGCGCAGCTTCTCGCGCATGGGAATCTATTCATCAGCTTGCCGACATCATCGAAATCCGCCTGCGCCACCTCTCCTGGCCGGGGACGGCCATGTCCTCGCTCCGTACGCGTGCGCCCCGAGCCTTGCTTCATGGCCGAAGGCGCTCGCCTCGAAGCCGCCTACCTCCAGTGAAGCCCGCGGTGGATGCTGAAGCCACAGGCCTTGGAGAGCAGCGCCTCCACTCGACCCTGTCCAGGACACCGGCGAGGATGGCTGCCTCGGTGACACCTTCGACGGCAGGTGCGCCTGCACCACCGCCTTGAGCGCTTCGTGCGGAGGTACCTCGTCAGCGGGACCACCAGTACGCCGGACCGCCACGAGAGCCCGCGATACGCCCTCGCCCTATTTGGCCCCATGCCCAATAGCCGGGCTACTTGGCTCGCACCCTTCGCTACGGGGTGCAGAGCCGCACCAACTCTCTCAGCCAGTCATGTGTCGCCTCCCCGGTAGCTCATCTCGCGGGGCCCAGGGAGCACCGCTGTGGCGGTGCTCGTGGACTCATGAGGATGCATTGGAGGACTGGCTGGGCAGGCTCGCATCCCTCTCGCCAGCCTCGCATTTCCAACCGTCTTTCCAGTGCCAGGATCCGCGCGCTGCCCCGATTCGCGATCCGCTTGGCCGCCCGCGCTGCGCACAACTTCGGTGAAGACCCTCCTGAGCGCCATTACCCCGGTCGGTCACACCACGCCCATGGACCCGTTGTCGGACCACTCGGTGAGGTCTCCCAGGTGATTTGCGCCTCGCTCGGTCTCTGGGGTGAGACACGACCGCCGCGACAGAGTCTCCGCCTTCATTCGGCCTGTGAGCTACCAGTCCCCGTTGCACTGAAGACGCGAGAGGGCGCCTCGCAGCCGCAGCAGGTCCGCCCGTCCACGATGACATCCTGGTCGACCGTGACGTTGGTTGCGCCCGCCGACACGCGAGCCTCTCGTCTCGATAGCTTCTTAGCGGGGCTGTCCTCGGACGATCGTGCCTCCATGTCCGAATACACAGCGCGGCTCCGAGGGCTTCGTGCCGTGAGGCTCCAATTAAGCGAGCGACGCGGGGTGGCGGCCATCGAGATGGCAACCCCCATGCTTGAGGGCCGGATGACGCGCGCACAAAGCAGTGCGCTTCGCCCGGGGCAAATTCATAGCCGTGTATTCATGTTTTTGGAGTGACTATGTTTCGGCTTGAGGGGTGCCCTGGCGGCGGCCAGGTGTGGCCGTGTCACGTCGACGTCAAAAGCAGGGTAAAGGGGGGCACAATGCGGCTGACCAGTCTCAGGTCATCGCCATCCGAGACTCAAGCGTGGTACTGCCTTCACATCGAGCTTGCGCGTCGACGTCTCCACATTCTGCTGCGGAAGGGACCGCCGCGTTGAATATAGGCATTCTTGCAGTGGAATACGTGCGGTTGCCCTCTTTGAGTCTGTGAAGCGAAAGAGTCCCTTGAGTTCTACGTGCTTGTTCGTGCCGTCGAGCTTGCGATGCGCGCCGGGCACTTCCACTGCCCGCGCACCACGGCGACCGTTTCAGGGGACTGCCCTGAAACATCCTCGGCGGATAGTCGGGGACGACGGTCGAACTTTTGCGCTCGAGCAGCCCCAGTCGCCGCTGGAGAGGACCCTGGGGCCGGCTCGCACACTCGAGGCGTGGCCAAATGCCACGCAGCACGGTGGAGGTGGAGACACTGGATGCGAAGTCGTTGAAAGTCAGCGCGTACTGGCTGCGCATGCCGCACCCGGCGGCGCTGCAGCGGCGGGCGCGCGAGGCGCTGGGAAGCGCACTGGCGGGAGGGCAGCTGCGCGTGAAGCTGGGGCTGGTGGTGGGACTGGAGGAAGCCGCGCAAGCCCACCAGCGACTGGAGTCGCGCGCGACGGTGGGCAAGGTGGTGCTGCGAGTGCCCTGAAGCCGCGCGGGCCGTCAGGCCTCGAGGGTGGCCTCGGGCCGCAAGCCCGCGGACGCCCTGGCGGCCGAAGCGGGCACCGGGCCTCCTTACGGCGTCGGAAACTCCAGACGCATCAAGAGCGAAAAGCCCCCGTCGCACGAGGCGACGAGGGCTGCTCTCAAAAAGAATCCGGCAGAGGTGGATGAGGTCGGCGTCCAGAGCGCGCCGATGGTCGTCGCGTACAGGGATGCCGATCGAGTTCCCGAAGTTGCGGTCGTCCCTGCTAGGTCTCCATGTCTCATGGAGAGACCACCAGCAACTCTGTCGACCGACCCGTGTTGCGGGTTGTGCGAGAGGCCTGGGCCATGAGCGAGACGGTGGCATTCAGCACCATGCTCGTGGGCTGTCTTCGGGCTGAGGGAGGGAAGCGTCGTCGGGCGGTCTTCGGGCCCGACACAATTGGCAACAGGGTCTCGAAGCCCCGGACCGAGGACTGCTGTCCCGAGCAGGCGGTCCGTTGTCCTCCGCATTCTGATGGAAAAGAGGTGGTTGCCTGGGGTTCTCCGACCCACTGGAATGCAACCACGAGTGCTTGATGGATGGGACTGGTGTGGCTGCGGGAACTCCTGTGGCACCAAGCACGCCCCGTGCTCCAATGTCAGGCCACCAGTAAGCGCCCCGCGTGGGTGCTGGAGAGGTGGGTACTTATTTCGAAGCTACTTGTGCCGCGTCCGAACTCGTGTCGTGCAATCTGGCCCGAGCTGCTTCGGCTTGCCGGGTGAAGACGCTCGTAACCTCTCGGTCCGCCGGTTCGTCGCGCTGGCGAGAGCTCGCGTGAGTGGACAGGCTCCTTTCGCGACTTGGGCTCCGCGAACAAGCGCCCCCGTCGGCGTGGCGATGTAGTCACCCTGACGAAGAGCATCAGCAGCACGAGGGATGCCGCCGCGAAGCCACACGGTCCTCCAAGAGGACAGCGGGTTCTTGGTGGAGCTCGAAGGAGTCGTCCCCCGAGAAGGGGAGGCAGAAGACCCTGTCGCCCGTGACAGGTGCGTCGCCTCCCCGAGAGACTCGGGGGCTCCGGGGATGGAGCATCAGAGCGACAGGCATTCTCTTCGTCAGGACCCCCACCATTCGAGTGCTCTGAGTCGTAGGGGCATCATCTTTTACGCTGGCGAAGGCCTCATTCAGGAGTGGGCGCCCTGGATTGGAGTACCCGTTGTTCTATCCGGGTCAGCTGTTCGTACCGGGTCGCGCAGAGCGGGCTGTGGCGTCGATTGTTCACCACGCGCGGGCTCGCTGAAGCCCGATGCAACCCGGAGAGGTCACTGGCCCCATGCCCGGAGAACGGTCTCAGGGATCACCCCTGGACTGAGATGGCGTGGCCGCTCAGCGTGTCGGTGTCGAGCCACCCGCTCCTGCGTAGAGCGTCACGCGAGCTCCGGCTCTGCTCTCAACGGCGGGCCGCATATCGCGCCCATGGCGAAGCGCTCGGCGACGAACCGTCAGGGGAAGCCGTCCGTGACGGGAAACTGCCTGAGGGCTCGTTCCGTTGGTGAATCCCCGTCCATGAACGTCGGACCAGGTTCAGTAGCACCCTGGCGAGTGCTGCCTCCTCGGAGACTCGTCAGGGCGTTGAAGGAACTCATGCATGTTGTTCTTGCGGAGGGCCTCCCTGGCAACCTTTCCCGAAGCGCGTAGCAAGTCCGCCGCCGTCGAATGGGCGATTCGGAGGCCCTACGGTGCGAATAGACGTCGAGTGGGCGAAGCCAGGGCCGCAGTGCTCCCGTCGCAGGTGAAGGGCGACGCTCAGGCAGGGAGAAACCGAGCCACCTCATCTGGGCGCACTCGCACAACTCCTCGGTAGGGTGGGCTTCAGACCGCCCAGGCCTGCCGCTCCGATTGATCGAGCACCGCGAATCTCTCCCGCGCTGCCAACCGCGGAAGGCGCCTGGCGTCCCGGTGAACGAACCTGGGACGAGGGGGCGCGGACTCGCCCTGTCCATGGGCCGCCCAGCGAGTGGCCTGCCAGGCGCTACAGGAGGGTGTGCTGTTCACAGGGCGCCTGCGGTGCCCGCAGCGGCGGTCGTCGATGGGCCACCGCTCGGGCGGGAGATGGGAGCGGCCCTTCGTTGATGGCCGATGCGCACGTGCGCTGGAGCCAGATCCGGGAGGTCACTGACCCAGGCCGAAAAAATCCGACGCCCTGCGATCAGAACGCTGGTGTTCGCCGAATCCCGATGGTACAAGCCGCCCCCCTCGCAACGAAGCCCGCGCACTGGCGCGGATCACTCCGTGGTGAGGATGTACCGACAGCACGGAATACAGCGGTCAACGAAGCGAGTTGACAGAAGATGCGGCGGTGGTAGAAGCCGCGCCCCGACGAAGAAGCCCGGGCAGCAGCAGGGCGGAAGCGGCGAGGGAGTCAACGAAGCAACGGTTGACACGGGATGCGGCGAAGAGATAGAAGCCGCGCCCTCCCGAAAGAAACAGCGGAAGCCACTGGGCGGCGCTGGAGACTTCGGGAAGCAGCAAAGAAGAAAAGCGAAACTGGGTGGTTGACAGGGAGCGCGAAGATGAAATAGAAGAGGCGCCCCGCT
>NZ_VIFM01000440.1 GCF_006636215.1 Myxococcus llanfairpwllgwyngyllgogerychwyrndrobwllllantysiliogogogochensis | reverse complement strand
CCCCGAGATCTCCACTTATGCGATCGGCGGCAGCGTCAGATGGGTATAAGAGACAGGGTGTCAGCGGGGTCAGGTCACCCTGGATGGCGGGGTCACCATCTCCCAGGGGGCCGGCGGCGCGGGCGGCGAGAACAACGGCGGTGAGGGCGCATCCCTGCCGACGACGGGATGTGTGCCCATCCAATAGGGTCATCCGTCGGCTGTCCGACGCTGTTGGACAGGTCGACGCCGCGGGGTGTGCGGTGCTTGAACGCTCGCCCTGCACTCGGGTCCGAACCACATCGCGTCATTCACCTCGTCTTGGTACGCTGACCTTTCTTCCTGGCCCGAGATGGCTTCCGAGCTGAACTGCGAAACCTGTGGTTTTCCCGTCCCCGTGGACACCGGTGTGTGTCCTCGGGACGGCACCGTGGCACTCGCTTCGTTCCACGTCCCACCGTCGGCCCCGGCATCGCCGATGGCGGACGAGCCGAAGGTCGTCGTGCAGAGCACCCTGGAGGCCCTGACGGACGTGCCGAAGGATCCGCTCATCGGCTTGAAGCTGGGTGAGTACGAGCTGCGCGCTCGCATCGGCGTGGGCGGCATGGGCCTGGTGTACGAGGGCATCCAGCCGCTCATCGGCAAGCGCGTCGCTGTGAAGGTGCTCCGTCCGGAGCTGGCCCACTCCAACGAGCAGGTGGAGCGGCTTCTGGCCGAGGCCCGCGCGGTGAACGCCATCCGCCACCGGGGCATCATCGACATCTTCGGCTTCGGCCAGGTGCCGGACGGCCGGCAGTACATCGTCATGGAGTACCTGGAGGGTCAGCCGCTCGACGCCGTGCTGTCGGAGAAGAACCGGCTGCCCGTGCTGGAGGCCCTGCCCATCCTGGACGAGGTGCTCGCCGCGCTGGCCTCCGCGCATGGCGCGGGCGTGGTGCACCGGGACCTCAAGCCGAGCAACATCTTCCTCGTGCGCCAGCCGGACGGCTCACGCTACGTGAAGGTGCTGGACTTCGGGCTCGCCAAGCGGGGCCAGGGCCCCACCGGCCGCACCGCGCAGACGCGCACGGACATGGTGGTGGGCACGCCGGAGTACATGGCCCCGGAGCAGGCGCGAGGCCAGGAGGTGGGTCCGATGACCGACCTCTACGCCCTGGGCGTGGTGACGTTCGAGATGGTGACGGGCCGGCTGCCCTTCGTGGGCAGTTCGCCCGTGGACCTGCTGATGAAGCACGTGGAGGCGCGGCCTCCCCGCCCCTCCGAGTTCGTCTCCGACCTGCCGCCCGCGCTGGACGCGTTCATCCTCCAGATGCTCACGAAGGACCCGGAGACGCGGCCCAACTCGGCGGACGCGCTGCGCCAGCAACTCCACAAGCTGCGCCGCTCGCTGCGCTCCACCCGCTCCAATCCCAGCGCGCTCGCGCCCACCCACGAGAAGCCGCCCTCGGCGGAGGACGCGGCCTCGCGGCGCCCCACCACGCCCGTCCCCGTGCCTCCGGAGCTGACGCCGGAGAAAGGCGCCCGGCCCGCTCCCCAGCCCACCGGCACGCGCAAGTACCTGCCCGTCGCAATCGCCCTCGGAACCTCCGTGGCGCTGCTCGCCGGAGCCGCCGCCATCGTCTTCCGGGAGCCGCCCCGCGCCGTGCCGCTCACGCATGCCGCCGCGCGGGAAGACGTCCCCTCGCGCGAGGTCCTCGCCGAGCCGCCTCCGCCCGCCCCGCTCGCGGCTGGCGCGCCAGACCAGCCAGGAGGCAGCCCGGCCCCGGCCGAAGAAGACGCGGCCCCCAAGCCGCTCGACACGAACGGAGCGCTGGCGGCCACGGCCCACGCGGAGCAGGCACCTCCTCCCACGGCCCGCCCACCGCCCACGCTCGAGGAGCCGGAGACCCCCGCCGTGGCTCGCTCCGGTCGCCCCGCGAGCACCTCCAAGCCCACGGTCAGCGCGGACGCGATGTCCCGGGGCAGGCTCCTCAAGCGCATCGACTCGCTGGAGGAGTCGATGCCGGAACTCATCGGTCAGGGCCGCGTGACGAGCCCCGACGCGATGCTGAATCTGCTGACGAAGTACCGGCGGCAGGCCGAAGCGGCCGAGGACACGGAGACCCGCCGCGACATCAACAAGCGGCTCAACTCGCTGGAGAGCATGTTCATCAAGCCCTGAGCACCGGGCACAACGAGGCCCTCCAGCGCGTCGTGCGCGCTACTCCAGGCAGCCCAGCTTCTGCGACGTCGCGTTGCGAGCCCGGTCCTCGCTCACCAGCTTCCACCCCGCGAGGTCCGCCAGCAGCGTGTCCCGGTCCTGGCGCAGCACCGTGGGGTTCTTGCACTGGCGGATATCCCAGTAGCGATAGAAGGGCGGCAGCGCGAGCTGGAGCTCCGCCAGCTCCGGGAGCTGCAGGTCGCTGAGCTCCTTCTTGAAGAGGGTGAAGGCCGCGTCCTCCACGCCCACGACGCCCCGCTCGAAGTAGAGGATGGCCAGGTCGTAGGCGATGAGCTGGTCCTTCTGCATGAAGGCGTGCAGCCGGTGCGCGGCCACGGTGAGCTGGAGGTTGCCGGAGATGCCCAGGCCCTGGGCGATGCGCATGGCCAGCAGGCGCTCACAGGCGCCCTCTCCCGGAGGCGCCGTCCCCACCGTCGCGCCGACAAAGAGGCGCCACGCCCACGCCGCCCCGTCCTCGCGCGGCGTCTGGAAGTAGCGGGGGCACTCCATGTGGCGGATATAGAGCGCCACCAGGTCCTTCGGCAGGCGCGAGAAGTCCGGGCGGTTGAAGGCGATGGGACGGGGGTTGCGCTCGGACTGCCCGGCGCGGAGGCTCATCCGCTCGCCTTCGATGCTGTGCTTGAGCAGCTTGTCGACGTCGAACTCGCTCTCCAACTGGGGCAGCTTGCTGGCCGTATAGAGATACGTCAGCGGAATGAGCACGCCGGCCAGGCCGAGCATGAACAAGACTATCCAGAGAAGACTCTTCACCGCCCCAGGCTACCAGGGGCAGCACGCTCCCGGCACACGGGTTAAAACCGCACTCACCATGCCCGACTGGCATCCGGCCATCGTCACCTCCCGCGCCCCCGCAGCCGACGGGCTCACCGACCTCGTGCTCGACATCCAAGGCACGCCCCTTGTGGGGACCCACGCGCACCCAGGGCAATACGTCCGCCTCTGCCTGCCCGGAATGGAGGCGGGCCTGTTCGCCATCGCCTCCCCGCCCGAGCCGCGAGGCGCACGGTGGGAGTTCCTCCTCAAGGACGGCAGCCCGCTGCCCGACGCCCTCATCCGCCTTCCGCCAGGCGCCCAGGTCCACGTGTCGGCGCCCGAGGGGAAGGGCTTCCCGCTGGAGCGGGCCCGAGGACATGACGTGCTCCTCTTCGCCACCGGCTCCGGCATCTCCGCCATCCGCCCCGTCATCGCCAGCATCCGCCGCGAGCGGGAGGCCTTCGGCCGCGTGAAGCTCTACTTCGGCGCGCGCACCCCCGGCGCCTTCGCGTACCAGGGAGAGCTGCATTCCTGGGAGGAAGGGGGCATCCAGGTGGTGCGCACCGTCAGCCAGCCCGGCGTGAGCGGCTGGCTGGGCCTCACCGGCTACGTGCAGGCCCACCTCGGCGAGGACACGGTGGGGGACTCCAGGGCCTTCGTCTGCGGACAGTCGAGGATGGTGCAGGGAGTCATGGACGCCCTGAAGGACCGGGGCGTGCCCCGAGAGCACATCTTCTTCAACTACTGAGCGGCGGGCGCCCCGGGGGGCACCACGGAGGCGCCCTCCGCGTAGCGCACGTCGAGCAGCACCGCGGACGGCTCGCTCTCCCCGGTGCGGCTGGCCACCTGCGGCGTCCACGCGGCCACGCCCACCAGGCGCCCGTCCGGGCTGAAGCGCACGCGGCGCACGGACCAGTCGAACGTCTGCGTCCCGCGCGCGGTGGGCTCGCCCTCGGTGAAGAGGTGCACCTTCTTGTCCCAGCCTCCGGAGACGAGCGAGCGCCCGTCCGGAGAGATGGCCGCGGTGGACACCACGCCGTGGTGCACCGGCCACTTGTGCAGCACCTGTCCCGTGGCCGCGTCCACCACCGCGCCCGCGTTGAAGGGCCCCTGCGGCTCCTCCACGCCCTGACGCTCACGCTCGTACACGTTCCTGTCCCGCTCCGGCTTCTGCTCGGAGAGGCCCACGCCCAGCCGCTGCCCGCGCGCGTCCACGGTGACGTCGCTGACGTACGCGGGGAAGGTGAAGTCCGAACGCGCCGCCAGCACCAGCGTCTCCACCGTCGCCGCGCCTTCCGGCGCCGCGGACTTCAGCGTGAAGAGGGCCTCGTGGTTGACCTCGTCGAAGGACACGCCCACCCGCTGCGTGAAGGGAGCGCCCAGCACGCCCTGCACCCCCTGGGGCACGCACGCGTCACACACCGCCACGTCCACGTCGCGCACCACCAGCGACTTGAAGCGCAGGGACTGGCCCCGCGCCAGCCGCGCCTGGGTGGTGCCCAGCGGGCCCGGCACGTCCACCGTCTCCTTCAGGAAGGCCACGTCGATGCCCGCCGCGGTGGCCGCCTCTCCGGTGACGACGATGGCGGGCACGCGCGCGTCCAGCGCGAAGCTGACGGGCGCCTTGCCATTCACCGAGCCGCCCACCACCGCCGAGCCGCCCCGTCGCTCGAAGCGCGCGCGCGTCGCCTGTGAGGACAGGGACTCCAGCCCCGTGCGCCACGCGCGCACGTGTTTGTCCCAGCCGCCCGAATACAGCGTCCCGTCCGGCGCGAAGGCCACCGCGCTCACCGGCCCCTCGTGCCCGCGCTCCTCGGAGGCATGGGCCAGGTCCGGTACGGACAGCACGGTGAGCAGGCCCTTCACGCCCCCCGCCACCAGCCAGCGGCCCTCCGGGTGGAAGGCCACCACGGTGAGCGGCTCCTCGGTGACGCGAACACCGCGAGCCTCGCCCGTGGCCGCGTCGAACAGGCGCACGGCGCCGTCACGGCCCGCGGTGGCGACAAGTCCGCCGTCCGGCGAGAAGGCCACGCCCTCCACGTCGAACTCGTACGCATTGATGAGCGGGTCGCCCAGTTTCCGGGGCGGTGTCTCCAGCGCCCAGATGGACAGGAAGTAGGAGCGCGCGCCCAGCCGCGTGTACGCGACGCGGTGCTGACGGGGCGAGAAGTCCAGGCCCCAGATGAAGTCAGCCCGGTTGAGGATGGGGCCCTTGTCGAGCCCCGCCGTCGCGCCGGTGAGAAACGCGCCCTGCGTCTGCCCCAACCGCGCTTCCACGTCTGGAGCCAGCCGCGCCGCCTGGTGCGCGCACCCGCCGCCCCCCGC
>NZ_VIFM01000043.1 GCF_006636215.1 Myxococcus llanfairpwllgwyngyllgogerychwyrndrobwllllantysiliogogogochensis | reverse complement strand
GGGCGAGGGGGCGCTGGAGGCGGAGATGCTCATGGCGAGACGGGGCGCGGGGCGGAGCGGAAGTAGCGGGCGAAGGCGGGGTCCGCGTGTCGCGCGTGGACGTGCTCGGGGCGGTACACGCGCAACGTGTATTCGTAGAGGGGCCCCGCGGCATCCAGCTCCCAGAACCGACTCAGCTTGCCCACCACGAAGTCCAGCAGCGCGCCCGGCGGTTGGTAGTACAGCTCCTCGCGCGTGTACTCGGGGTCGTGGAACGTGGTGAGGAAGTTCACCGAGAAGCCCTTCGTGCACAGCGCGTACATGGCGGCCAGCATTCCCTCGACGAAGCCGCGCCAGGCCTCGGGCGTGGCCGAGAGCCGGACGTTGAAGGTCCCCGACAGCGTCAGGTAGTCGTACCGTTCGGGCGGAAGGCTCGCGACGATGTCGCGCGTATGGAAGGTGCCCTGAGGAAACTTGCGCGCGCACGACTCCGTGAACGAGGGATGGACGTCGCTGCCGGAGTAGCGGGCCTCCGGGTGATGGTGCTGGAGGAACTCGCCGAAGTGCCCCATGCCGCACCCCACCTCGTGCACGGAGAAGGGGCCCGACGCGCCTTCGAAGAGCCGGGCCAGCCGGTGGAAGCGCTCGTATTGGGTGGCCTGGTCCCGGTGCGACAGGGCACGGGGGTCGTCTCCGTACTGGTCCAGGAGCGCGCCGTAGAAGGCGCGCTGCTCTTCAGCGATGTCCATGGAGGGTCTCCTGTCGCGCGGGCTCGGCCCGTGGCTCCGCGACGGCCAGCCTGGAGGTGCTCGTCGCCTGCCGCACCACCGCCTGGGGCTTCTGATTGATTTGGAGGAAGATGCGCGCCACGTACTCGGAGAGGATGCCCACGCCGAGCAGCGTCACGCCCGAGGAGAACAGCACCGCCACCGCCAGCGATGCCCAGCCAGGCACGGTGATGGTCCCGGTGATGCGCGAGAAGACCACCACTCCGCCCGCGATGGCGGACAGCACGGACAAGAGGAAGCCGCCGACGGAGGCGAGCCGGAGGGGGAAGGTGGCGTAGTTGAAGAGCAGGTTGAAGAACACCGTCACCAACCGGCCCAGTGTGTACGAGCTGCGCAGCCCCTCGGGGTGCTCGTGGCGCACCTCGGCGGCGGTGATGCGGTCGGTGACCCAGGACAGGTAGATGTCGAGGATGATGTCGTGCCGCTCGCTGCGGGCGACCTCGGCGGCGACGCGCCCGGAGATGAGCCGGAAGGCGGAGATGTCGAAGGCCACCCGCATCACCCTGCGAGGGATGACCATGATGAGGCGCGAGGCCAGCGAGCGCCACCCGGGGCCCTGCCTCACGCGGGGCAGACCGTAGACGACATCCGCGTCGGCCTGCTCGGCGCGGGCCAGCAGCGCGCCAATCTCCTCGGGCGGGTTCTGCAGGTCCTCGTCGAGCGTCACGACCCAGCGCCCACGGGCATGCCGGAAGCCGCACACCGTGGCGTTGTGTTGCCCGAAGTTGCGCATCAGCCGCACGCCCACGATGTGCTCATCCCCCTGCGCCAGCTTCTCGATGACGGCCCACAGCGCGGGCCTGGCGCTGTCGTCGACCAGGATGATTTCGAAGGGGGTGTGGCGGGCCTCCAACGTGCGGACCAGCCGCGCGCACAGCTCGGGGAGCGAGGACTCCCCACGAAAGCAGGGGACGACCACGGAGATGTCGACGACGGATGGGCTCATGCGAAGGAGGGCGGGCGGGGGAGCCCAACGCTCGCGAATCCTACCGCGTTCCCTGGACCTGTCGCGCGGTGGAGTGCGCTCGCCTGGTCGCCGCGAGTCCCTGGGGCACCCCGAGCGCGGTGTCCTCCGGGCAGGCGGGGGAGCCCCTCCGAGGCTCGAGCGGCTCCCGGAGCCCGGGAGGGTGCTGTAGCCTGGAGGCCCTCCCGCCTGCTTCATCGTGACGCCATGACCATTCCCTTCAATCGGCTGCAGATGCTCGGAGACGAGGCGAAGTACATCGAGCAGGCGCTGGCCAACAGCCACCTCATGGGAGATGGGGGGTTCACGCGCAAGTGCCATGCGCTGCTGGAGGAGCTGCTGGGCGTGAGGCGGGCGCTGCTGACCACGTCCTGCACCCACGCGCTGGAGATGGCCGGACTGCTGCTCGATTTGCAGCCGGGGGACGAGGTCATCGTCCCGTCCTTCACCTTCGTCTCCACCGCGAACGCCTTCGCGTTGCGGGGCGCGCGTCCCGTCTTCGCGGACGTGCGGCCCGACACGCTGAACCTGGATGAGCGCAAGCTGGAGGCGCTCATCACCGAGCGCACGCGCCTCATCGTCCCCGTCCACTACGCGGGCGTGGGCTGTGAGATGGACGCCATCATGGACATCGCCACGCGCCGAGGCGTGGCCGTGGTGGAGGACAACGCGCATGGCCTCTTTGGCCACTACCGGGGACGGGCCCTGGGCACCTTCGGGACCTTCTCCACGCTCAGCTTCCACGAGACGAAGAACGTGAGCTGTGGAGAAGGGGGGGCGCTGCTCATCAACGACGCGCACCATGCCGAGCGGGCGGAAATCATCCGCGAGAAGGGCACCAACCGCAGCCGCTTCTTCCGCGGCATGGTGGACAAGTACACGTGGGTGGACATCGGCTCCAGCTACGTCATGTCGGACTTGCTGGCGGCCTTCCTCTACGGGCAGCTGCGCGAGCATGAGCGCATCCAGGCGCGGCGCCGGGCGCTCTGGGACACGTACCACCAGGAGCTCTCCGCCTGGGCGACCGCCCAGGGCGTGGCCCAGCCCCACGTGCCCGCGCACTGCGAGCAGGCCTATCACATGTATTACCTGCTGATGCCGTCGCTGGAGGCCCGCACGCGCTTCATCCAGCAGCTGCGTCAGCAGGGCATCAACGCCGTGTTCCACTACCTGCCGCTGCACAGCTCGGAGATGGGCCGGAAGTTCGGCGGAGAGGTGGGCGCCTGCCCGGTGACGGAGGACGTCAGCGACCGGCTGGTGCGGCTGCCGTTCTACAGCACGATGACGGAAGCGGAGCAGTCCACGGTGCTCTCCGCCGTGAGGGACTTTCGGTGCTAGCGGCCCGGCACTCCGTCGCCATCATCCAATCCAACTACCTGCCCTGGAAGGGCTACTTCGACATCATCCACGATGTGGACACGTTCATCTTCTACGATGACGTGCAGTACACGCACCGCGACTGGCGCAACCGCAATCGCGTGAAGACGGCCCAGGGGCCGGTGTGGCTCACGGTGCCGGTGGGCTCCAGTACGGACCGGCTCATCTGCGACGTGCGAATCGAAGAGGGCACGTGGGCGCGCAAGCATTGGGAGACGCTGCGACACCAGTACGGCCGCGCGCCCCACTTCGAGCGCTATGCGCCGCTCTTGCGTGAGGTGTACCTGGAGCGGACGTGGACGCACCTGTCGGAGCTGAACCAGTTCCTGGTGCGCCGAATCGCCGAGGAGTGTCTGGGCATCCAGGTGCGCTTTCGCGACTCGCGCGAATGGACGCTCACCGGCGCGAAGCGGGAGCGGATCCTCGACCTGCTGCGGCACGCGGGCGCCACGCACTATGTTTCGGGCCCCGCGGCTCGCGACTACCTTCGACAGGAGGACTTCGACGCCGCGGGAATCCAGCTCACCTACAAGGACTACGCGGGGTACCCCACGTACCCCCAGCCCCATCCACCCTTCGAGCACGCGGTGACGGTGCTGGATGTGCTCTTCCACCTGGGGCCGGAAGCACCCGAGGCCATCTGGGGCTGGCGCCAGCGGGCTCGCTGAGGGGCTGCCTGCCTCCTGTTCGTCCTCGCGTCCGTGCTTGCGGCTTTGCCCGGCGCGCGAGGGGTGTGCTACCCCACGAGAGCGATGACTTCGGCTCGTGGCAGTACGGGATGGAACGCGGTGGCCCAGGGCGCCCTGGGGTGTTTTCTGGTGGCGGCCTTCTTCGGGTTGAAAGAGACCGCACCCGGGCTGACCGTCTCCTTCCGCATGCCCTTCAGCGCCAGCTCTTCCGGAGAGCTGTACCAGTGGCTGGGCCACGCGCTGTTGCTGGTGCCGGGAGGTGTCCTGCTGGGGCTGTCGCTCGTGCATGGGCTGTCGGCGCCAGCGGTCCGGATGTGGCGCCGGCTGGAGGCGCTGAGCGCGCAGGAGCGGCGCGCTGGAGCCGTGTTGGTGGCGGTGGTGGCCTTCCTGCTCGCACGAGTCGGGCGCTTCGTGTTCCTGCTGGACCGTCCCATCACGGATGACGAGCAGGCGGCTCGCTTCGGTGGGCAGGTGCTCGCCAGCGGCAGGTTCCTGGTGAAGCTGACGGACCCGCTGGAGTCCTTCCCCACCATCTTCCTCTACGTGCGGGATGGCATGGGCTCCAGCTTCGAGTGGCTCGGGCTGCAGGTGGCGTGGGCGTTGGGGGAGCTGACGGGGACGGGCTCGCTCGTCTTCTCGCTGGCGGCGGCGGTGCCCGCGGTGGTGGTGGCCTGGGTGGCCACCCGGCGGCTGGGCCCGGCGTGGGGTGGGGTGGCCGCGCTGCTGGTGCTGCTGTCACCGATGTCCGCGCTGCTGTCGATGACCGCTCATGCGCACCTGCTGTCCCGCGCGGCCTTGTCGGTGGCGGTGGTGTGCTTCCTCCAGGCGGAGGAGAAGGGCGGGCGCTGGTGGACGTGGCTGGGGCTGGTGAGTGGTGTCTCCTTCCTGTGTCGGCCGTTCGAGACCCTCTTCTTCCTGGCGCCGTTCTACCTCTGGGTGCTCTGGCGGCTGGTGTGCCGGGAGCTGCCCGTGGGAGCGTGTCTGGGAGGGCTGGTGCTGGGCTGGTTGCCGGCGGTGGTGGCCTTCCTCGCCTTCAACCATGCGGTGACGGGGGACGCGCTGCTCCCCGCGCGCGTGTCCATGTACACCTTCCCGGCGAAGCTCTCCGCGCATGACGCCTCGATGCTGGAGCGCTTCGGCGCGAACACCAGCTACAACGCGTTGATGCTCGCGGTGTGGTTCCTCGGGCCGGTGGGGGTGCTCCTCGTGGGAGTCGGGGCGTCGTGGGACCGGCTGACGAAGCTGTTGCTCCTGTCGGTGCTGGCGCTGCTGGGGCTGGGGCTCTTCCACGACAACCACGGCATCCACTCGGTGGGTCCCATTCACTATTCGGAATGCGCGCCGGCGCTGGCGCTGGTGGCCGTGCATGGGCTGCGGAGGCTGGTGGATGTGGCCCGCCGGGCCGAGCTGCCGTCCGCGACAGTCATGGCGGGAGTGCTCGGTTCCCTGGTGGTCGGACTGGGCATCTTCGACATGCGCAACGCGCTGGCCCTGCGAGAGCAGGCCCTCATCCACGAGTCGATGGAGGCGTACCTGAATGACGCGGGGCTGGGGCGCGCGGTGGTGCTGGCACCTCAGTACGCCGTGGCCTGGAATCAAGTGCCCGCGTTCCGGAAGGTGGGGAGCTTCGTCCTGGAGTGGCCGCCTCCGCACCCGGGCTACGAGGAAGACCTCATCGTCCTGCACGATGGGCCGGGCTTCGCGGAGAAGCTGCGTCCAAGGTTCCCGGATCGACGCTTCTTCCGATTGGTACCCGGCAAGGCCCCGGACCCCTTCCGGCTGGAGCCCATCGACGGGCGCGCACCTCCTCCCGCCTCGCCATCGCCCACCGTGGAAACGGGCACACGTTGACGCGCGTCATGCGAGCGCGCGAACGCGCGGGCGCCTCGAGTTCCTCCCTCGAGGCGATTGAATCCGACGTCACCCCTTCCTTTCGGCCCTGAGCTTCCGAGGCCCCTCATGACAACCGCCGCTGTGCGCCGCAGCTCCCTCCGTCCTTCTCCGCACTCCCTCCTGGTCTTCGTCACGGCGCTGGCGGTGTATGCGGGGGCACTGCGCAACGGGCTCGTCTATGACGACATCCCGCTCGTGGTGCAGAACCCGTGGTTGCGCTCGCTGGACACACTGGCCGAGGCCTTCCAGCGCCCGCTGTTCGCGTTCGACGACGAGCCAGCCTCCCAGGTGGATCGCAGCCCCGCGGAGAGCTACTTCAGGCCGCTCGCCCACGTGCTGTTCTTCGCGCAACGCGCGCTCTTCGGCACCACGGCCTGGCCGTACCATCTGGTGCTGATGCTCCTGCACGGCCTGGCGTCGCTCCTCGTGGGTTGGCTCCTGCGTGAGTGTCTCCGACGTCCCGGGGAGGGCCTCTCCGAGGCAGGAAGCTGGGCCGCGCTGGCCGGCGCGCTGCTCTTCGCCGTGCATCCCGTGCACACGGAGTCGGTGGCCTGGGTGAGTGGGTGCATGGACGTGGCGGCCACCCTGATGGTCCTGCTCTCGGTGCGCCTCATGGTGGGGAACTCCGGCTCATGGCGATGGGCCGTGGGGGCGGGTCTATTGTGGTTCGCGGGCCTGCTGTTCAAGGAAGTGGCGGTGGTGTTCCCCGTGGTGCTGTGGGCCACGGACCGTGCGGTGGGGGTGCGTCCCGCCCGCCCGGGGCTTCGAGGGTGGGTGCTCCGATATGCCCCACTGGGGCTGGGGCTGCTGGGGTACGCGGCTCTCCGGCTGAACGCGGTGGGCCTGTCTCTTCCCGTCCCCGTGGGGTCGGGGCGCACGGGGCTGTATCCCCTGCACATGCTGGCCCTGGCGGGGAAGCTGCTGGGCAAGTTGCTCTGGCCCCATCCGCTCGTGCTGACGATTCCCGTGCGTGTTCCGCCCGAGCCGACCGAGATAGCCCTGGGCGCCGTGTTGCTCGTGGCCCTGCTCGGCCTGCTGTGGTGGAAGCGCCGCGACGCGGGGCCGGCCTTCGCTGGATGCGTGTGGCTGTTGGCCCCGCTCCTGCCCGTCTTCTTCTTGCAGCTGAGAGGCGTGGAGGCCTACGCGGAGAGGTTCCTCTACCTGCCTTCCGTGGGCTTCTGCCTCCTGGCCGCAACGGGGCTGAGAGGGCTCCTGGAGCGGTGGCGCGAGCATGCGCGAGCAGTGAAGCTCCTGTCCGGTGGTGTCGTCGTGGTGTGCTCCGTGCTGACGCTGGTTCGTGTGCCCACCTGGCATGACGAGATCTCGCTCTGGGAAGACACGGTGGCGATGACGCCTGGGCAGCCCATTCTCAGGGGCTATCTGGGTGCGGCCTATCTCAAGGCGCGTCGCCCCGAGCAGGCCTTGGAGGAACTCAAGGTTGCCGCGGGGGCGCTGCCACGCAGCTATCAAATCCAGAGCGACCTGGCGGTGGCCTACGCGCTCCTGGGAAGGATGGACCTCGCCATCGTCCAGTTCGAGCGCATCCTCCAACTCCGTCCTGGCGAGCCGGTGGTCATCCACAACCTCGGGCTCGCGTTGCGGCGGACGAAGCGGATGGAGGAGGCTGTTGCCCGTTTTCAGGAGGCCCTGCGGCTGGCTCCTCGTCGCGCGGATTCACACCTGGAACTCGGGCGTACGCTGCTGCAGATGGGACGCCCGGCGGAGGCCGTGGCCCCACTGGAGGAGGCCTTGCGCCTCCATCCAGAGTCAGAGCCCGCTCGGCGAGGCTTGCAGCAGGCCCGGATGGCGCTGGGCTCCCCGCCCTGATTCAGACGACAGCGTGAGCGAGGGGCGGCCCGTTCGGTCCGGCCCCGGCTCATCAGCGGAAGTCGCGCCGCTCGAAGATGAAGATGGCGGCGGCGGTGAAGAGCGCAGCCCAGCCCAGGCCGTACCCCACGCCCGAGAAGAAGGTCGAGGTGTCGACTGGGAGGGCGTACGTCGCATGGAGGCGGAAGTTCATCCGCTCCAGGTTCGGCAGCAGGTAGTAGAGCGCCTTCGCGAAGGTCTTCACCGAGCCGTCATCCAGTCGGTTCGCGATGTCGTAGAGGTCCGAGGCCAGGTGGCCGGCGAAGTAGATGCCAGTGGTGGCGATGGCCGACACCGCCGGGCCCGTGAAGCTCGAGAAGAGGATTCCCGCGCTGGTCAGGACCAGCAACTCGAACCAGAGGCCCACCGCCGCGACGACCTGCGTGGAGTGGATGCTCACCTGGAACATCAGCAACTGGCTGACGAAGATGAGCATCATCGCCCCCATCATCACCGCGAGCGTCAGCATGTTGCCCGCCAGCCGCGCCAGCAAGAACTGGGTGCGTGACACGGGCTTGCTCACGACGAGGAAGATGGTGCGCCGCTCGATTTCGCGGCTCAGCAGCCCACTCGACAGGAAGATGGTGAGGAAGACGAGGATGAGGCTCATCATCCCCAGTCCAAAGTCGGTGAGCACCCGGTCGAATGTGGCGACCGTCACCTCCGTAATCAACGTCGACGACAGCAGCACCACCGCCGCGAAGGCTCCCACCACCACCGTGACGCGGTTTCGGCGTGCCTCCCGGAACCCATTCCAGACCATCGCGCCGAACGCGCTCATGTGTTGATCTCCCCGCCGACACTCGTCGTTCGTCCGGAATCCTTGAGGGCGTCCATGAAGAGCTGCTCCAGGGAGAACTGCGCCGCCTGGAGGCTGTTGACGCGTCCGCCGGCCGCCAGCACCTGGCTCAGCATCTTCTGGCTCTGGGCATCGGGCACCTGCACCCGCACCCGCCCGTCCAGGGACTGCGTGGACTCCAAGGCCACGCCCAGGCTCTTCACCTGCTCCAGTGGCAGGCCTTCCACCACCATCTCCACGGTGGGCACCTGCGTGGAGAGCAGCTCCCTGACGCTGCCCTCGCGCACGCGGCGGCCACCCACGAGCACGGCCAGCCTGTCACAGAGTGCTTCCACGTCAGGGATGATGTGGCTGCAGAACAGGACGGTGGTCCCCCGGTCTCTCTCGGCGAGGATGAGGTCGCGCATCTGCCGTCGTCCGACGGGGTCCAGCCCGCTGGTGGGCTCGTCGAGGATGAGCATCTTCGGTCGGGCCACTAGCGCCTGCGCGAGCGCCACGCGCTGCACCATGCCCTTGGAGTAGCGCCGGATCTGGAGCTTCTCCGCGGCCCCCATCTCCACGGAGCCCAGGACCTCCTTCACGCGCACGTCAAGCTCGTGGCCGCTCAGGCCGCACAGCTGCCCCGCGAGCGTCACGAACTCACGGCCCGTGAGGTACTCGTAGGGCGCGGGATTCTCTGGCAGGAAGCCCACGAGTCGCCGCGTGGCGGCCTTGTCCACGGGCTGGCCGAACAGCAACGCGTTGCCGCTGCTGGGCCGCACCAGGTTCATCAGAATCTTGATGGTGGTGGACTTTCCGGCGCCGTTGGGACCGAGCAGGCCGTAGATCTGCCCGGCGCCCACTTCGAGGTCCAGACCCTGGAGGGCGCGAACGGTGCGGTTGAACCAGAAGCCTACCTTGTAGGTCTTCGAGAGTCCTCGGACTTGAATGGGAGGGGCGTCAGGGCTGAGGGGATTCATGATTCTTCGCGTCCATGGGCTTCGGAACGAGGCGCTTCCCGTCCGACGTCTTCTCGTTGTGGATGAGCTCCAAGCGGAACCTCGCCGCGGTGGAATAGGCGCGTCCGTCGTCTCCCAGGAAGAGCTTGCCGCCCAGGGGATCGCCGGGAAGCTCGCTCAGGTCTCCTGATGAGACGAGGGCCTCGAGGGAGCCGGGCAACTGGCCGGTGCGAGCCTTGTGGCGCTGGAGGGCCTCGTCGAGCTGCTGGAGAAGCTGCTCCTGGAGGATTTCATTCACGCGGCGCTCGTAATACGTGCGCGTCTCCTCGTCTTCGGCGCTGTCGCGCAACATCTGCGCGAGACTCAGGCTGGTTTCGAATTCCCCGGCCTGGGCATACAACCTGGTCGCCAACCCCGAGTACCACTCTGGCGCGCCGGGCTCCCGCGCGAGCTCCTCGACGATGGCGGCCGCTTCTCGATAGCGGCGCTCGAAGAACATGAGGTTGTAGGCGAGCTGGAAGTGGATTCGCTTGTCTTCCGGCGTGTTGGCGATGCCCTTGCGGAGGATTCGCGAGGACTCCTCGACGTTGGCGTACTGCTCGCGGCCCAGGTGGATGGGGATGGTGATTCCCGCGAAGGTGTAGACCTTGGCGAAGCGGGGATCGAGGTCTGTCGTGAGGTCCGCGTAGTAGTAGATGTCGCGGTACTCGGACACGGTGCTGGCCGCGCCGACGCGGTTGATCGTCATCACCCAGAAGTAGTCGGCCACCAAGCCGAGCTGGGCCTTGAACAGGGCCTTGAGGAGCCCCGCTCGGGGAAGCAACGGGCGATCATCCAGACGAAGCGGTGGAGGTGGCCGGCCAGAGAGGAGGGCCACCGACAACAGGCCAGCGACCAATAGCAGGGCAGTCAGCTTGCGCATCGTTCCTTGGAATGCATACGGGGCACCCGAGTCTCTCGGGCGCCCCGTTGATACCATGTGATGCCCCGCCCGAAGGCGGGGCGTGCTGTGATTAGCAGCTCACGTCGTTGTAGGCGTTGCCAGGCTCACCGCCGCCGACCTGCGGGGTGTCGATGCCGCAGGGGGCCAGGAGGGTGGTGGTCGAGGTGGCGAGGGAGGTGATGCCCCACGTGTCCGCGGCGGGGTCGTTGTCCACGTTGCCCACGGCCACGGCGCTGAAGTCGCAGCTCGGGCATTCACCTTCGATCTTGGCGGTCATCGGGTAGGTGGGGGTGGTCGGAACCTTGGAGAAGCGAGCCTCGTCCTGGCCGATGCAGCCGTTCGCATAGGTACGACCCGCCGGGGTCGCGGGCTGCGCCAGGTTGCAACCACCGTTGATGGAGTAGCTGAAGCGGTTGCCCGGCTCCGGATCAAAGCCGACGACCTTGAAGTCCGAAACGTACTTGTCCTTCTCGCCGAAGTACGCCTTCTGGGCCGTGAAGATGGCCTTCAGGTTCGTCTTGGCCTCGGACTGCTTGGACTTGGCCTGGAAGCGGATGAAGTTCGGGATGGCGATGGCGGCCAGGATGCCGATGATGGCGACCACGATCATCAGCTCGATGAGGGTGAAGCCACCCTTCTTCTTCAGGAGACGGTTCAGCATGTCGGGAGTGCTCCGCAGGTGCAGAGGGGGGTTGAACGACAGCCCGGATTCATAGCACGAACGGTGCCATGGCCAACAGTTGCCCCAACCCGATGAATTCCCACAGCGGGGTGGGGCGGATCTCGCTCGCCTGTCGCCTGAGCTGCCAAAAATTGTCACCGCTCCTGCCGCAAATCGTCGATCCGCGATGCTGTCCTCCCTGGGCCGCGACGCTAGGATGCCCGACTCCGTGACGGACTCCTCCCTCGTGCCAGGCTGGGCCGGGCCCCTCTTCACCGCCTTCCTCCTGGTCCTCGGCCTGTGTATCGGCAGCTTCCTCAATGTCGTCATCGCCCGTGTCCCTGAAGGACTGAGCATCGTCCGGCCGGGTTCGCGCTGCCCCAAGTGCGGGCATGTCCTGTCCTGGTACGAGAACATCCCCGTCCTCTCGTGGCTTGCGCTGAGGGCTCGGTGTCGTTCGTGTCACGCGCCCATCTCCCCGCGCTACGTGCTGGTGGAGGTGCTCACCGGACTGCTCTTCCTCGCGTGTTTGCGGAGGTTCGGGTGGACGTACGAGTTGTTCCCCGCGCTCGTGCTCGTGTCGCTGCTGATACCGCTCACCTTCATCGACCTGGCGCACTGGATCCTGCCGTTTTCGCTGACGGTGCCAGGCATCGCCGCGGGGCTGGTGCTCGCGGTGCCCCGAGGCGCGGACGCGGTGGTGGATGCCACGTTGGGAGCGGTCATCGGCTTCCTCGCCTTCCGCCTGATGGAGTACATGGGCTGGAAGGTCTTCCGGAAGGAAGCGCTGGGCGGCGGTGACAAGTTCCTCGTCGCGCTCCTGGGGGCGTTTCTTTCCTGGCGAGCCCTGCTGGGCATCCTCTTCTTGTCATCGCTGCAAGGCGCGGTGGTGGGACTGGCCATGCTCGGACTCACCGGGCGCGCGGGGCCGTCGACACCTCCCGATGCCGCGCCCGTGACGCCTCCCGAGGGCGTCGCGCCACCTCCCGATGCTCCGCGCGTCAAGTCATCCGAAGGCGCGGCTTCCCCTTCCGAGGAGAAGCTCGTCTCGCACACGACCGAGGGCTCCGCCCTGCCTTCCGGTACCGAGAGCGCGACGCTTCCGCCTGTCGTTCCGGCTGACGTGTCGTCTCCTGGCCTCGGCGCGACGACGGCCGGGCCCGAGGGCACGAATGAGTCCGAGCCCGAATCCACGATGACGTGGGAGTTCACCCGGCCGGGGATTCCGTTGTGGAAGCGCTTGTTGCTGGTGCCCTGGTGCCTGCTCTTCCAGCCGATTCCCGATGCGCCCATGGACGATGAAACGGGCGAGGAAGAGGAGTGGGTGCCTGGGCCCACCAACATTCCCTTCGGGCCGTGGCTCGCGCTGGCGGGCTTGGAGGTGATGTTGCTGGGGCCGTGGCTCGCGCGCGTGCTGCCGATGGACATCGCGATGTTGCTCGGGGGCGCGCCGTGAAGCGCGCGCACGCGCGATGAAGTGGCGCATCGCCAGCGTGGCGTTCCTGCTGAGCTCGCTCTGCACGGGACTCTCCTGGTTGTCGCTGCAGCCCGTCCTCATCCGGTTGTTGGAGCTGGGGCGTCGGCTCGTGTCGCCGGGGACACCGGACGCGGAGGTGCTGACGCAGGTGCGAGGCTTTCTGCCGCTCGCGCTGGGACTGGACCTGGTCGCGCTCACGTTGCTGTCGTACGTGGTGTTGGACCTGACGGTGGGCCGTCCGCTGCGCTCCGCCGAGGCCATGGTGGAACAGCTGGGGCGACTGGAACTGGACCCGCACCTGACACCCACGCAAGGCGGGCCGCTGCTGTCGAGGATGCAGCGCGCGTTGCAGCGGCTGGCGGAGGCGCTGCGTTCGGAGCAGGCCCTCACGCGCTCCCAGGTGGAGTCGCTGCGGGAGGCCAACACCCGTCTGGCGCGAGCCCAGACGGAGCTGGTCTCCGCCGAGCGGCTGGCCACGGTGGGCAGGCTCGCGGCGGGCGTGGCTCACGAGGTGGGAAACCCCCTGGCGGGCATCCTCGGGTACCTGTCGCTGGCGCGGATGAAGGCGCCCACGGAGGAGCTGAAGGACTACCTGGAGCGCATCGACCACGAGGTGCAGCGCATCGACCGCATCGTCCGGAGCCTGCTGGACCTGGGGCGGCCGGAGACGGCGTCGCCAGGGCCGGTGGATGTCGGCTCGGTGGTGGAGACGTGTGTGCGGCTGGTCCGCGCCGCGCCCGAGCTCGCGGGTGTGTCGGTGGACCTGGCGCTGGAGCCGGGGGTGTTCGCCCGGGCGGAGGCCGGCCCGCTGTCGCAGATCCTCATCAACCTCCTGCTCAACGCCGCGCAGGCCATGGGAGGGCAGGGGAGCGTCAGTGTGGTGACCCTTCGTGAAGAGGGAGAGGCCCGGCTGGTGGTGAGGGACCACGGCCCAGGCATTCCGCCCGAGGTCATGCCCCGGTTGTTCGAGCCCTTCTTCACCACGAAGGGGCGACAGGGCACCGGGCTGGGGCTGGCGGTGTCGCTGCGGCTGACGCAGGTCATGGGCGGTCGGCTGGGGGCGGAGAACCTGCCTGAAGGTGGCGCGCGCTTCACCGTGTCCCTGCCCGCCGTGTGAGCGGACGCTGTCCGGCCAGAAGATATCTCCTGCCTCGGGACTGGGGGATGATGCCAGAAGGCCCCCATGTCCTTGTTCCGCACCATCCTCGTCGCCGATGATGAGCCCTCCATCCGGCACATCCTCACGTTGGTGCTCACCGACAAGGGCTACGACGTTCGCGCTGTCGCGGACGGGGAGGAGGCGCTGCGGGAGCTGGCCACGCGCGACTACGACGTCCTCGTCTCCGACGTGCGGATGCCTCGCAAGGATGGGCTCACGCTGCTGCGCGAGGCGCAGGCCGCGCACCCGGGGCTCACCGTGGTGGTGATGAGTGCCTACGGCTCGCAGGAGCAGGCCCTGGAGGCGGTGTCCGCCGGCGCCTACGACTACGTCCAGAAGCCCTTCAAGCCCGAGGAAATCGTCTTCGTCCTGCGCAAGGCCGAGGAGCGCGAGCGGCTGCTGCGCGAGAACCGGCGGCTCAAGCAGGGCGGTCTTCCCTCCGTGCCCCAGGGGCACATCCTCGGAGGGAGCGCGTCGCTCCATGCGGTGCTCAAGCAGGTGGCGCGCCTGGCACCGGTGGACACCACCGTGCTCATCAGCGGGGAGAGCGGTACGGGCAAGGAGCTCATCGCCCGGGAGCTGCACGCGCGCAGCCCGCGAGCCCCGCTCCCCTTCGTCGCCGTCAACTGCGGCGCCATTCCGGGAGGGTTGCTCGAGAGCGAGCTGTTCGGTCACGCCAAGGGCGCCTTCACCGATGCGCGCACGGCCAAGCGCGGCCTCTTCTCCGAGGCTGACGGCGGCACGCTCTTCCTGGACGAGGTGGGCGAGCTGCCGTTGCCCGCGCAGGTGAAGCTCCTGCGGGTGCTGCAAGAAGGAGAAATCCGTCCGGTGGGCGAGAACCGGGTGGAGAAGGTGGACGTGCGCGTGGTGGCGGCCACGCTGCGGGACTTGGGCAAGCTGGTGGAGAAGGGGGAGTTCCGCGAGGACCTCTACTACCGCCTCAACGTGGTGAACGTGAGGGTGCCTCCCTTGCGAGAGCGCCGCGAGGACGTGCCCCTGCTGGCGAGCGCCTTCATCCACCGCTTCAACCGCGAGCTCAACCGCGAGTCTCCCGTGGAAGGTCTGTCGCCGGAGGCCGAGGCCCTGATGTCCGCCTACGCCTGGCCGGGCAACGTGCGCGAGCTGGAGAACGCCATGGAGCGGGCAGTCCTCCTGGCGGATGGCCCGCATATCCTTCCGGCCAACCTGCCCGAAAGGCTGTGGGCCGCGCCCGCACCCGGGCCGACGGGAACCAACACCGGCGGGATGCCACAGGTCGGTAGCGACCTGTCGCTCAAGCGGGCCATCCGGGAGCTGGAGGAGTCCTACATCCGGGCGGCCCTGAGACGGACGAAGGGGAACCGGACCCGGGCGGCGGAGGTCCTGGACATCAGTCACAGGGCGTTGCTGTACAAGATCAAGGAGTACGGCATCGACCCGGACGCGGAGGCTGAACGGAGCTGAAGGGGAGATTCCGTCGGGCCGTATTTGACGGAATGCGGCCGGAGCCGGAAAATCGGGCCTCCGCGACCGTGGTGGGGGGCCCGGCGCAGTTTGGACGCAGGGGTCCCGGCCGAACGGAGAGCAGGCGGGCTCCGGGCACTTTTTAGGAGGGGTTGACGGCCAGTGCTACGCTGGCTGCCTCTCGACGGAGTCAAGCATGGCGAAGGGCAAACTGGCACTCGGTCTGGACATCGGATCGACCTCCATCAAGATGATCCTGCTCAAGGAGCAGCGCAAGCGGGGCGAGGTCGGCTTCGCGTTGCAGAGCTTCGGCATGAAGCCGCTGCCGCCCGAGGCCATCGTCGATGGCGCGCTGATGAACTCCACCGCCATCGTCCAGGCGGTGCAGGAGCTGATGTCCGAGCTGAAGGTGAAGGGCAAGGACGTCGCCATCGGCGTGTCCGGCCACTCGGTCATCATCAAGAAGATTCAGATGCCGCGCATGTCCCAGGAGGAGCTCGAGGAGAGCATCCAGTGGGAGGCCGAGCAGTACATCCCGTTCGATGTGAAGGACGTGAACATCGACACGCAGATCCTCGACGGGGGCGGCAACGACGCCACCGGGCAGATGGACGTGCTGCTGGTGGCCGCCAAGAAGGACATGATCAACGACTACACCACGGTGGTCTCCGAGGCGGGGCTCGCCCCGGTGGTCGTGGATGTGGACGCCTTCGCCGTGCAGAACATGTTCTCCGTCAACTACGACCTGCCGGAGAAGGAGACCGTGGTCCTCATCAACGCGGGCGCCTCGGTGGTGAACATCAACATCATCGCCAACGGCGTGACGGTCTTCACCCGCGACGTCACCATCGGTGGCAACCAGTTCACCGAGGAGATCCAGAAGCAGCTCAACGTCTCCTACGAGGAGGCGGAAGCGCTGAAGATCGGCGGCAACCGCGCGGACGCGGATGCCGTGGTGCCCCAGGAGGTCGAGCGCGTGCTCTCCAGCGTCGCCGAGCAGGTGGCCGGTGAAATCCAGCGCTCGCTGGACTTCTACGCGGGCACCGCGGCGGACTCGAACTTCACCAAGGTCTACCTGTCCGGCGGCACGGCGAAGATTCCGGCCCTGTTCAAGACCATTGAAGCGCGCACCGGGGTGCCGGTGGAGATCCTCAACCCGTTCCGCAAGATTGAAGTGGACAACCGCAAGTTCGACCCCGCGTTCATCATGGACGTGGCGCCCATGGCCGCGGTGGCAGTGGGACTGGCGCTCCGGCGTCCTGGCGACAAGCTGGCCTAGACCGTCCACTTCCTGGAGACGACGCACATGATGATTCGCATCAACCTGCTTCCCGTCCGGAAGGTTCAGACCCAGCAGAAGGGCCGGCAGATCCTGGTCCTCTTCGCGCTGGCGCTCATTGGCGCCGCCGTGGGCAACTACCTCTGGTTCGACGACCGCGACAGTGAGTTCCAGCGCAACGCCCTGTCCATCACCCAGACGCGCGCGAAGATCGCCGAGCTGGAGAAGGTCATCGGCGAGGTGAAGAACATCAACGCCCGCAAGACCGAGGTGGAGAAGAAGCTGGCCGTGCTGGACTCGCTGCGCAAGGGCCGCAACGGTCCGGTCCGGATGATGGACGCGCTGGCCTCCGCCACGCCGAAGAAGGTCTGGGTGAAGGCCTTCGTCGAGACCAGCAGCGCGGTCGCCATCGATGGCTCGGCCGTCAGCCACGATGAGGTCGCCGAGTTCATGCGCGGCCTCAACGGCGTGGTGTGGACGCCCAAGGGCATGGGGCGCCTGGTGGATCAGCGCCGGGACACGAAGACGTCTCGCGTGGAGCTCCTGACGGCGGAAGCCACCATCGAGGAGTTCCCCGCCGGCCAAATCACCCCGTTCTTCACCAACATCGACCTGACCAGCGCCGTGCAGACGAAGGGGTCCGCGGGGCCCACGGGTGTGCCCTCCCTGGTTGACTTCAAGATCACCCTCACCGCGAACTACGCCATCTGACCGAGGCCACCGCCATGGACAAGTACCTGGACCAATTCGTCAAGGCGTCCCCGGCCGCCAAGTTCGGTGGCCTGGCAGCGGTCATCATCTTGATGACCGTCGCCAACTTCTTCCTGCTCATCGACCCCACCGAGACCCGCATCAAGCACCAGCTGTCCGAGCGGCGCACGCTGGACCTGGAGCTGGCGGAGAAGAGTGAGATCGCCCAGAACCTCAACGAGCGGCGGCGTGAGATGGACGTGCTGGAGCAGAAGCTCGCCGAGGCCCTCACGGAGCTGCCGGAGAAGAAGGACGTCGAGGAGCTGCTCGCGCAGATCAACGACATCGGCAAGAAGAGCGGCCTGGAAATCTCCCTGGTGCAGCCCGACCGCGAATACGTGGGCAGCGGCGAGTTCTTCGCCCGCATCCCCATCCGGATGACGGTGAGCGGCAACTACCATGAGATCGGCATGTTCCTGCAGGAGATGGCGAACATGCGCCGCATCGTGAACGTCAACAACATCAACCTCGGCCAGCCGACCCTCAAGAACGAGAAGGTCGTGCTGCAGAGCACCTTCCTGGCGACGACTTTCCGGTTCGTCGAGACCAAGAACTAGAAACTTGATCCGTCCGGAAAGTAGGGCGACAAGGGGATTGAGGATGAAGATGTTCAAGGCCACCATGACGACTGCCGCGCTCGCGCTGACGCTCGCTGCCTGCGAGGAGGCACCTCCGCCCCCTCCGCCGGTGGCGGCGCCACCTCCCGCGGCGCAGGCCGCGGCGCCCGTGGAGACGGCACCGACCGCGGTCGAGGCCGCGGCCGTGGCGCCATACGTCTACAGTTACAACCCGGTGGGTAAGCGGGATCCGTTCCGCAGCCCGTTGGAAGAGCTGGGCCCGGTGGCCCAGGCCAATCCCGTCACGACGTGCATGGAGCCTTTGTGCGCGTTCGACCTGGACCAGCTCAAGCTGGTCGCGGTCGTCACGGGGGACGCCAATCCACTGGCGATGGTCGAAGACCCGCTGGGTCGAGGTCACATCGTGCGCCGCAACACCCGGGTTGGACGCCAGGGTGGCAAGGTCACGCAAATCCTTCGCGATTCGTTGACGGTGACCGAGGTGTTTTCGGGCAACGGAGAGATCATCAAGAATCCGGTGACTCTGCAGCTCAAGCCCGATGACCAGCAGGACCCTAGTTACAATCTGATGACGGGCAAAAACTACGGGGAGTAGCGCCCCCTGTGGCGCGCCCGCGGGCGGCAGCCCGCTTCCAACTTGGTGAGGGGACGCATGCTCGAGAGGAGCGCTGTGACGAGGGGCAAGTGGATGTTGGCGACCGCTTTTGCGGTCGTCCTTGCGGGCGCCAGCAGCAGTGGCGCCGAACTGAATACGCTTCGGGACCTGGATGTGTCCCGTACCGGCTCGGGCGCCCAGGTGGTGGTGACCGGAACCCGGCCCCCCACCTTCACCGTGTTCCGGCTGAGTGGTCCGGAGCGGTTGGTGGTGGACCTCTCGTCGGCTGACGCGACGGGTATCAAGGGCCACCACGATGGCTCCGGCCCCGTGGCCGGTGTCGTGGCGTCGCAGTTCTCGGACGAGCGCGCGAGCGTCGGCCGGGTGCTGCTGGCGCTGGACAAGGCGTCGCAGTACGACGTCCGGGCGGATGGAAACCGCGTGGTGATTTCGGTGGATGGCGCGACGCCCGCCGCCGAGGTCAAGCGTCCGGAGCCCGTCGCCGCTCCTGTCGCCACGGCTCCCGCTGCCCCGACGCCCGCACCGGTCGCCGAGGTCAAGCCCGCCGCGCCCGCCGCCGTCATGGTGGCTGAAGCGCCGGCGAAGCCCGCCGCTGAAAAGCCCGCGCTGCCAGAGAACGTGGTCGCCGCCGAGGCGGATGAGCGTGAGGTGGCTCAGCCAGCTCAACGCATCACGCAGCTGGCCTATTCCGACGACACGCTTCGCATCCGCGCGGATGGCGACATCGCGCGCTACGAGGTGCTGGAGCTGGCGGACCCGCCGCGGCTCGCGGTGGACCTGTACGGTGTTGGGCTCTCCGCCCGCGCCCCTCGCGTGAATGGCGCGACCCTCAGGGACGTGCGTGTCGGCGCCCACTCGGACAAGGTCCGGCTGGTGCTCGATGTGCGCGGCAAGATGCCCGCCTATCGGGTGGACCGGGCCGACAAGGGCCTGGAAGTGGTGCTGGGTGGAGCGGTGGCCCGCAAGGCCGCGCCCGAGCCCTCGCCGCAAGAGGTCATCGCGTCGGTGGCTGAAGTGGAGCCGCTGCGCCCCGCGCCCCAGCCGGTGGAGGCGCCTGTCACGGCCTCCCTGGTGGAGGTGAAGGACCTGTCCTTCCAGGAGGGTGGGGCGGGTGGTCGCGTGGTGCTGAAGCTGTCCGGAACGGCCGCCTGGAAGGTGGACCGTCCCGACCCGCGCAGCGCCGTGCTGACGCTGGACAACGCCCGGCTGCCGAAGAAGCTGGAGCGCAGCCTGGACACCAGCGCGCTGGAGACGCCGGTGAAGATGATCAGCGCCTTCAGTGTCCCCGGTGAGGGCCGCAAGGTGCGCGTGGTCGTCGCCGCCGACGGCGCCATCGAGGAGAAGGTCACCCAGAACGGCGGGACGCTCTCCTGGCGCCTGGACGTGAAGGGCGTGAAGACGGACGAGGTGTCCGTGGCGCAGCGCACCGCCGGCTTCACCGCCGAGGCGCCCGCCTACGCCGCCGAGGGCGCGCCGCAGCAGGCCCGCTACCGTGGCAAGCGCGTCTCCTTCGAGTTCAAGGACATCGACATCCAGAACCTCCTGCGGGTCATCGCGGAGATCTCCAAGAAGAACGTGGTCGTCGCGGACGACGTGTCCGGCCGCGTCACCATCCGCCTGCGCAACGTTCCCTGGGACCAGGCGCTGGACCTCATCCTGCGCACCAAGCAACTGGGCAAGGAGGAGTTCGGCAACATCATCCGCATCGCTCCCCTGAAGACGTTGGAGGAGGAGGCCCGGTTGCGTCAGGAGCGCAAGAAGTCGCTCCAGCAGCAGGAGGACCTGCTTGTCAACCTCATCCCCGTCAATTACGCGGTGGCGGCCGACATGGCCGCGCGCGTGAAGGACGTGCTGAGCGAGCGCGGCAACGTCACGGTGGACACTCGCACCAACGTGCTCATCGTGAAGGACGTGCGCTCCAACACGGAGAAGGCCCGCGCGCTGGTGCGCAGCCTGGACACGCAGACCCCGCAGGTGCTCATCGAGAGCCGCATCGTGGAGGCGAGCACCGCCTTCAGCCGCCAGCTCGGCGTGCAGTGGGGCGGCCAGGCGCGCGCTTCCCAGGGCACGGGCAACCCCACGGGCCTCATCTTCCCGAACAACGTCGCCGTCACGGGCGGCTCCGTGGGCACGGCCGCGGGTCTTCCCGCCGCGCCGAACTTCGCGGTGAACCTGCCGGCGACGGTCGGTGAGAACGCCGGTGGCGCGCTCGGCTTCGTCTTCGGCTCGGCCGGCGGCGCGCTGCAGCTCAACCTGCGGCTGTCCGCGGCGGAGAACGAGGGCACGGTGAAGACCATCTCCGCGCCCCGCGTGACGACGCTGGACAACAACACCGCGCGCATCAGCCAGGGTGTGTCCATCCCGTTCAGCCAGACGTCGGCCGGCGGTGTGAACACGACCTTCGTGGAAGCCCGCCTGTCGCTGGAGGTGACGCCGCACATCACCCAGGACGGCAGCATCCTGATGTCCATCAACGCCTCCAACAACCAGCCGGACCAGTCCAACACCGGAGCGAACGGGCAGCCGTCCATCCAGCGCAAGGAAGCCAACACTCAGGTGCTGGTGAAGGATGGAGACACCACGGTCATCGGTGGCATCTACGTCCGCCGTGGCGCGACCACGACCAACGCGGTGCCCTTCCTCTCGAAGATTCCGGTGCTGGGGCTCCTGTTCAAGAACTACTCGGAGCGGGATGAGCGTCAGGAACTGCTCATCTTCATCACGCCCCGCATCCTCAACCGGCAGACCATCGCGCAGAGCCTGTAAGGCATCGCGCCTCTTCATGCAGGAGAGCGTTCGCTCATGAAGCCCATCTATCTCGCCGCGCTGCTGGCGTTCGGCACGGTGTCTTGTGTCGACAACCTCCCGAAGCTCCAGATTCTCCAATCCGCTCCACCCGAAGAGGACTGCTCTGTTCCTGATGACGTGGCGTTGCTGAGCGGCTCGTTGAACCTTGCGCTGGCGGGTGACTACCTCGTCGGGCTCACTGTCACCTCCAACCTGTCCGACACGCCCATCGTCGTCGGGGAGGGGCCGGTCTCCGATATCGACTCCACCGCCGTCTATCTCACCGAACTCGAGCTCAGCTATCAGACGGAGCCCGAGCTCAACATCCCCAGTGCGACGGTTCCCATCTACGGGACCTTCCGTGGCAATGCGGATGGTTCCATGGTGCTCGGCCTGTTGACGCGCGACGCTCAGAACGCGCTGCTGGCCGCGACCGCGGGAGGAGGGGCCGTTGTCGATGTGCTCGTGACTCTGCGGGTCCGCGGACACACGGTCGCTGGCGGCGACGTGGAGACGAACGAGATTTCCTACCCGCTGGTCGTGGGCTTCGCCGAATACAAGTGCCCCAAGGATGGCGATGTCCATGGCCCCAGCGTGGGGCCGTGTGACCCGCGCGGGCAGAATGGCGCCGTCCCCGAGTGCGTGACGCCCTGAGCGGCGCCGCTGCCCAAGAACACTGAGAGCCCATGTCCTTTCGCACGCACCTCGAGTCAGTGGTCAACCAGGTGGACGGAGCCCTCGCCTGCAGCGTGATGGGCTTCGACGGCATCTCCGTGGACACCTTCCAGCGCGAGGAGGCAAGCGAGCTGGACTTGAGTGGTGCCTGGGTGGAGTACGCCAACCTCCTCACGCAGCTGCGCAACGCCGCGGAGACGCTCAAGACGGGGACGGTCAGCGAGGTCAGCGTCAACAGCGACAAGGTGCTGACGCTGATGCGGTTGGTGTCACCGGAGTACTTCCTGGTGCTGGCGCTGCGCGCGGATGGCAACTACGGCAAGGGGCGCTATGTGCTGCGCGTGACGGCCCCCAAGGTGAGCGCGGAGCTGTAGCCGCGCTCGCTGTAAACCAGTCATCCAGACGACGCGCCGCTCCACTGGTTTCCCCTTCCCATGGAAGGGGGCATGGGCTAGACACCCCCGACTTTTCAAGCTTCCGCTATTTCGAGTCTGAAGGAGTCGGTCCCCATGGCCGGATTCATTGATACGTCCGAGTTTCACAACAACATGAAGATCGAAATCGACGGTGAGCCGTTCGTCATCGTCGAGTTCCAGCACGTGAAGCCCGGCAAGGGTTCCGCCTTCGTTCGCACCAAGATTCGCAGCCTCCTCTCGGGCCGCGTCCTCCAGCCCACGCTGAAGTCCGGCGAGAAGGTGGGCAAGCCGGACATCGAAGAGAAGGACATGCAGTACCTGTATGTCCAGGGTGACGACTACTACTTCATGGACAAGCGCGACTTCGAGCAGACCTTCATCAGCGAGAAGGCACTCGGCGACGCGAAGAACTTCCTGAAGGAGAACATCGACGCCACCATCCTGTTCTGGAACGGGAAGGCGATTGCCGTCACGCTGCCCAACTCGGTGGACCTCAAGGTCGTCAAGTGCGACCCGGGCGTGCGCGGCGACACGGTGTCTGGTGCGCTGAAGCCCGCCACGCTGGAGACCGGCTTCGAGGTCTACGTGCCCCTGTTCATCAACGAGGGTGACGTCCTGAAGATCGACACGCGCGACGGTGGCAAGTACCTGACCCGCGTCGCCACCGCGGGCTAGCTCAGGCTCCGCTCGGAGGGACGCGAGAATGGCAACCAAGCGCAAGTCGACCCGGGCGTCCGCGCCCACCAGCGCGCCCGCCCCGGCGAGCGCGCGAGACGCGGGCAACACGTCCCTGGACGTGGAGGCCCTGCGAGAAATCGTCAACATCCTGGAGGCCTCGGACGTGACGAGGCTGGTGTGGAAGCGCGGGGAAGAGAAGCTCTTCATCCGCCGCGGCCACGCCCCGGAGACGACCATCGTCCACCACTCGGCCCCCTCGGCCGTCCAGGTGGGCCCGGCCGTCGAGTACACGGCTCCGTCGGCGCCTCGCGCCGCCCCGGTCGCCGCTGCCCACTCCGTGGCCGCCGCGGCCCCCGTGGCCGAGAAGGCGCCGGAGAAGCCGGGCCACGTGGTCACCAGCCCCTTCGTCGGTACCTTCTATCGGACGCCGGCGCCGGATCAGCCCGCCTTCGTCGATGTGGGTTCGGTGGTGAAGAAGGGCCAGGTGCTCTGCATCATCGAAGCGATGAAGTTGATGAACGAAATCGAGTCCGAGGTGTCCGGCCGCGTGGCCGAGATCCTCGTGGAGAACGGTCGCCCGGTGGAGTTCGGCCAAGCGCTGTTCCGCATCGAGCCGGCTTGACGCGGCGCGCGCGCCTTCGCTTTTCGCGGGGCGCGCGCCCGAGCCGGCCGTTTCAGGAGACACCCCCGTGTTCAAGAAGGTGCTGATTGCCAACCGCGGGGAGATTGCCCTGCGGGTCATCCGCGCCTGCCGGGAGCTGGGCATCGCCACGGTGGCGGTGCACTCCACGGCGGACGCCAACGCCCTCCATGTCCGCTTCGCCGATGAGGCCGTCTGCATTGGCCCGCCAGCGTCCAAGGAGAGCTACCTCAACGTCCCGCAGTTGCTCTCCGCCGCGGAAATCACCCGCGCGGACGCCATCCACCCCGGCTACGGCTTCCTCTCCGAGAACGCCGAATTCGCCGAGGTGTGTGAGAACTGCAAGATTCGCTTCATCGGTCCGCGTCCGGAGATGCTGCGGATGATGGGCAACAAGGTCCGTGCGCGGCAGGCGGCGCGCGAGGCGGGCATGCCCCTGTTGCCCGGCAGCCCCGGCACGGTGAAGGACCCTCGCGAGGCGGAGGCATTCGCCCGGGAGATTGGCTTCCCCGTCATCCTCAAGGCCGCGGCCGGTGGTGGTGGCAAGGGGATGAAAATCGTCCGCGAGCCGAGCGCGCTGGCCCAGGCGTTCTCCACCGCGCAGGCGGAGGCGGTGGCCTCCTTCGCCAACGGCGACCTCTACATCGAGCGGTACGTGGAGAAGCCGCGCCACATCGAAATCCAGATTGTCGCCGACGAACACGGCAACGTCATCCACCTCAACGAGCGCGAGTGCTCGGTGCAGCGCCGGCATCAGAAGCTCATCGAGGAGTGCCCGTCACCCGCGCTCACGCCGGAGCTGCGGCAGCGGATGGGTGAGGTGTCCGTCCAGGCGATGCGCAAGCTGCGCTACAACAACGTCGGCACCATCGAGTACCTGCTGGACGAGCGCGGCGAGTTCTACTTCATGGAGATGAACACGCGCATCCAGGTGGAGCACCCCGTGACGGAGCTCGTCATGGGCGTCGACCTGGTCCGTGAGCAGATCCGCATGGCCTACGGCCACCCGCTGCGCTTCAAGCAGGAAGACGTGCAGATGCGCGGACACTCCATCGAGTGCCGTGTCAATGCCGAGGACCCGATTACCTTCGCGCCGTGGCCCGGCAAGATTACCGGCTACAGCGTCCCGGGTGGCTACGGGGTGCGCGTGGACTCGGGGGCCTACGAGAACTACACGGTGCTGCCGTACTACGACAGCCTCCTGGCCAAGCTCATCGTCCACGCGGAGGACCGCGAGACGGCGATCCGCCGCATGCAGCGCGCGCTGGGCGAGTACGTCGTGGAAGGCATCCGCACCAACATCCCCTTCCACCGCGCGGCGCTGGCGGACGAGTCGTTCCAGGAAGGCAACTACGACACGCGTTTCGTCGAGCGTCTCCTGGCCAGTGAGACAGGTTCTCGCCGGCTGAAAAAAGCAGTCGAAGAGACGCCGTAGCACACGTCCGCCTACGTGGCGTTCCCGCCCGTGGGGCGGGCATGCAAGCAGGTGAGCTGGCCCCGGGGGGAGCCGGGCTGTTTCTTGACCCGCGTTGGAGGATTCCGTTAGCCTCCGACTCTCCCCCTTTTGAAGATAGAAACCCGCGAAGTTCCAAGGGGTTTCGGCTTTCCGGAAGCCCACGCTCGATGGACAAGAACAAGATCATCGAAGCCGCCGCGAAGCTCGTCGCGAAGGGCGCCTACGACAAAGCCATCAAGGAGTACCAGAAGGTCCTGGAGGTCGACCCGAAGGACATCCGGGTCCTCCAGAAGATGGGGGAGCTGTACGTCAAGAAGAACGACAACGCCCAGGCGGCGCACTTCTTCACGAAGGTCGCGGAGAGCTACTCCTCCGACGGGTTCTTCCTCAAGGCCGTCGCTCTCTACAAGCAAGTCCTCAAGCTCAATCCGAACCTGCTGGAGGTGAACCTCAAGCTGGCGGAGCTTCACCAGCAGCTCGGGCTGATGTCGGAGGCGATGGCGTACTTCCAGATCGTCGCCAACCACTACGACAAGGCGGGCGACACCAAGTCGTCGCTCGATACCTTGAAGAAGATGGTGGATCTCGACCCGGAGAACGTGGCGTCGAAGATCAAACTCGCGGAGCTCTATGCGCGCGAGAACATGACGCGCGAAGCCATCCAGGAGTTCAAGCGCGCCGCCGAGTACCTCAAGCGCAACAGCCGTGGCGACGACTGGGCCCGCGTGGCCGAGCGACTGTCCACGCTCGAGCCGGACAACCTGCCCCTGGCCAAGGAGCTGGCGTCCTCGTACTTGCAACGCGGTGACCAGAAGCGCGCGCTCGCGAAGCTGCAAGTGTGCTTCAAGGCGGACGGCCGCGACGTGGAGACGCTGTCGCTCCTGGCCCAGGCGTTCCAGGGACTGGGGCAGACGTCCAAGACGGTGTCTGTCTACAAGGAGCTGGCGAAGATCCACCAGGAGCGCGGCCGGCCCACGGAGGCCGAGGCCGTCTGGACGCAGATTGAAGTGTTGGATCCGCAGGACCCGGATCTCCTGGCCCGCCGTGCGCCCGCGCCGCAGCCCGCCGCCGCGCCGCAGCCTGCTCAGGCCCCGCAGTCCGCCGCCGCGCCGCAGCCCGCCGCTCGCGCCGCGCCGCAGCCCGCGCCCCAGGCCGCTCCGGCTCCCGTGGCGCCGCCCGCGCAGCAGGGCGGACTGGCGCGAGAGCAGCTCTCCAAGCTGCTCACGGAGACCGACGTCTACGTGAAGTACGGGCTCCACGACAAAGCCCTGGAGCACCTGCGCAAGGTCTTCTCCGTGGATCCGGAGAACCTGGATGCGCACGAGAAGGCGTATCAAATCTACGTCGCGTCCGGGAACGCGGCGCAGGCGTCCGAGCAGCTGCTGAACGTGCTGCGACTGTGCACGCGCGCGGCGGACTCGACGCGCGCGCAGCAGTACCTGGCGACCATCCTCCAGCAGAACCCCTCCCACCCGGAGGTGCCGGCGTTCCTGTCGGTGCTGCGCGTGGAAGGTCCGGTGACGACGGCGCCGTCGGCCACGGTGGTGGAGTCGGTGGGCGAGGACGCCATCCTGGTGGACTCCAGCGACGACGAGGTCCTCGTCGCGCCGCCCCCCGAGGACGCTCTGCTGCACCCGCCCGGCGACGAGCTGGCGCTGGCCACGCTGCCCTCGAACGACTCCGACGAGGTCATCGACGACGACGGGGACGCCACCGTCGTCAGTGAGGAAGCGCTCGTCGGCGAGGCCATCACCTCGGGTGAGCACGACGTCTTCGACACGCCCGCGCCGGAAGACCTGGCCGCGGACTCCGCGGACGAGACGCTCGTCTCCAGTGACGACGACGGGCTGATGCTGACGGATGAGCCCGGCCTCGTGTCGTCGGAGGACGAGCCGCTCGTCGAGTCGGCCGACCTGGATGCGTCGTACGCCAGCGACGAGGGCCTGTCGCTGGGGGACTCGGACGACGAGGCCACGTCGACGTCGATGGCGGCACTGTCGCTCGGAGACGAGGACGAACCGCCTCCGACGATGGTGCGCGCGCCCACGCGGGCCCTGCTCCAGGAAGCCGCGCCGAACACGCGCAAGCAGCCGGTGTACGTGGAAGAGGCGCAGCTCGACGTGGACGAGATGCCCACGCGGGTGGGCATCGCTCCGCTGGATGCCTCCATGCTCGACGAGCTGGAGGAGGCGCCGGGCTCGGACATGCCCTCGCTGGGGGATCCGTTCGAGGAAGAGGAGCCCACTGCCTCGCACGCCGTCGTGTCGCTGGACGACATGCCGACGGAGGACCCAGAGACCGACTTCGGCTCGGAGCCTCAGGCCGAGTCCGACTTCGAATCAGAGCCCCAGGACGAGACCGACTTCGGGTTGGAGTCCCAGGCCGAGCCCGACTTCGAGTCGGTGGAGGAGCCCGAGGAGGCGTCCGCCGAACTCGTCGCCGACAGCGCCAGCGAGGGTGACGAGGAGGAGCCGGCGGCCGAGGAGTGCGACGAGGCGGCCTTCTTCCTGGACCAGGGCCTGATGGAAGAGGCCCGCGAAATCCTGGAGACGGTGTCGATTGCCTTCCCGGGCCATGCGCGCGCCACCGAGCTGATGGAGCGGCTGGAGGCGATGGAGGCCAGTGGTGGGGCGGCGCCCGAAGAGGAGCCGCTGGAGCCCATCTCGGTGCCTTCCGTGCAGCCGGTGACGGATGCGGGCGCGGAGCGCGACGCGTTCGACCTGGCGGCGGAGCTGGCCGGCGAAATCGACAACCTGGGCGACGACACGGCGGCCGCGGCGCCCGCGGAAGAGGACTTCCAGTACTCGGTGGAGGAGGTGTTCTCCGAGTTCAAGAAGGGCCTGGCCAAGGTGGTGAAGCCCGAGGACGTGGACACGCACTACGACCTGGGCATCGCCTACAAGGAAATGGGCCTGCTGGACGACGCGCTCCACGAGTTCGAGGTGGCCCGGCAGGGCTGCGCGGGCACCAAGCGCGAGGTGGACTGCCTGACGATGATGGGCATGTTGCACCTGTTGCGCGGCGACGGCGGCTCGGCGGTGGAGACCTTCCGAGAGGGGCTCGCGAGCCCGTTCGCCACGGGTGAGGCGGCCAAGGCGCTCGGCTTCGAGCTGGCGACGGCCTACGAAGCGAACGGCGAGCCAGGCAAGGCGCTGTACCACTACCAGCGAGTGGCGGTGATGGACGCGAAGTACCGCGACGTGGGGACGCAGGTGTCCCGCATCGCGGCGAGTACGCAACCGGAAGAAGACCCCCTGCCGACCCCGGCACCCGCCGCGGTGAATGGCTCCAAGGCCCATGGTGCCGCACCCGCAGCGGCGGTGGCGAATCCCCCGGTGCCAGCGGCCGGCGCGCCCAAGGCGCGCAAGGTCGGTTACGTGTAGTTGCCCCCGAGGTCCGGCGAGCCCATGACGACCTACCTCGATTTCTTCGACCTCACCCAGGAGCCCTTCTCCAACGCTCCGGTGAGCCGCTTCTATTACAACTCGGCGCAGCACTCCCAGGCGCTCACCCGACTGATGCATGCGGTGAGCTACATGAAGGGCCTGTCCATCCTCGTCGGCGACATCGGCGCGGGGAAGACGACGCTGGCCCGCCGCATGCTCGATTCGCTGCCCGAGTCCGAGTACGAGGCCGCGCTGCTGGTCATCATCCACTCGGGCATCACCGCCAACTGGCTCTTGCGGCGCATCGCCCTGCAACTGGGCGTGGAGAACCCCGCGCAGGAGAAGCTGGCGCTCCTGTCGCAGCTCTACCAGCGGCTCCTGCAAATCTACGAGTCCGGCAAGAAGGCCGTCGTCCTCATCGACGAGGCGCAGATGCTGGAGACGCGGGAGTTGATGGAGGAGTTCCGCGGCCTGCTGAACCTGGAAGTGCCGGAGCGCAAGCTCATCTCCTTCGTGTTCTTCGGCCTGCCCGAGATTGAGAAGAACCTGAAGCTGGACCCGCCGCTCGCCCAGCGCGTGGCCATGCGCTACAAGCTCGAGCCCTTCACCGCCGAGTCCACCGAGGCCTACATCAAGCACCGCCTCCGGCTCGCCGGCTGCCCGCGCATGCCGTTCTCTCCGGAGGCCCTGCTGGCGGTGCATGAGCACTCGTCGGGCTCGCCGCGTGTCATCAACACGCTGTGCGACAACGCGCTCTTCGAGGCCTTCCTCGCCCGCGCCGAGACGGTCTCCGCCGAGCTGGTGCATCGCATTGGAAAGAACCTGGGACTCCAGGGCATCAATGCGGCCGCTCCCGGAGCAGGCGAGCGGGCGAGCGCCCCGGCGACCCATCTGCCCCGAGCGTCGAACAACAAGCTCGATCTGGCGGAGATAGACCGTTACCTCGAAGGGCTGGGTAAGCTCTAGGGGCTTTGGCGACACAGAGCCGCAACGGTGCGCTTCGAGCGCTGCTGCTCGTGCTCCTCGTTCTATCGGGGAGTGTGCTCGCGTTGCGCATGCCCGAGACGTGGGAGGTGGCCTGCACCGTCGCGCGGCGGCACCTGCCGGACGTGCTCGGGCTGGACGTGGGCATCGGCCGGTGTGAGTTGGATCCGCTCGGCTCGCGCGTGGTGGTGCACGGCTTCTCGCTCTTCCTCCCGGGCGAGGACACGCCGCTGGTGGCGGCGGACACCGCTGAAGTGCAGTTCGGGTTCCTGCGCCCCTTCTCCGGACGGCTGACGCTCGCGCTGGTTCGGGCCCAGCGGCCGCGCGTGACGCTGGATTTGTCCCAGCCCTCGGCGGACCCGGCGAAGAAGTCGGAGGGCTGCTTCCTGGATCCACTCGAGCGGGTGCGGGTGTCCCACCTGGACATCAGCGGAGCGGAGCTGCGACTGGCGCTGCCCGAGGGCCGGCGCGTGGAGGTGGCGGACCTGGACGTGCGCTGGACGGAGCGCTGGGGCGTCATCGAACTGGATGCGGAGGCGCGTCGCGGCCTCGTGCGGTTGGGCGCGGATGGCGCGGAGCTGGCGCTGCAGCGGCTGGCCTTCGCTGGCGCCTTGGACCCCGACGAGGCGCTGCTGGAGCTGGAGCGCGCCGAGGTGTCCCTGGATGACATCATCACCACGGTGTCGGGACGCGTGGACTCGCTGTGCCAGCCCCACCTGGCGCTGGACGCGCAGGTCTTCCTCCCGCTGCGCACGCTGTCGCAGGCGAAGCTCCTGCCAAAGCCCGCGACGGGGCACCTGTGGAGTCGCGTGTCCATCGCCGGCAAGCCGGAGTCGCCCGCGGTGTCGCTGGAGCTGTCGGGCAACGGGCTGGGGTACGACAGGTTTGGGCCGGCCAACATCTCCGCGCGCCTGTCGTACTCGGGCGATGAGCTTCGGGTGGAGGAGGTGGTGGTGCCCGTGGGGTCGGGCCGGGTGCGCGCCACGGGCAAGCTGGGGCTGACGCCGCTGTTCCCCCTGGAGGTGAGCCTCAAGACGGAGGATGCCTCATTGGCGCGCATCCTCGACAAGGCGGGGGTGAAGGGCGCGTGGGTGGACTTCGCGGCTTCGCTCGACGCGCAGCTCACGGGCAACCTGCTGCCGCGCTTCTCGCTGTCGGGACCGCTGGATTTGCGCACCAGCCGTTTCAAGCTGGCCACGCGGGCCTATGACGCGCCATCGACCGATGGAATCACCATCCTGGAGTTCGACAAGGGGCGCGCGCAGGCGCAGGTGAAGCTCCAGGCGGACCGGGTGTCGTTCAATCACGTCTCCGCGGAGGTGGGGCGCTCACGCGTCCAGGGCGACGTGGGGCTGCTCATCGGCGGCGGGCTGGGGCTCGACATCCACGGACAGGGTGAGCTGGACCTGGCGGACTTTGGCCACATCGCGGGCCTGAAGTGGGCGGGACGGGGCAACGCCACGTATTCAGTGACGGGGCCGGTGTCGCAGGTGAAGGTGGAGTCCGGGCTGTCGTTCCGCGACTTCGTCTTCTGGAGCTTCTCGCTGGGCGTGCTGCAGGGGAAGCTGAACTACTCCGACGGGGTGTTGGCCTTCCCTTCGTTCACCGGACAGAAAGGGCGCACGCAGTACTACGGCAAGGCCGGCGTGGGCTTCGGACGGTTGCTCAACCTGCGGCTCGAGGTGAATGTCCCGCAGGGACGCACCGAGGACCTGGTGGACGTGGTGGCGGGCCTGACGCCGTCGCTGGCGGTGATGCAGGGCACGCTGGGTGGCACGGCTTCGGGCCGCGTGGAAATCGACAGTCCCATCGAGCGGCTGGAGGGACTGGTGGCCTTCGACGTGAAGGACACCACGTACTACGGACGCAGGCTGGGGGATGGCTCGGCGCGACTGCGCTTCGTGGACGGCAAGGCGATGGTGCTCGAGCGCACGGAGCTGCGCGGTCCGCTGGGGCGCACGTGGGCGGAGGGCACGCTGCTGTTCGCGGGAGGGCTGGATTACCGCTTCGGTGGAGATGGCCTGTCGCTGGCGGAGACGGTGGAGCCGGAGCTCGCGCGACGCATGGGCATCCAGGGGACGATGGTGATGGACGGCGTCGTGTCCGGAACCTCCGACGTGCCCGTGGTCGACGTCACGCTGCGCGCCCCGCGTGTGACGTTCGCCGAGCGCGGCCTGGGCGCGATGGACCTCACCGGGCGACTGGTGGGCAAGGACCTGGAGGTCTGGGGCCGCCCCTTCCAGGACGCCAACGGCCGCGTGAAGCTCAAGGTCCAGGACTCGTGGCCCTATGACGCGTCGCTGACGCTGTCGCTGCCGGAAATCCGTCCGCTGCTTCCCTCGGAGCCGCTGTGGGCGGGCGTGTCCGGCGCGGTGTCCGGCGCGCTCACGGCGAAGGGGCCGCTGATGGAGCCCGAGGCGGCGCACGTGCGGGCGACGGTGGACAAGCTCGTGCTGTCCCGCGACGACGTGCGGGGCGAGAACACGGCGCCCATCAGCCTCGCGTACGAGAAGGGGCGGTTTGAGGCGCAGCCCTTCCGCTTCCTCGGGCCGTACGTCGACCTGAACCTGGGCGGCTGGATGACCACGCGCGGGGGAATCGGCTTCACCCTGCGCGGCGGCGGAGACCTGCGCCTCCTGGAGTCGCTGCTGCCAGCGATGGTGGAGCGCTCCACGGGCCGCGTCACCGTGGACGCGGAGGCCACGGGCACGCTGGAGGCGCCGTCCGTGGTGGGCAGCGCGGAGCTGCTGGACCTGCGCCTCGCCATGCGGGACCTGCCCGTCAACATCCGAGGCATGTCCGGGCGCGTGGAGATGACGGGTCAGCGGCTGCTGCTGGAGCACCTGCAGGGGCAGCTCAACGAGGGGCGCATCTCCGCGCGCGGCGACGTGCGGCTCGCGCGCTTCATGCCCCAGCGGCTGGGCCTCACGGTGCAGTTGGACGAGGTTCCCTACCGCCTCACGGAAGACCTGCCGGCGACGTTCTCCGGGCTGCTCCAGGTGGTGGGGCCGCCCCGAGGCTTCACCGTCACGGGCGGCATGGACATCGTCAAGATGCGCTACCAGAAGGCGCTGGACGTGGAGTCGCTGCTCAAGTCCATGCAGAAGCGCGCCAACGTGGCGTCGGCGGCGAACGTCATCGCGGGTGAGCAGCAGAAGCCCTGGGTCATCTGGGACGTGAACGTCCACTTCGGCGACGTGCTCGTGGACAACAACCTGGCCAAGGCGCGGATGCTGGGGGACGTGCGGCTGACGGGCACGGACCTGCGGCCGGGCCTCCTGGGCCGGGTGGAGCTGGCGGAGGGCAGCCAGGCGTTCTTCCGCAACAACCCCTTCACCATCAGCCAGGGGCAGCTGGAGTTCCAGGACCCCACCAGCCTGGAGCCCGTCTTCGAGGTCCAGGCCCAGACGCTGGTGCGCGAGTACGTGGTGAAACTGCACGCCTTCGGCAAGCCCTCGGACCCCCAGGTGCTCCTGTCCTCGGAGCCGGCGCTGGTGGAAGGCGACATCGTCTCCCTGCTGACGCTGGGTTTCACCTCGTCGGACCGGGACACGGCGGCGTCCGCCGGGGCCGGGCTGGCGGCCGAGGCCCTCTTCAACGTGTCGGGCCTGGACCGGCAGGTCCAGCGGTTCCTCCCCAGCAATCCGGTGCTGCGGGATTTGTCCCTCCAGATTTCCACGACCTACAACGACGCCACACGTCAAGCGGAGCCCACCGCGCAACTGGAGTCGAAGTTCCTCAGCGAGCAGCTTAAAATCGGTATGACTCAACCGGTGAGTGGGCGAGGAACGCGGGCGCGTGCCGAGTACCGCTTCGACGACAGACTTTCCGCGCAGGCCCAGTGGGACAACGAGAACAGCGAAGCCTCGTTTGGCAACCTCGGGCTCGAGCTGAAGCTGAGCTGGGAGGTCGAGTAGCCCGCGCCGCCATGGCGCTGGCACTGGGGCTCTGCGTCCTGTGCGCGGGCCTGGCGCGAGCCCAGCTTCGCGAGGTCGACGTTCCCGGGCCGGAAGTGGTGGCCGTGGAGCTGCATCTGCCGGGCGGTGTGGACGGACAGGGGCTCAGCGGACTGGTGGCGGTGCGCAAGGGCCAGTTGCTGACGCCCGCGGCCGTGCGCCGCTCGGTGGAGCGACTGTGGGCCACGGGGCGCTTCGCGGACGTGGTGGCGAGCGTGGTGGACGTGCCCGGTGGGGTGCGCCTGGTGTTCCAGCTCACGCCCGTGTCGAGGCTTGCGCGGCTGCGCTTCGAAGGCAACGCGGTGCTGTCGGACGGGGAGCTGCTGGATGCCAGCGGCCTCCTGGAGGGCGGCCCCCTGGATGGCGAGGAGCTGGAGGGGGCGGTGTCCTCCGTGCTCCAGGCGTACCAGCGCAAGGGCTACGACTCCGTGAAGGTGACGGCGCGGCAGGAGCCGGTGACGGACGGCGTGGCGGTGTTGCTCCTCGTCTCCGAGGGCCAGCCGACGCGCGTGCGACAGGTGAGCTTCTCGGGCAGCCCGGGGCTGCCGCTGCCGCGCCTGCTGGAAGTGCTGGCGATGCCGCCGGGCGACGTGTTCGACCGGGCACGGCTGGAGTCGGGGCTGGACCAGTTGCGTGCGCTGCTGCGTGAGTCGGGCCACTGGAGAGCCCAGGTGGGCACGCCCTCGGTGCTCGTGGAGGGCAGCTCCGCCTCGGTGGCGGTGCCCCTGTCGGCGGGGCCTCGGTATTCGCTGCGCTTCCATGGCAACCACCGCTTCTCCGCGGAGATTCTGGAGGGTGTGCTGGCGCATGACGCCGCGGAGCCGCTCGACGAGGTGGTGGCGGGACGGCTGGCGCGGCGGGTGGAGTCCTTCTACCGGCACCGTGGCTTCCACGACGCGAAGGTGCGCTCGCGCGAGGTGGTCCGGCCGGACGGTGAGGTGGCCGTGCTGGCCTTCGACGTGGATGAGGGCCAGCCCCTGCGCGTCAACGAGGTCCGCTTCCATGGCAACGCCTCGCTCGGCTCGGGGACGCTGAGGGAGTTCCTCGCGGAGCGCATTCGCGCGGGCGAGCTCCAGCCGGAGCTGGACCTGCGACTCCAGGACGACCCGCTGGACGCGGAGGGTCGCCATGGCCGTCGCGCCGCGGCGAGGGAGCCCGTGCCGGACCCGTCCACGGTCTACGTGGAAGAGGCGTGGCTGGAGGCGACGGAGGCGATGAACGAGGCGTACCGCGAGCGGGGCTTCCTGTCCTCGTCCGTGGTGTTCCGTGGGCTGACGGTGGATGCGCGCACGCGGACGGCGGTGGCGGACTTCGACGTGGAGGAAGGGCCGCAGGCGCGCGTGACGGAGGTCCGCTACGAGGGGCTGCCGGAAGGTACGGCGCGGCTCTCGACGGGGGCGGGGGTGGGGGTGCACAAGGGCCTGCCCCTGAGCTTCGAGGCGGTGGAGGCGGCGCGCCTGTCCCTGGAGCGAGGGCTGGGGCAGCAGGGATATCTCTTCGCCCGCGTCACCACGGAGTCGTCCGTTGGAGAGGACGGACGGGCGGCGACGGTGGTGTTCCGCGCGGACGCGGGGCCCCAGGTGAAGGTGGGCAAGGTGCTGGTGCAGGGGCTGACGCGCACGGACCCGGACCTCATCATGGCCAACCTCAACCTGGAGGAAGGGCAGCCGCTCGCGCTGGAGGCGCTGACGGAGGGCCAGCGTCGACTGGCCCGGTTGGGGTTGTTCCGACAGGTGGATGTCTCGCTCGCGGACCCGACTCGCCGCGAGCCGTCCAAGGACATCGTGGTGACGGTGCACGAGCGGCCGCGCCTGGATGGGCAGGTCTCCGGCGGCTACTTCCTCGTCGACGGTCCTCGCATCACCCTGGACACGACGTATCGCAATCTCGATGGGCTGGGGTTGAGCCTGCTGGCGCGCGGGAAGGTGAACTACGCGGGCTGGAGCGCGGAGGCGCTGTCCGCGGACCGGCGCATCGCCTGTCAGCAGTCGGGAGGCGCGGCCTCCGCGGGCTGTGACGTGGAGCTTCAGGGGCTGGCGGGCCTGGGAGGCCGTGGCAACCTGGCGCTGTCGCAGCCGCGCCTGTACTTCCTGCTACCGTTCGAAGTGGGCGCGCGACTGGATTTGATTGCCGAGCGCGTGCACCGGCCCTCGTATGTGTCCGCGCGATTCGCGGCGGCCGCGGCGCTCGACTGGGCGGTGACGTCCTGGTTCAACGCCTCGCTGTCGTACGAAGTGGAGAACAACCGGCTGCGCTCGCGCGCCGGCGTGCTGGAGTTGCTCAACCGCGCCGACCAGGAGCGGCTGCGCTACCCCTACGGCGACTTCGCGCTGCATTCGCTGCGGCCGTCCATCACCCTCGACTTCCGGGACGACCCGGCGAATCCCCGGCGCGGCCTGGTGCTCATCAGCAGCGCGGAGCTCACGCGAGGCATCAGCGTGAAGCCCACGGACGTGGCGGGCAATGCCGTGGCGGCGTTCCCCATCAACAGCGTGAAGCTGGCGAGCAACCTGAGTGGCTACATCCCCCTGGGGCGCAGGGCGAGTCTGGCGCTGTCTGCGCGCGCGGGGACCATCGTCCCGCTGGAGCCGGGCGCGCAGACCATCGGCTCGAAGTTGTTCTACCTGGGCGGCTCGTCGAGCCTGCGCGGCTTCCGCGAGGACGGGGTGTTGCCGGAGGACGTGCGCGAGGCGCTGCATCAGCGGCTGCGGGATTGCCGCTCACTCATCAGCCCGTCGGGGTGCTCGGGAGAGCTGAAGGCGGTGCTCGCGGGGCAGGTGCCGGGGAGCCAGGGCGGTGAGCTCTTCACGCTGGGCAAGGCGGAGCTGCGGGTGCCGGCGCTCACGTCGCTGGACCTGGGGCTGTTCCTCGAGGCGGGCAACCTGTGGTTGGACCGGACGCGGTTGGATTTTGAGCGACTGCGCTACGCGGCGGGCGTGGGCCTGCGGTACGTGACGCCGGTGGGCCCGCTGGCGTTCGACGTGGGCTTCAACCTGGACCCGGATGAGGAAGTGAACGAGGCGCGGACGCAGTTCCACTTCAGCATCGGTACGTTCTGAGGAGGCGGGATGCGCGGGTCCGCATGGCTGACGGCGCTGGTGGTGGTGGGGTGGGGCGTGGGGTGCGGCCACACGGAGGACGCGGCGATGAAGCCGGAGCGTCCCAAGTGGATGCCTCCGGAGGGGACGTGTCCGAAGGGCGCGCTCGTCCAGATGGAGCGGCTGGGGTTGAAGCCAGGGGACAAGGTCCCCGTCATCGTCGATGCCATCCAGGACCACCCAGGTCCCGCCCGGTACAACTACAGCTTCGTGATTGCGCTGCCTCGGGACGACGGGGAGAAGAAGCTGCCCGGCGCGCGCATCGGTGGACGGTTGTACGTGACGAAGCACCGGGTGTTCGGTCGCTATGACCGGGTGTTCCTGCCGGAGAGCGGCGCGATGTCGGTGCCGTTCTGCGGCATCCTGTTGGATGCGCGGTGGGACCGTGACGGCGAGGGGCTGATTGCCTACCCGAGCCCGATGAAGGGCTTCTCCGTCGTGCAGGACAACACGGGCGTCATCCTCGTCGTGGACCAGTACCCGTGAGCTGTCGCGCCCTCCCGTGAGGTACAGTCCGGGACGTGTTCTACGCGTGCGTCCGGGCCGTGGTGGCGGTGTGTCTGCGACTCTTCTACCGGGTGAAGGTGAATGCACCCGGCGCCGAGCCGGAGGGCCCGGTGTTGTTCGTGGGCAACCACCCCAATGGCCTCATCGACCCGGCCCTGGTCTTCATCCTCACGCGCCGCAAGGTGACGTTCCTGGCGAAGGCGCCGCTGTTCCGCATGCCCGTCCTCGGCTGGCTGCTCAAGGGACTCGATGCGCTGCCCGTGTACCGCAAGCAGGATGACCCGACGAAGATGGGGGGCAACGAGGGCACGCTCGACGCCGCCAAGGGCGCGCTCGTGCAAGGCCGCGCCATCACCATCTTTCCCGAGGGGAAGAGCCACTCCGAGCCCGGCCTGGCGGAGCTGAAGACGGGGGCCTCGCGCATCGCGCTGAGTGCCGCGAAGGAAGGTGCCCCGGTGCGCATTGTTCCCGTGGGCCTCACCTACGCGGAGAAGCATGTCTTCCGCAGTGAGGTGCTCATCGACGTGGGCCCCGCCATCGAAGTGGCCACCTTCCTCCCCGCGGATGCCGCCTCGGAACCTGATTCCGTGCGCGCCCTGACCGAGCGCATCGCGGAGGGGCTCCGCGCCGTGACGCTCAACCTGGAAGAGTGGGCGGACCTGCCGCTCGTGCAGCTCGCCGAGCAGCTCTTCTCCTTCAAGCAGGGGGGAACGCTGGACGCGGAGCGGCTGCGCCTGTGGGCGCGTGGGGTGCAACTGTTCCGCGCCCAGGAGCCCGAGCGGTTCGAGGACGTGCGCACCCATCTCGCGTCCTTCCAGCGTCGTCTCGCGCTGGTGCACGCGGAAGGGCCCAAGGACCTCGCGCTCGTCTACCGCACAGGCAACGTCGTCCCCTTCGTCGTGAAGAACCTGCTGGCGCTGGTGTTCGGCCTGCCGCTCTTCGCGCTGGGACTCGTGCTCTTCTGGTTGCCCTACCAGGTGCCCAGGGTGGCCAGCCGCAAGGCCGAACTCGACGTGCAGGCGACGGTGAAGTTCCTCACGGCCTTCGTCGTGGCGCTCGTGTGGTGGGCCGCGCTCACTGTCGCCGCGGGACTGTGGGGGGGCACCTTCTGGGCGCTCCCGACCTTCCTCATCGTGCCGCCCCTGGCGCTGTTCACGCTCTACTTCGCGGAGCGCTGGGACGTGCTCCTGCGGGACATCGACGTGTTCTTCACGCTGGGCGACCGCGCGCGCCTCAAGGCCCTGCTGCTCTCCGACGGAGAGCGGCTGGCCGCGGAGGTGGAGCGACTGGCGGAAGAGTACCGGCCCAAGGTCGACGCCACCGTCAAGCGGTAGCGCGCTCTCTCGGCACGGCCTCGCGGAACAGCCGTGCGCCGATGAGCAGGGCCACTCCGCCCAGCAGCACGGGCAGGGCATTCACGGCGATGGCGGTGCGCAGGTTCGCCGCGTCGGCGATGTTGCCGATGAGCGTGGGCGAAATCGCGTCCCCCAGCAGGTGGATGCACAGCACGTTCAGCCCCATGGCGAAGGCGCGGAACGCGGGTGGCACGCAGTTGACGATGGCGGCGTTGATGGGGCCGCTGTTGAGGAAGATGAGGAACTGCGCCACGCCCATCGCCGCGAGCGCGGGTCCCACGTCCTTCAGGTTGACCGCGAGGTACATGCACGGCGCCGCCAGCAAGAGGCCGATGCCGGACATCCACAGTCCACCGCCCTCACGCTTGCGGTCCATCTTGTCGCCCAGCCACCCACCGGCCACCGTCCCCAGCAGGCCCGCCACCGCCGTAATCGCGCCGAAGATGAAGCCGGAGCTGTCCGCCGCCATCCCTCGCTCGCGCACCAGATAGGTCGGCATCCAGAAGCCCAGGCCGCCGATGGAGAACGTCATCAGCGTGTAGCCCGCCGTCACCGCCCAGAAGGCCGCGTTGCGACCCAGCCCCTTGAGCCCCACCATGAAGGGCAGCTTCGCCGCCGCGTCCGGACCATCCATGGCCCCGCGCTTCGGCTCCGGCATGAAGAAGGCCAGGGCCCCCAGAATCAGGCCCGGCACGCCTCCCGCGAAGAAGGCCACGTGCCACGAATACGCCTGCGTCAGCCACCCACCCAGCCCGTAGCCCGCCGCCGCGCCCACCGGAATGGCGATGTAGAAGAACGCGAGCATCCGGGTGCGCTGCTCACGCGGGTACAGGTCCGAGATGATGCTCGGCGCCACCGCGCCATAGCCCGCTTCGCCGATGCCAATCACCGCGCGCGCGACGAGCAACGCGATGAAGGACGTGGCAAGTCCACTCGCCCCCGTCGCGAGGCTCCACAGCAACACCCCGCCCGCCACCAGCAGCCGGCGTGGATACCTGTCACCCAGGAAGCCACCCACCGGGGAAGCCAGCATGAACACCACGATGAACATGGTGCCCAGCAGCCCCGCCTGGGTGTCGTTGATGCCGAACTCCTTCTGGATGCCCGGCAACGCCACCGCGACGATGTACCGGTCCAGGTAGTTGACCAGGTTGATGAGCGTGAGGACGAGCAGCGCGTAGCCGGCATTCGCCGCGGGAGCGATGGGCGCGGTGGTCGGGGAAGGGGAGATGCTCACGGAAGACGTGCTCATGACCGGGCCGCCCCGGCTCCGAAGCGGTGCGCGAGCAGTCCCCACCTCAAGCCCCTGTCACTCACGCGGCAGCCGTCCAATCCCAGGGCCTTCACCGACTCCAACAGGATGATGGCGCCCGCGGGGATGACGTCCGCGCGCTTGGGCTGCATGCCCGGCAGCGCTCTGCGCTCTTCCAGTGGCATCTGGCACAGCCGGTCCGCCAGCGCGGTCAGCTCGCCCACGGACAGCGTGCCGCCATGCACCCGCTCCGCGTCATACGGGTCGATGGCGTGTCGCACCGCGTACAGCGTCGTCACCGTGCCCGCGACGCCCACCAGCCCCGAGGCGGGAGGTGGAGGGGGCAGCGTCTTGAAGGTGTCGCGCAGGTGCGACTCGATGCGCGCCCGGTCCTCCGAGGACATCGGGTCGGAGCGCACGAAGCGCTCGGTGAGCCGCACCGCGCCCACGTCGAAACTGTGCCGAAACTCCACGTGGCCCGCGGGGTTGCCGAAGATGAACTCCGTGGAGCCTCCGCCGATGTCCAGCACCAGCAGGGGCCCCGCCGCCTCGCCCGCGAAGTCCGAGTACACCGCGGCGAAGGACAGCTGCGCCTCCAGTTGCCCGGAGATGATTTCCACCGTGACGCCCGCGCGCTCCTTCGCGGCGGAGAGGAACTCCGCGCCGTTGCTCGCGTCGCGTGCCGCGCTGGTGGCGGACACCGCGATGTCCTCCGCGCCCAGCTCCCGCGCCTCGCGCGCGAAGGCCTCCAGCACCGAAAGCGTGGCCTCCATGCCCTCCGCCGACAGCCGACGGGTGGCGTCCACGCCACGGCCCAGCCGGGTGATTTCCGCGCGCTCCCGGACGGCCTCGAAGCGGCCCTCCGCCGTGCGTTCCGCGACCAGCAACAGCACGGAGTTGGTACCGATATCGATGGTGGCGAATCGCGGCATGCGCGCAAGCCTACTCAACGCAGGAGCGCTTCCAAAGCGTCCGCCAGCGCCCGGTACTCCTCCGGCGTGTTGTAGAGCTGCGCGGACACGCGGACGTGACGGTGGGGCGGCTTGGGCCAGGCGACGATGGGCACCTCGATGCGGTACTCGTCGAACAGGCGAAGGTGGACCGGGTCCAGGTAGAGGGGCGGCTCGGGCTGCTCCGGGTAGCCCGCGGGCAGGGTGACCACCGCCATGCTGCCCACCATGTCCTCGGGGCAGGCGGGGGCGGTCTTCATCCGCTCGCACAGCAGTGCGCGCGCGGCCAGGGCCTTGCTCCGGTTGTTCGCCATCACCTCGGCCCAGCCTCCGGGTAGCAGGCCACCCACCACTCGCAGCGCTTCCGGGACACAGAGCGCGGCGGTGGGGTCCATGGTCCCCGTCCAGTCGAAGAGGAGCCGGAAGCGGGAGCGGTCCGTGCGGGGCGAGTTGCGCCCATGGCTCACCGCCAGGGGCGTCATGCCCTCCTGCAGGTCGCGGCGCACGTGGAGGAAGGCCGCGCCCTTGGGAGCGCACAGCCACTTGTGGCAGTTGCCCGTGTAGTAGCCCGCGCCCAGCGAGCGCAGCGACAGGGGCACCATGCCGGGCCCGTGCGCGCCGTCCACCAGCGTCTCGATTCCCTTGGCTCGCAGCTCGGAGATGAGCCGGGCCACGGGCATCACCAGCGCCGTCTGGCTGGAGACGTGGTCCACCAGGAACAGGCGCGTGCGGGGCGTCACATGCGCGAGCACCACGTCCACGATGGACTGCGCGGAAGTCACGGGCCAGGGGAGCTTCGCCACCACGACCTTCGCGCCCCACTGCGCCGCGACGAAGTCCAGCGCGTTGCGACTGGCGTTGTATTCGTGGTCCGTGGTGAGCAGCTCGTCACCCGGCTCGAAGCGCAGCGAGCGCAGCACCGTGGTGACGCCGCTGGTGGCGTTGGCGACGAAGGACACGTCCTCCGCATCCGCGTCGACGAAGTCGGCGAGCGTGGCCCGGGCCTCGTCCAGCAGCGGCTCGATTTCGCGGTGGAGGAAGCGGACGGGCTCCGCCTCCATGCGCGCGCGCAGCTCCGACTGCTTCTGGAGCACGGCGGTGGGGCACGCTCCGAAGGAGCCGTGGTTGAGGAACAGGACCTCGGGGTCCAGTCCCCAGTGGGAACGGAAGGGGGCGCTCATGCGCGGGAACTGGACCCGAGCACGCGCCCCCTGTCAACGCGCCACGAGTCCTACGGCTGCGCGTCCGCGAGCGGCGCCCAGTCGGGCGTCAACAGCGTGCCCTTCTCCGCCCGGAGGGGGAGCTGGTTGTTGCCGTCCGCAGTCATCACGAACAGCTGCGAGCCGCCTGCCCGGGTGGTGGAGAAGAGCACCAGCCGACCGTTGGGCGAGAAGGCGGGCTCCTCGTTGTTGCCCTGGTCCTGCGTCAGGCGCGTCACCTTGCCCGACTCGACGTGGATGGTGAACAGGTCGAACGCGTTGCGCTCGTCGCGCGCGGTGAAGACGATGAGGTCGCCGCGCGGAGACCAGTCCGGCGTCTGGTTGTAGTTGCCCTGGAAGGTGAGGCGCCGCACGCCCGAGCCATCCGCGCCCATGATGTAGATTTGAGGGCTGCCACCCCGGTTGGACACGAAGGCGATGCGCTTGCCGTCGGGCGACCACGCGGGGCTGGTGTTGAGGCCGTAGGGCGTGTCGGTGATGGCCTTCGCGCCGCTGCCGTCGGCGCCGGACACGTAGATTTGCGCGCTCTCTCCCTCGGCCAGCGAGTACGCCAGCCGCTTGCCGTCCGGAGAGAAGGCGCCTCCGGTGGCCATCTGCCCGGCGGAGACCACCGAGCGGGCTTCGCCACCCGGACGCTGCACCCAGATGTCCGGTCGGTTCTTCCGGTAGGACGTGTACGCCACCTGCGCGCCGTCCTGGCTCAGCGAGGGGAGGATGTTGATGCCGCCCTTGGTGAGCGACACGGGATTGCCGCCGTCCCAGTCCGCCACCACCACGTCGCGGTTGTTGCCCGCCTTGCGCACGTAGGTGATGCGCGACAGGAAGGGGCTGGGCTCGCGGGTGAAGTGCCGGTACAGCGCGTCCGCCAGCCGGTGGGCCAGCAGCGACGGGTTGTTGGCCGGCGCGTCCTTGGCGACCTTGAGGTCCTCGCGGCCGGTGCCCACGTTGAACAGGCGCAGCTCGCCGCGCAGCGTGCCCGCGTCGTCCGCGAGCGACACCTTGACGAGCGCCTCGGCGCCCACGTCCGCCCAGCGGCTGAAGGTGATGGTGCCGGCGGCCATGCCCTCCTTCGGGTCGGCCGTGAAGCTCTTGCGGTCCAGCACCTGGAGGATGCCGGAGGCCACGAGGTCGAAGTTGAACGCCGTGTCGAACGTGTTGGCCTGCGCCTTGGCACCCTCGTTCTGGGTGATGGGCGCGGGGACCGCCACGGGCAGCGGGCGGAAGTTGGCGCCGGAGATTTCAATGGTCGGCGTCTGGGCGAATGCCGCGAGCGGCACGAGGACGAGGGAGAGGAGCAGGGCTTTCATAGGGCGTTGAACATCAGGTTGACGCCGTTCTTCTGCAGCGCGTCTCGGAGGTGGTCGGGAGGAGGCGAGAAGGGTGAGGCCTTGCGCACGGCGTTGAGGACCGCCGCGTCGAACAAATCATTGCCACTGGGCTTGGTGAGGCTCACGTCCAGCACCTCGCCCGAGCGGCCCAGGCGCAGCGCGACGAGCGCCTTGAGGTGCAGGCGCTCCGATTCGGGGATGGTGTCCGCGACGCTGTAGTTGCGCCGCACCTGTGCCTGGAGCATCCCGAAGTAGCGCTCGCCCTCGGCGGTGGCCGAGTCGCCGTCCGCGTCTCCATCCTCGGCGCCCTCGGGCTCTTCATCCGGCGACGCCTTGGCCGTCTTGTCGAAGGCGCCGAAGAGCCGCTTGCGGCGGTCCTCGCCTTCCTTCTCACCCTTCACGGGCGTGGGCTTGGGCGCGGAGGAGGGCTCCGGCTTGACGCCGGGGATGGGCACCGCGACGGCGGCGGAGGACGGCGGAGGCGGCGCTTCAGGCGCGGGCTTGGGCGCGTTCACCTGCTTGGGCGGCGGTGGCGGCTGCTCCTTGCGCGGCAGGAGCTTGGCGTCGCGGGGCTTGCCCAGGCGCACCAGCGTGGCGCGGATGGGCTGCGCCGTGAGGTCCACCGGGGGCGATGCGTTGAAGCGCGCATACAGCACCGCGGCGAGCAGCAGGGCGATGTGCCCCACCACCGACGCGATGACGAACGGCGACACCCGCGCGGAGCGATTGACGAGCAGGCTGTGGCTCACCGCGGAGTGCATGGGCTAGCGCTTCGCCTCCTTCGGCTTCTTCGAGGTCGACGAGGTGTTGGACGTCTTGGCCCCTGTCGAAGGGTCCGTGATCATCCCCACATTGTTGATGCCCGCCCGCTGCGCGGCCGCCATGACCTCCACGACGGTGCCGTAGGGCACGTCCCGGTCGGCGTGGAGGAACACTTCTTTATCGGCCTGCACCTTGGCGTTGGCGGCGAGCTTCGCCTCCAGCTCCTCCAGGGGCACCTCGGCGTCGCCGATGTAGACCTTCTTGCCCGCGTCGATGGAGAGGACCACCTTCTTCTCCGTGGCCTCCACGGGCGCGGCCTTGGTCTCCGGCAGGTTCACCTTCACGCCCTGCTGGATGAGGGGCGCGGTCACCATGAAGATGATGAGCAGCACCAGCATCACGTCCACCATGGGCGTGACGTTGATCTCGCTCATCGTGGTGCGGCCACCACTGCGATTGCCTCCGCCCATTCCCATGGTCGCGCCCGCCTAGCGGAAGAAGTGACGCTTGATGATGTTGAGGAAGTCCGCGGAGAAGTTCGACATCTCCGTGTCGAACACCTTGATGCGGCTGACGAACGAGTTGTAGGCGACCACGGCCGGAATCGCCGCGAACAGGCCCGCCGCCGTGGCGAACAGCGCGTTGCCCACCGGCGCCGCCACCGTGGCCAAGGTCGCATTGCCCTGCTCGGCGATTTGATTGAAGGCGCTGAGGATTCCGATGACGGTGCCGAACAGGCCCACGAAGGGCGAGGCCGCGCCGACGGTGCCCAGGAACGACACCCGCGCCTCCAGCTCCGTGATTTGCGACGTGGAGGCTCGCATCAGCGCGCGCTCCACGTTCTCGATTCCGCCCAGCCGCTCCGCCATGGCGCCCTCGGCGCCGCCTTCCTTGGCCTGGGCCAGCTTGGACAGCTCCTCGTAGCCGGCGCAGAAGACCTTGGACAGGGGCGAGGCGTCGAGCTTCTGGGCCGTCTGGTAGATGGCCTCCAGCCGGGACGCCTTCCAGAAGGTGTCGAGGAAGGTGAGAGACTGTGCGCGGGCCTTGGCGAGCTGGGTGGCCTTCATGGCGATGAGGGCCCAGGAAGCCACGGAGACACCCATCAGGAGCAGCAGGACGGCCAGCTCGATGAAGGAAGCGTCGCGGATGATCTCCACGTAGTTCATGGCGCCAAGCGCCAGGGGCAGGTGGGGCGTCATGAGGTGGAGCGCGTAACACTCCGCTACAACTGGGTCAAACAAACGGGGACGGGGGCCGGTTGCCTGCTTGAAGTTGCTTGGCCGTACGGATGAATAATTCCCGGAGAGGGTCGTCAGAGGTGACTGAAACGGGCCGAACACCTCAACACCCCACGGACAGGTTGCCCCCCATGAACTCCAGACTGCTGGTCGCTCTCCTCTGCCTGGCGGCGGTCTCCACCGGCTGCATCATCCACGGCGAAGACGACTACGACGAGCCCATCTACCCGGGCGACGCGACGTTCCGCTGGACCTTCGGCGGACTGCGCTGCGACGAGGACCGCGACATCAAGGGCGTCAACATCACGATTCCCGGCGAGCGGCTGGCCAACGACGGCCAATACGCGTGTCAGGCCAACGGCTTCGACGGCATCGTCCTCCACGACTTCGCGCCGGGCATCTACAGCTTCAACGTGGAGGCGATCAGCTACACCAACGAGGTGCTCTACGAGGCGAGCGGCACCTTCCGCGTGGATGGCGACGTGACGGTGAGCATCGACCTCGCGCCGCTGGGCGCCCCGCCGTCCTTCGCGTACGTGAACTGGCTGTTTCCGGCGAACTCCAGCAGCGGCAACCCGAACTGCAACCAGGCGGGTGTGGCCTTCGTGGATGCCCGGGTGGATGGTGGGCAGTGGGCGCGCTTCGACTGCACGGCGGGCCATGGCGGCAACAGCGTGAAGACGCCGTATCTGGACCCGGGTGAGCACGACCTGGAGCTGGTCGCCCTCGACTCGCAGCAGCGCACGCTGTACGCCCACAGCGGGCGGTTCTCCACCCGCTACGGCGAGCCGACGTCGTACACCGCCACCCTTCGCACCACGAGCAGCGGCGCCGCCATCCGCTGGGAGTTCGTGGAGGGGTCGAGCAGGCTGGGCTGCGGGCAGGCCGGCGTGACGCACGTGGAGGCCCGCATCGATGGGGGCGCGTGGGTCCGCTTCAGCTGCTTGGAGGGAAGCTCGGGCGCCAGCGTCACCACGCCCACGCTGAACCCCGGCAATCATGACCTGCAGTTGGTGGCCGTCGATGGGCAGAACCGTCCCTGGTATTATTACAGCGCGCAGTTCTCGATTCAGTCCGGCGAGACGAAGCAGGTGCTGGCCCCGATGTGGGTGATTGGCGGGGCGTCCATCAAGTGGGAGCTGCGCGCCGGTGGCTCCGCGCTGAGCTGCTCGCAGGCGGGCATCACCGAGGTGGCCATCAACTTCCGCGATGTCTTCACTGGGGAGCTGGTGTACGGCATCGTCGGTGACCGGCACGGCTGCAACGACGCGCCGGTGGTCTACGAGTTCCTCCGCCCGGGCCGCTACGAGGTGGAGATGTACGCGAAGGCGGGCAACGGCACGGAGTACTTCTCGGTGAACGACAGCGTGTTCATCAATGTCGACGGTCACGTGTTCCCGGGGGCGAGCAGCGCCGCGCTGGTGTCGCTGTTCCCGTAGTCGAACCCGCTTGCTCGTGGGGTGAAGAAGAGGGTCGGGGCCACGCGCCTCGGCCCTCTTCGCGTTGCGGGGGAGCCCGTGTCGTTGGCATCAAACGTGATAGGGACACCGGACATGCGGCAAGGCAGCCACAGTCCCATTGGCGTATTTGATTCAGGTGTCGGAGGGCTCACGGTCCTCAAGTCACTCATGGAGCACCTCCCCCACGAGAGCACGGTGTATCTGGGGGACACGGCCCGGGTGCCCTACGGCACCAAGTCCGGCGAGGTGGTGACGCGCTACTCGCTGAAGAACGCGGAGTTCCTGCTGGAGCGCGGCATCAAGCTGCTGGTGGTGGCGTGCAACACGGCCTCCGCCGCGGCCCTGCCCGCGCTGGAGGCGACGCTGCCGGTGCCGGTGGTGGGCGTCATCCAGCCAGGAGCCCAGGCGGCCCTGGAGCGCACGCGAGGCGGCGGAGTGGGCGTCATCGGTACGCCGGGCACCATCCGCTCCGGGGCCTATCAGCGCGCCCTGGAGACGGCGAACCCCGGGGTGCGGGTGAAGGCCCGCGCCTGTCCGCTCTTCGTGCCGCTGGCGGAGGAGGGATGGACCACGGGCGACGTGCCCCTGCTGACGGCGCGTGAGTATCTGGGGGAGTTCGCGCGGGAAGGCGTGGACACGCTCGTCCTGGGCTGCACGCACTACCCGCTGCTCAAGGGAGTCATCGCGGAGGTGGTGGGGCCCCATGTCGCGCTGGTGGACTCGGCGGAGGCCACCGCGCTGGCGGTGGCGGCGCTGCTGGCTCGCAAGGAGCTGCTGGCGCCCGCGACGACGCGTGCCCCGTCTCACGCGTACTACGTGACCGACGTTCCCGAGCGCTTCATGGAAGTGGGGGCGAGGTTCCTCGGCCGGCCCATCGATGCCGCCGAGCAGGTCGACCTGAAGTTCTGAGTCCCTGGCGTCGGGGGAGGCGCTCCGCGCGGCACGCGGGCCTCACCCCTCGGCGGTCCATCGCGTGGACCTCGCTCGAGTCATCGGAACACGGGCGTCATCGCCCGTGGGCCGGCTCAGGCGGACGGGCGGGTGGTGGCCGTGGCGGGCGGGGCTTCTTCCGGCGTGGTGGCCTTGGTGAGCAGCTCCTTGGCGGCCTGGACGACGGGAGCCTCGGCGGCGACCTGGGCCTCCACGAGCGCGCGGGCGGCCTCGTCACCGATGTCGTCCTCGCGCGGCACCAGGCCGGTGACACGCGTCACGAGGCGCTCCGCCAGGGGGAAGAAGTGCACCAGGTTGAGCGGCCAGTTCAGCCAGCCCACGGTGATGCAGTAGTACTTGTTGAAGGGCGCGGTGTGGTGGATGCGGTGGTGCGCCGGCGGCAGGATGAGGTGCACGCGCTGCAGGAAGCCGATGATGGCCGGCGGCGAGTCCATGTGCGACCACTTGTGGAACTGGTTGGTCGCCATCACCCAGAAGATCATCGCGCCCAGGAAGCTGGCGCAGAACACCCAGCCAGAGCTGCTCAGCGGCATGGACACCGCGGCCACGGCCACGGGCAGGGAGATGAGGCAGTTGTTGCCGTTGGTCTCCACGAAGTCGTGGCGGGTGATGGCCTTCTCGTCGACGTGGTGCTCGCGGAACGGGCGAATGAGGGCCTTGCCCAGAATCGGCATCTCCGTGGAGCCCCACGTGTCGCCCATCCAGTGGACGAAGCCGGAGACGAAGTCCGCGGCGAGGTAGCCCAACAGCACCGCGCCCAGGAGCAGCCACGGGCCGCCATGCGGGTTGTTGTAGAGCCGGTACACCAGGAACAGCTCCAGCGCGATGAAGCTGACGATGGCGCCAATCTCCATGGCGCGGATGGCGGGTGAGTAGCCTCCGGCCAGGACCTGGGCGTCCTGGAGGCGAACCTTGTTCTTGATCTCGTTCGTCTTCTTCATCCGTGGAGTCCTGGACGTTGGCGCCGCTGACCACCGCACCGCATGTTCTGTACGTACCCCAGCCGCTTTCGGCTTTTCAACGGACCGGGGTCGCGTTCTCACATGAAGGGTGGGCTGCATGGCAGGCGGGCGTCGTCCGCAAGAAATGCGCGGGGTCAGCGGCCAGGCTCCCCTGGCGCGACATGCGGGGTTGACGCTTACCTTGTGTCGTGGGGAAGCGGCTGGTACGGTCCGCCCACTCGGCAATGACGAAAACCTTCGAGAAGGCCGTCACCGGCTTCAACCACAACATCAAGCACAAGGGGAAGGTTTACCACGTCCAGACCGAGGACTCGGGCGTCAACAATCCCCACATCATCACCCACCTGTTCGTGGGCGGTAACATCCTCGCGTCCAAGAAGACGTCCTACTCGGACATCCTCAACGCGGAGAATCTGGCGGAGGTCGTCCGTGAGTTGATGGAGGAGCAGCACAAGGAGATGCTGCGCAACCTCATCAACAACGTGTACGACAACTTCGAGTCCACGGTCCGGCACTATCAGCCCGGTCAGCTGGCCTCGGAGGCTGAACAGGCCCACGCGAAGCTGCAGCCCGGTCAGCCGATGGCGCCCAAGCCGGTCGTCGTCGCTCCCGTCGCGCCCCTGCCTCCCGCGCTTCCCCCCGAGGTCGCCGCTGCTCGCGCCTTGAAGGAGAAGCCGAAGATCAACGAGGTTGGCGTCGAGACGCTGTTCGGAGAGGACCTCATCTCCGAGAAGAGCCTCGACGAGGTCATCCTCAGCTACCTCGCCGGAGAAGGCGACCAGTAGCCCCTAGCTCCCCGGTGGCGTCTCGCCCCGGGAGCGCGGTGTCGGCCAGTCGACAGTTCCAGACTAGGGCAGCACCCACTGCACCCACGTGGCTCCGTACACCGTGAGCACCGCGGCGGCGAGCAGGTCCAGCAGCACTCCCACGCGCATCATCACCGGCAGACGCACCACGCCGCTGCCGAAGACGATGGCGTTGGGCGGTGTGCCCGCGGGCAGGGCGAAGTCGCACGAGGCCGCGAAGGTGCTCACCGCCAGCAGGGGCCGCGAGGCGGGCAGCACGTTGAGCATGACGTTCGTCGTGGCCGTGTTGGAGGCGATGGCCGACAGCAGGATGGTGGCGCTGGCGACGACTCCGTGCTGCACCAGGACTGGCAGCGACTCCAGGCCGGACAGCCGCGAGGTCATCCACGAGGCCAGGCCACTGGCCTCGATGCCCGCCGCCAGCGCGAAGCCGCCGCCCAGCAGGAGCAGCGTGTCCCAGGGCACGCGCCGCAGGGCAGCCACGGACAGACGCCCCAGCACGAGCAGCGTCAGCGCGCCGACCATCGCCACCATGGCCTCGTAGTGCTTGCCCCCCAGCTTGAAGCCGTTGAAGGCGTGGGCCACGGGGCCGGCGAGCACCTGGCGCAGCGGGTCGCCGAAAATCCACAGCAACGCCGCCACGAAGAAGACGAGGCCCACCGTGCGCTCCCCCCGTGAGAGGGGGCCCAACTGGGCCAGCTCGCGGTCGATGACGTCCCCGCCCTGGCCGGGTCCCATCTTGTCGCGACGGGCCCACCTCCACAGCACCGCCCACGTCAGCGGCAGGAAGATGAGGACGAAGGGGAGGGCCGCGACCATGTACTCGACGAAGCCCACGTCGGTGCCCAGCCGGCGCGACACCACGCCCGCGAAGACGGAGTTGGTGGGGCTGCCAATCTTGGTGCCGATGCCGCCGATGTTGGAGCCGTACGCGACGGCCAGCATGAGCGCCGCGCCGAAGTGCTCCAGGGGGCGTCCTTCCGCGGCGCGGAGCTGGGAGAGCAGCGCCATGCCGATGGGCACCATCATCACCGCCGTGGCGGTGTTGGAAATCCAGAGCGACACGGCGGCGGTGGCCGCGAGCATGCCGAACAGCAGCCGCTCCGGCCCGGTGCCGACGGCGCGCATGATGAGCAGGGCGATTCTCCGGTGCAGGCCCCACTGCTCCATGCCCGCGCCCAGGGCCATGCCTCCCATGAAGAGGAAGATGTAGGGGTCCAGGAAGGGCAGGGTGGCGCGCCCCACCGCGACGGCGACGTTGTCCGTGTCGAAGACGCCCAGCAGTGGAAAGAGCGCCACGGGGAGCACCGCCGTCCACGCCATGGGGACGGCCTCGGTGAACCACCAGAGGGCCATCCACGCGGCGACGGCGGCCGCGGCGGCGGGGCGGTGGTCCAGGCCCGGCAGGGTGTGGAGACCGGAGGGAATCCCGTAGATGAGGGCGGCGGCCACGGGCCCGGCGATGCGTCCCACCCACTGTCCCGTTGTCGCACGCCGCACGGCCTGCTCGCTCATAAGGCGTGGCACCGTCGCACAGGTGGCGCCGGGGGTGGGAGGGGAAAGCCCCGGCTGCGGCCCGGCGTGCGTGGGGCGCTCCCGCCCGGCCGTGGTAGGTTGGCGCTCTCCCGCGCCGCGCCATGATTCAATTCTTCCACGTCTACAAGGCGTATCCCGGCGATCCGCCGGTGCTCTCGGACATCAACCTCAGTGTGGAGAAGGGCGAGTTCGTGTTCCTCACGGGCCCTTCCGGCGCGGGGAAGACGACGCTGCTCAAGCTCATCTTCTGCGCGGAGAAAGCCACCAAGGGGCAGATTCTGGTGGGGGGCCGCAACATCGCCCGCATCCGTGAGTCCGCCGTGCCGTACCTGCGCCGCAACATCGGCGTCGTGTTCCAGGACTTCAAGCTGCTGCCGCACCGGACGGTGGAGGACAACGTGTCCTTCACGCTGGACGTGCTGGGCGTGCCGCGCGCGGAAGCGCGCGACAAGGTGCGGCGGATGCTGAAGCTGGTGGGTCTGGAGCACAAGGCGGACTCGTTCCCCCTGCGCCTCTCCGGTGGAGAGCAGCAGCGCGTGGTCATCGCGCGGGCGCTGGTCAATGACCCGACCATCCTCCTGGCGGACGAGCCCACCGGTAACCTGGACCCGGCGCTCACCGTCGAAATCATGGACCTGCTCACCCAGGTGAACATCCGAGGCACCACGGTGGTGGTGGCCACGCACGACGCCACGCTGCTGTCGCGCTACCAGAAGCGCACGGTGGGCCTGGAGCGCGGGCAGATTGTCTCCGACGAGGACGGCGTCAAGGCGGCGCGACGGATGGTGGTATGAGCGCGCTGGCGAAGACGCGGTACTTCTGGCGCTCGGCGGCGGTGGGGCTCAAACACTCGCCCTTCGTGCACTTCATCGCGGTGACCACCATCGCCATCGCCCTGTTCTCCGCGGGGCTCGCGCGGGGCAGTGCGCGCGTGTTGGACAACCTGCTCGCGTCGCTGGGCGGCGAAGTCGAAGTCACGGTGTATCTGGCACCGGAGCTGGGACAGGACGAGGCGCATGGCGTGCGCGCCCGCGTCGAGGAGCTCAGCCAGGGACAGGTGACGCTGGTGCCTCCGGATGCCGCGCTGGAGCGGCTTCGCACCGAGCTGGGCGATTTGGGCGAGGCCCTGTCGGAGCTGCCGGAGAACCCGCTGCCCGCGGCGCTGGAGCTGCGTGTTCCTCCGGAGCAGCGCACGCCCGAGGCGCTCCAGGCCCTGGCGAAGGAGCTGCGTGCGCTGCCCGGGGTGTCCGGCGTGGACTACGGAGAGCAGGCCGTGGAGCGACTGACGGCCATCGCCCGGGCCCTGCGCTTCGGCGCGCTGGTGGCCTTCGTCGTCGTGCTGGGCGCCACCGTGGTCATCGTCGCGGCCACGCTCCAGCTCGCCATCTATTCGCGGCGCGAGGAGATTGAAATCCAGAAGCTGGTCGGCGCCACGGACCGCTTCGTCAAGGCGCCCTTCCTGCTGGAGGGACTGCTTCAGGGGTTGCTCGGCGCGGGCGTGGCGTTGCTCGGGTTGTGGGCCTTCGGTCGGCTGGTGGGGCCCACGCTGGGCTCGCTGTTCGCGTTCCTCCTGGGCCCGGGTGTCGCCGCGCCGTGGGTGGAGCCGCGCTTGGTGCTGGAGCTGGTGGGCGCGGGGTGCGGCCTGGGGCTGGGCGGCAGCTTCGTCGCGGTGGGGCGTTTCCTGCGCGTATGAGCCGCTCCTTCGTCCTCACCCTGGCGCTGGTGCTGGCCGGCCTCCCCGCGCACGCGCAGAAGCTGGAGGAGGCGGAGCAGTCCGCGCTGCGCGAGAAGCTCGCCGCCCAGCGCGCGACGCTGGCGCTCGTCGAGTCGAAGAAGCTCACGGTGCTCGAGGGCCTGGAGCTGATGGAGGAGATGGTCGCCTTCTCCCGGCGGCGCGTGCGGGCCCTGGAGGGGGACCTCGCGGTGTTCCGCAAGCGCGTCATCCTGGCCGAGCGCGAGGAGGTGCTGCTGCGCGAGGCGCTGCGCGTGCAACTGCGGCGACTGTCCCCCCGGCTGCGCACCCTCTACCGCGTCATGCGCCGGCGGCCGCTGGAGGTGCTCCTGTCGGCGGAGGACTTCGCCGCGCTGGTGTGGCGGGCCCGCGCGCTGGAGGCGAGCATGTCGGGCGATTTGGACCTGCTGCGCGGCGTGCAGCGCGTGGCCCACCTGCAGCGGCAGTCCACGCTCGAGCTGAAGCGGCTCCAGACCTCGCTCGCCGCGCGGGTCACCTTCCTCCAGGAGCAGGAGCGGCTGGCCCGCGCGCAGCACGAGGCGCTCGAGGAAGTGGTGGGCTCGCTCGCGGGCGAGGCCGAGCTGGCCCGTCGCGCGGTGAAGGAGCTGGAGCAGGCGGACGCGGAGCTGACCCAGGTGGTGCGCGAGCTGAAGGAAGCCCCCGCCACGCATGGTTTCGGAGCCCTGCGCGGCAAGCTGCCACAGCCCACGCGCGGCATCATCGAGGTGGCGTTCGGCAAGGTCGTCAACCCGCGCTTCAACACCGTCACCGTGCAGAAGGGGCTCGACATTCGCGCCGCCACCGGGACACCCGTGGTCGCCGTCGCCGATGGCACCGTCGTCTATGCGGGCTCGCTGCGGGGCTACGGCAACCTGCTCATCGTCGACCACGGCGACGGCTACCACACGCTCATGGCCCACCTGTCCTCCATCGCCCTGGAGCTGGGCGCCGCCGTGGCCACCGGCGAGGTGGTGGGCGAAGTGGGAGACACGGGCTCGCTCAAGGGCTCGTACCTCTACTTCGAGGTCCGAAAGTCCGGGCAGGCCGTCGACCCCGGGCCCTGGCTGGCCCCTGTGCCATGACGCGTTGCGGCGAAACGATTCGCGCCTTGTTATCCTGAGGCAACAGACTCCCACCACGAGAGGAGCAGGCGAGCGCATGGACCTCATGGGCGGAATGCAGAAGGCGGTACGGCGCGTGCTGGTGGCGCGAGGTGTCCAGTCCTCGACAGTCGATGTCGGGGGGCAGTCGGTGCACTTCTACTCGCTGAAGGGGCAGGGGAAGGGGCCGCCGGTGGTGCTGGTGCACGGACTGGGCGGCTCGGCCAATGGCTTCGGCCGCACCTTCTTCGGCCTGGCGAAGCGCTTCTCGCGAGTCGTCGCGCCCGACCTGCCAGGACACGGCTTCTCCACCGAGTACTGCGGTGGGCAGGTCTGCGTGCGCAACCAGTTCGAGGTGCTGCGCGCCTTCGTGGAGCAGGAGGTAAAGGAGCCGGCCTTCGTCGTCGGCAACTCGCTGGGCGGAGCGATGGCGGTGAGCCTCGCGTCGGAGTATCCCCAGTGGGTGCGCGCGCTGGTGCTGGTGGCTCCGGCGGGAGCGGAGCTGCCGGTGGAGGAGAGCACCGCCCTGCTCAACTCCTTCAAGGTGGGCACGCCCGCGGAGGCCCGCGCCTTCACGAGGCGCCTGTTCCACCAGGCCCCGCTGCCCGCGCTGCTCCTGGCGACAGAGCTGCGCCGCTTCTATGACACACCCACCGTGAAGGCCCTCACCGCCGAGGCGATGTCCACCCGGCTCAGCCTGGAGCCAGAAGCGGTGCGCAAGCTGTCCATGCCGGTGCTGTTCCTCTGGGGTGGCAGTGAGCGGCTGTTGCCGTCACGCTCCCTGGACTGGTTCCGCGCCCACCTGCCGGCGCACGCCCAGGTGCGGGTGGTGCAGGGCTTCGGGCACGTGCCGCAGATGGAGCGTCCGGACGAGCTGGTGTCGCACCTGGTGCGCTTCGCGGATGCGTCGAGCCTCTGAGGGCCGGGTATAGACTGGGACGCCCTTCGAGCCTCACCGCGAAAGGACGTACCGACGTGACGGGTCTCCACCAGCCATGGCGCGCGGCGCTGGCCGCGCTCCTCCTCCTGTCAGGGCCCTCGGCCGCGGAAGAGAAGAAGGACGCGGCTGTGCGGTCCTCCGCTTCCAGCGCGGTACGGGCGGAGAAGGACGACGTCACCTACCGACAGCTGGAGACCTTCGCTCGCGTGCTGTCGTACGTGGAGAACAACTACGTGGAGGGGCCGGACCAGGAGCGGCTCATCTACGGCGCCATCCAGGGCATGCTCGACACGTTGGACCCGCACACCGTCTTCATGCCGCCGGAGGTCTTCCGCGAGATGAAGATCGACACCTCGGGCGAGTGGGGTGGGCTGGGCATCGAAATCGCGCGCAAGAACGACCGCATCGTCGTCGTGGCTCCCATCGACGACACGCCGGCGGCGCGCGCGGGAATCAAGGCGGGCGACGAGCTGGTGGGCATCGACGGCGAGAGCACGCGGGGCATGGACGTGGGGCGGGCCATGCAGAAGATGCGAGGGCCCGCGGGGGGACGCGTGCTCTTGAGCATCCTGCGGCACGGCTTCAGCGCGCCTCGCGAAATCGCCATCATTCGGGACCACATCCGCATCGTCTCCGTGGAGAGCGAGCTCTACGGCGGCTTCGGCCACGTCAAGGTGAAGAACTTCCAGGAGCGCACGGACCTGTACCTGCGCAAGGAACTCGACAGGCTGCGCGGCCTCAACGGTGGCAAGGAGCTGCGCGGCGTGGTGCTCGACCTGCGCAACAACCCGGGCGGCCTGTTGGACCAGGCGGTGGCGGTGAGTGACCGCTTTCTGCCGGGCAACCTGCCCATCGTCTCCACCCGGGGACGTGACGGTCGCAACTCCACCGAGGAGCGCAGCAAGGACCGCGACACGGAGAAGAAATACCCCCTCGTCGTGCTGGTCAACGCGGGCAGCGCGTCCGCGTCCGAAATCGTGGCCGGCGCGCTCCAGGACCACGGCCGCGCCACCGTCCTGGGCACGCAGACGTTCGGCAAGGGCAGCGTCCAGACGGTCATCGAGCTGGAGGATGGTTCCGGCCTGAAGCTGACCATCGCCCGCTACTACACACCCAAGGGCCGCAGCATCCAGGAGCGGGGCATCACCCCCGACTACGTCGTGCCGGACGAACCAGGTGGAAAGCCGGGCCGTGAGACGCCACGCGAGAAGGACCTCCAGCGTCACTTCCGCGCCGAGTCCACCTCTACCTCCGAGTCGTCCTCTTCCGCGCCTCGCGGCCTGCCCGAGAACCTCGCGCCGTGGGACGCCACCGCGGCCCTCAAGGACTATCCGCTCAAGGTCGCCCTCGAGTATCTCAACGGCCTCAGCGCCGTTTCGGGGCGCCCTCCGGCTCGCGCCGAGGGTCGTTGAAGACACCTTCCCCCTTGCATTTCGGCGAGACCTCCATTTGATGGCGGGCGGACAAAGGTGAACGAGTGATGCGACCTTCGAGCAATCGCGCGATGCACGCGGCCCTCAGCGGGTGGTTGGTGGGCATGCTGGCCGTCGGCCCCGCCGCCGCGCAGTCGAGCCTCCCCCTCCGACTGACTCCCCGAGCAGTACCCACCGCCTCACCGTCCTCCGTGACGGTGGTGGCCATCTCGCTGGATGCGACATCACGAACGGAGGCGGCGCGGCTGGCGTACTGGGCGGAGCAGTCGGTGGCGCGCTCCGGACGGCTGGACCTGGTGCGGTTGTCGGACGCGCTGGACGCGCAGGGCAAGGCGGCGCGCGAGGCGAAGGCCGCCGAGGGTGCGTCGGCCATGAAGGACGGCCAGACGGCGTATGACGAGCTGGACACGCAGAAGGCGCTCCAGCAGTTCGAGGCGGCCGCGCGCGCGTTCGAGGCGAGTGACTTGTCGCGCAACTTCGGCGACCTGAGCCGCGCCCGGGTGATGAAGGCGGCCTCGCAGGTGGCCAACGGCGAGGGCACGGCGGCGCAGTTGGAGATTCGCGCGGTGCTGGCGGTGGACCCCCGCGCCCAGTTCTCGCCCAACTTCTTCCCGCCGGACGACATGGCCTTCGTGGACAAGGAGCGCAAGGCGGCGCTGGCCGGCTCCACCGCGACGCTGTCGGTGCGCACCGAGCCCGTGCCCGCGCAGGTGTACGTGGACGGCCAGTTCCGCGGCGTGTCGCCGGTGGACCTCAAGGGGCTGACGCCCGCGGACCACTACGTGACGGTGATGGCGCCGGGCTTCGAGGTGGAGCAGCGCCGGGCACGCGAGGGCGAGACGACGCTCACGCTGGCTCCCGCCGCGTCCATGCGTGCGCTCCAGACGCTGACCGAGCGCATCGTGCGCAAGCCGGAGGGGCCGGAGCGTGACCTGGCCCTGCGCGAGTTGGGCACGCTCGCGGGCGTGTCCCAGGTGCTGGCCCTGCTGGTTCGCGGTGGCACGGGCACCGCCCCGCTCCAGGTGACGGGCCTGCGGCTCGACGTCGCGGACGGACACAACCTGGCCTACGCGCTGGGACCGGTTCCCGCGGGCGAGACCATGGCGACGGGCTCCGACGCGCTCTTGTCCTCGCTGGTGGGCGCGGACACGGCCCGGCTCGCCGGCAACAAGCCGGTGACCCACTTCGCGAGCGGCGGTGGCTCCAACCGCAAGACGCTGGGCTACGTGCTGATGGCTACTGGCGTGGCGCTCTTGGCGGGCGGCATCTACTTCGGCATGGAGGCGTCCTCGAAGGAGGATGACTTCCGACGCGCGCCGCAGACGAGCCCTCGGGCACAGGACTTCAAGGACACGGGCAAGACGTACGCGCTGGTCGCGGACATCGGGCTGCTCACGGGCGCGGTCGCCGCGGGCCTCGGCGGCTACTTCGCCTTCTCCGGTGGTGGCAGCGGTGGCGGTGACTCCAAGCCCACCCCCGCGCCGGCGCCCGCACCCAAGCGTTCGCGTGCCACGCCGCCGCCCAAGGCCGACTCCAAGAGCGACTCGTTGAGCATGCCTCCGCCCCCCAAGGGCACCAGGCCCGTGGGCGAGTCGCTGCCCATGCCGCCTCCGCCGCCCCCGGCGAAGACGACGCCCGCGGCCTCTCCCGCGAAGACGACGCCCGCGGCTCCCGCCACGAAGACGACCCCGCCGCCCCCGGTGAGCG
>NZ_VIFM01000439.1 GCF_006636215.1 Myxococcus llanfairpwllgwyngyllgogerychwyrndrobwllllantysiliogogogochensis | reverse complement strand
GGTTGGTGGGGGTGGGGGCGCTGTTCACGCTGGCGGTGACTCGGGCGGTGAGGACGTCGCCGATGTTGCCGGTGGGAGACCCGTACCTGGTGGAGAGCCTGCACCACCACACCTGACGCACGACCCGAGAGAATCAAGTCCGTGGTTGCTGACCCCTTCGGGTCGCGATTCAACGCTCCTGGGCCGAGCCAGTCAGCGAGTACCCCTTGGTCCGGAATCCCGTACCGAAGCGGCCGACGAGCCTGTCCATGTGTTCGGGCGAAACAGGTGACGTGACGACCCCTGTCAGACGCGGCATGCCCTTCGCGCTCACGAGCGCGGCGATGACAGCATCCAGGTCGGTTCCCGCGACCTCCTCATCCTGACTCATGACCGTTGCGTCGAAGTCGAGGTGTAGCTCGGTGAGGTTGGGCAAGTCGGCGCGGCCGAGGCTGTCCGCGGTCGTGTGGTTGACCTCCAGCCGGAGCTCGCGCAGGCGCGGCAGGCGCCGAGCGACGAGACCTTGCTGCGACGCCGTGAGATCGTTGCTCAGGGTCAGAGACTCGAGTGCGGCGAGAAGCGGAGACCGTCCAAACCCGGTGAGGGTCGTGCTCGAAAGATGGCAGCTCCGTAGGTGCAGGTGGCGCAGAGCGGTCAGGTAGGGAGACGCGATGAGGGACGCGAGCTCGTCATCCTCGACTGCCCAGAGAACGAGGTGCTCGACGGTCGTCATGCGTGCCGAGCCGGCGACCACCGCGGCGGCTCCCGGGACGTCGCCCAGACTGAGATGCGCGACGGCCAGGCGCGGCGACGTGATGAGCGCCGAGAAGCCGGGGCCAGGCAAGGCCGAGTCGCCGGCATCGTCGAAGCCGAGACAGCCCTCGAGATCGAGCCCTCGAAGGCGAGACAGGCTCGAGGCTCGGGCCAGGGCGTGGCAGCCCTCTTCGCCGATCTCGGAACGTGCGAGGTCCAACCAGGCCAACGCGGGCAGGTCGAACAGACGACTCAGCCCCGCCGGGCCGATGCCGACGCGGGGGAGCGTGAGGCTCTCCAGACGCTCGAGACCGGCAGCAGCGAGGAGGTCGGCCAGATCATCACCCACGGGGATGTCACCATCCTGGGCGTCGGGCATCGCGAGGCCGAAGCGGCGCAAGTGGGTCATCTTGCGCCGAGCCAGCGGCTCGTATGCCTCGACCGTGTGGAGCCCGGCGGCGAGCTCGAGTTCGTCCAGGTGATGCAGGAGCGGTGACGCAAGCACCTCGGCGACCCCCGTGACACCGAGCCAGTCGCAGTCGAGGCGCAGCTCGGAGAGGTCCCGTAGCCGAGAACACCGAGTGAAGGCGGGCACCAGGTCCTCGGACCCGAAACGCTCGTTGAGCCAGCCGCGATGGATGTCGATCCAGGACTCGGCGACTTCCCTCTTGATGCCGCGAGCCATGCGGCCAGCCAGGACTTCGTCGAGTCGAACGAGCCCCACCACGGACAGACGCGACTCGACGGGGACCTCATCGCGGATCAGCTGCCGCGCGGTGAGCTCAAGGGGCCAGGGCCGTTGGAGCATGGTCGGAAAAGTATTGCCGAATCTGGCGTGGCGGCAAATGGTGATCGCGTGGTCGCGCGACGGTGGAGGCGCCGAGGAAGGAGCGCACACCCGGTTTGGACTGGGCCGGGCAGGCGTGTGTCTGCTGGAGATGAAAGGCTTCTGCGCCGGCTCGGCGTGCGGCTCATGGGCTCCCCGTCAGCGTCCGGACCGTCACGGTGAGGCGGTGGTCCCGAAGCCCACCTCAATCACAGTAGTACGTCGGCGCCAGCTCCAGGACGCGCTGCTCGGCCATGGGGGAGAGCGCGCGCAGTCGTGAGAGGAAGAGTGGCGCCTTCATCCCCATTCCGATGAACCCCCAGACATATGAACGCTCCTGGGACTCGGCCAGGTGCTGGTGTTCCTCCGGGGTGAACGCGCGCCCCACCACCTTCTCAAGCGTCTGGAGATCCAACGCGAGCTGGGCGTTCAACGTCCCCCGCAGGGCCTGGAGCAGCTCTGCGTACTCCGTGAGGGCCGCGTCCAGGGTGTCGGGCTCCCGGGCGAGGATCTTCTGCGCCTCCAGGAAGTCCAGCCGGGTGTGCTGCGCCTCTTCGAGCCAGTGGTGCTTGAGCAGGTTGCAGAACAGCGGATCCAACGTCTCGGTCTTGTTTCCCCGGACCGTCTCCAGATAGTGCTGCTGCGTCATCAACTCCAGGTGCAGGTTGAAGATGAGCACCCCCAGGTTCGACTTCGCCATGATGGCCCGCGCCACTTCGACGTGGTTGTCGAGCAGGGCGGGGACGACCTTGAACCCCCGGGCGAACGCGCTGGTGAAGCGCGCGAAGAGTTGCTGGTGCTTCAGCTCTTCCTCTGTGAAGCGCAGGAGCGCGCGCATGTGTGTCGCGTTCCCGTGCAACTCCAGCCCGGCGCGCTGCGAGGCCAGGGCCACCGCGTACTCCTCCAGGAACAGGAACAGGTGCGCATAGCTGTTGGAGCGGATGTGATTCAGCAGCAGCCGCTCCTCGGCGTTCAGGAAGGGAATGGACTCCGCGCCCGTCAGCTCATCCGAGAGGAACCGACGGCTGAAATCCAGGACGGTGTCTTTGGGCAACAGCTCATCAAGACGCCAGGACACCTTCTCCGAACTCTGGATACAGGATTGATACTCAGTGGTTTGATTTAGCACTTGAAAATAGAACAATTCTCTCCATGGAAAGTCAAGCGTTGGCGACATGGGAGGATTTGCCGCGAAACGTCGGCCTTTTTGATGCCGGTGCGCCCCTTTGGAGGCTTGTTAAATCCCCCTGTGTCAGGGAAGAAGTCGCCTCGGCTGAGTTGCCGGCCTGACCCCTGATTTCAGCGGGGTTGACCAAGACCCACTGGAACCGGCTGGTGGGGGCTTTGGGTCAGAGGCGAGCACTGGCCAACCAACGCGGGCCCATTCAGGGGGAATCGGACGCGTGGGTGAGGGCCTTGCCGTCCTTGGGCGCGGTGAACCGCGCCTCCTCCCGTGTGAAGCGGGACTTCCTGATGGATGAGAAGTCGCCCTTCGTCCGGGAGAAGTCGAGGTCCATGACCACCTCGCCTCCCTTCACGAAGACGAGCAGGCACTCCATTTCAGGGACGTCCCTGGCGCCGGACCAATCAATGCCGAGCCACTTCCGGACCTCTTCCGCGCCCACGTAGGGCGTAAAGATGTGGAAGGTGTCCCAGTCGAAGTCCGTCACCTCCGTCAGGAGGACATCGCCCCCCGTCGCCGAGGCGGCCTGGATGCGCTGCTCCAACTTCGTGGCGAGCGCCGCGCGTTCCTTGCCTTTGCCGCAGCCGCTCATCGCCACGCTGCAAGCGAGCCACATCGTCACCGCAATCACTGATGTGCCTGTCCATCTTCCGTGTCCGCGCATGCGCGACATTCTAAACGGGGGCTACACCAGGGGGAATGGCGTCTACGGCATCGAGGCGGGCGCGCGGGAGCACTTCGGCGTGTCCGCCTGTCGGGCCGCGCGCCCGTGGTAACGGGCGGCGGTGGTGACGAGGATTGAAGCGCTGTGTCGTGCGGGAGCGTGAATCGAGACGGTGGGTCAGAAGCAGTCGTTGCCCGGATAGGGCGGGCCGAAGCCGTCGTTCACGCTCTCGACGATGTAGTACTTCACCCTGCCGTAGTAGCTCATGTCGCCCAGGCAGGTCTTGAGATGGGCGCTGTAGTAGGGGTCTCCCGAGCGAATCAGCGTGCCGTCGAGGTAGACGGTGAGCCCGCTGCTGAACGTCCCCATCGCGTCACTCGTGCGCAGGTAGCCGTCGAAGATGTTGTTGCAGAAGGCCTTGATTCCGGAGCCATCGGCGCAGTTGAAGTACTCCTTGACGAACGCCGGACCGAACCCGGAGCGCTGATAGGCCAGCGTGCCATTGACGTAGATCTGGGTCAGGGAGCCACCGGTGCTCTGCGTCGACCAATAGCTCGCCAGGGCGGCGGTGCTGGCGAACGGACCGTCCTGCTGGGCCAGGGCAGGGGACGCGACGGACATGGAAAGCACAAACACCGCGAGGAACGCTTTCACAAACACTCTCCTTGGGAAGAACCGAGCGAAACTGGCGTCGGTGTGGTGGATGTATAGAGGAGGAGCGGGGAGGGGGCTCGGCCACCAGCGCACAGGAATTCGGCCGGGTGTGCAGGGGGGCGTCGGACCGGGCGGATAATGTGTGCCTCTTTACCTGGGGTGGCCCATGCGCACAGTCTTCTCCACGGACGCGGTCTCCGAGCGGGAGCGACACGAGTACTGGCAGGAAATGGCGAGCAAGGTGCTCCTGGGACTGCGGACGGAGCGGAAGACGTCCAGTCCCTTCTTCGGGCGGCTCGACCACCACGAAGCAGGGCCGTTGGGGGTGACCTCTCTCCATTCCTCGGCCCAGAGTGTTCATCGAGGGGAGACGGAGATCTCCCGCGCCCCCCGGGAGTGCTACTTCCTCTGCATGCAGGTGTCGGGGGTCTGCCGACTGCGCCAGGGGCATGAGGAGCGGATTTCCCACCCAGGAGACGTGGAGCTCTTCGACGGGACTCGGCCAGGAGAGCTTTCGTTCGACGCGGAATACCGCCGCATCGTCATCGTGGCGCCTTATGCCACGCTGCGGCCACGGCTCTCACACCCAGATGAGATGGTCGGGAGTGTGCTCCACACCCGGGAGGGCGTCGGTGCCCTGGTGTCCGCCTACCTGCGCGCCTTCGCGGAGACGCAGGTCGCCGAGCCCGTCGCGGGCTCTGTCTCGGACAACCTGCTGGAGCTCCTCGCGCTGGCCTTCAACACCCAGGGCCGCGATATCCAGACAAACGCCGCGAGCGTGCGAGAGGCCCGGAGGCACGCCCTGCGTGTCTATGTCGAGCATCACCTCGCGGAGCCATCGCTGAGCCCGGCGACGGTCGCCGCCCGTTTCCGCATGTCCACGCGCTACCTGCATGGGCTGTTCGCGGAGAGCGGTGAGAGCTTCATGCGCTGGGTCCTCTCGCGTCGCCTGGCTCGCTGCCGCAAGGCGCTCGAGGACCCGGAGATGGACGCGCGGAGCATCGCGGACATCGCCTTCAGCTGGGGCTTCATGGACCTCACGCACTTCGGCCGCGCCTTCAAGAAGGCCTATGGCAGGACTCCCCGGGACTGGCGCTACGAACAATCCCGACAGCGGTCATGACATCCGCCGAGAGAGGCGCAGGCTCCTTCCTGGGCGGCGGGTATCCGGCGTGCTTCAATCCTTGTCCCCATGAGCGAGCCCGCCACCCCTCCCGCCCCCCTC
>NZ_VIFM01000438.1 GCF_006636215.1 Myxococcus llanfairpwllgwyngyllgogerychwyrndrobwllllantysiliogogogochensis | reverse complement strand
CCCCTTCCCCACCCCTCGGCAGGCTCCTCGGGGGCCGGACGTCCCCGGCCACTGGTATGCTGGGGGGGTGAATCCTTCTTCCGTGGCACCCCCGCCTTCGCCCCCTGGCCGCAAGCGCCGGCTCGGGGAAATCCTCATGGACGCCGGCCTCCTGACGGAGACCCAGCTGCGCTCCGCGCTCGCCGAGCAGCGCAAGTGGGGCGGACGGCTGGGCCTGACGCTGGTGCAGATGCGCTTCGTGGACGAGAGCTCCATGGTCCACGCGCTCTCGCGCCAGCTCTCCATTCCAACGGTGGAGCTGGATGGCCTGGCGCCCTCGTCCGTGGCCCTCCAGGCGCTGCGCGCGGATATCGCCGAGCGCTACACCGTCTTCCCGACCGCGGCAGACCCCGCCAACAAGCTGCTGACAGTGGCCACCTCGGACCCGACGAACGTGGAGTCCCTCCAGGAGCTGGCCTTCCACACGGGCCAGCGCATCCAGGTGGTGGTGGCCGCCGCGTCGTCCATCGAGCGCGCCATCCGCCGCCACTACCACGGGGAAATCACCTCCGCGACGGCGTCGCCGCTGTCGTTCAATCTCGACGAGCAGACCTTCGAGCTGGCGCCGCCCTCGGAGCCGATGGAGATGGCGGGCGCGTCGCGCTCGACGGCCAGTCAGACACCGGCGCCCGTGCGGGAGAGCGAACTCACGCAGCGCGTGGATATCCTCACGCAGCAGGTCGCGGACCTGGAGCGCATGGTCGCTCAGCAGGCGCGCTCGTTGAGGGCCATGCTGGAGCTGCTGGAGACGCGGGGGCTGGTCACCCGCGACGACTACCTGGCCAAGGTGCGCTGAAGCCCGCGCGCCTCAAACCAGGATGAGTTCCTCTTCGCCATCCAGCGAGCTCAAGGTGCCGGAGAGGTTCGTCCCCAGGACTTGCTCGGTGCGGCGCAGGCGCTCGTCGCTCAGCTCGGAGATGAGCACGAGGATCTGGGGGTGGCTGGAGATGAGCGCGTCGAAGTCCTCGCGCGGCAGCCGCAGCAGCGTGGTGTGCCGCGCGGCCGTCACGGTGGCCGTGGCGGGCGTCTTCTGGAGGAGGGAGATTTCTCCGAACAGGTCCCCCTCCTTCAGTCGCGTCAGCAGGTGCCCGTCCTTGTGCACCTCCACCTCGCCGGAGAGCAGGACGTAGAGACCATCGGTCCGGTCGCCGTCCCGGATGACGACCTCGCCGCGCTCGATGTCGCGGGCCCGGAAACGTTCCACCAGCGTGCGACGGTCCTTCCGGTTGAAGGGACGGAACAGCGCCGAGGTGTTCATCACGTTGGTGAGCAGGCGCTGCCGCACGAACTTCTTCAGGGCCGCCGCCACCTGGGGATGGCTCCGCGAGAGCGAGGCGAGCACGGGCGCGGAGATCTCGAGCAACTGTGTGTCTTCGGTGCCAGCCTCGACGGACGCGGTGCGAGGGGCGCCGGACAGGATGGCCATCTCCCCGAAGAAGGCTCCGCCCTCCAGCGCGGCCAGGTCCACGCGGCGACCTGACTCCGTCCGGAAGACGCGCACCTGGCCTTCACAGATGACGTAGAAGGCGTCGCCGTGGCTGCCCTGGTCGAGGATGCGCTCGCCCAGGCTGAAGCGGCGCAGAGGGCAGCGCTCGAACAGCTCGATGAAGGCGTCGCGCGGAAGGTCCGAGAACAGGGGGATGGTGGGGAGCGCGTCCAGTGAGGGCGCGTCGGTGAGGACTTCCTCGGTGAGGCTGAAGACCTCTTCCTCTCCATCGCCAACTTCCTCGGCGCGCTGGTGCAGCCCCGCCTGTGCCGCCAGTTCCACGGCGTGCAGCAGGGAGTCCGCCTCCATCTCCAGTTCGGTGAAGGACGACGGGCTGGGCGGTACCGCGCGCAGCGACGCGCCAAGCTCCCGCGACACCTCTCGGAAGGGCACCGCCGTGGCACCCGCGTGAGGCGTGGCCTCCGCGCGACGAGGGCGCAACCCGGGAGGCGCGGAGGGCGGGTCGATGACCGTCGGCGTCCGAGGCATCGAGTTGGAATCCGTCGACCCCGCTTCTCCGATGGGCGAAGAGAGCGCCTTCCACTTGCCACTCACGGGCGAGCGAGGGCCCGACGTCAGGGCGTCCGTGCTGGCAGCGACGGGCGTCTCCGGCACGGGCGGACGCACTCGCTGCGTGGCGCGCGGTGCCAGACCGGGAGGCAGCGAAGTGCCGTTGTTCTCCTGCGCGCTGGCGATGGAATTCTCGGCGGACACGGAGGGAGGCGCCGACGCTGCCTCGCCCCGCGCATGCGCGCTGGTAACAACGTCCCCGGCGGGAATCGTCCCGACACTCGCGTTAATGGACGCGTCTGACACGCTCCGGGGATTCGCGTGGGTGTCGGCTACGCCGGCGGAAATCGCGCTGACACTCGCCACGGAGGGCGTCTCTGACGCGCCCCGAGCATTCGCGTGGGTGACGGCGGACACGGCGGGAGACGACTCGGGCTCGCCCAGCGCGATGTCGATGCCCTCGTGGTCCTCGCCTGGAGAGGCCGCCGCGACGGAAGCCTCCGCATCCGGATGCGAGAGGCCCATGCGCACCGAGTGAACAACCTCGTCCGACGTGTCGGTGGAGCCTGGGGTGGGCGCGTCCTCCACGGACAGCGCCAGCTCGGCGGGGAGTTCAGCGGAGAGGTTGACGGAACCCTCCCCTGCTTCCAGCACAGCCGGTGTCCCGGCGCGCGGCGGAGTGGGCACCGCCGCCACGGGACGCTCGGGCGGTGGCGGCGCGGAGAGCGCGCTCGTCATGGGCCCACGGGCCCGGGCACCCGCGGGAGTTCCCCGGCGCGCGTAGAGGTTCGCCAGCATCTGCTGGACGCCCTGATGGCTGGGGTCCAGTTCTAGGATGAGCTTGCTCGCGGCGATGGCTCGCGGGAGGAAGCCCTCCTTCGCGAAGCCCTCGGCGGCGGCCTGATAGGCGGAGATGGCGCGCTCGCGCTCACCTGCCTTGGCCCACGCATCCCCCGTACGCAGGCGCGACTGGTGGTCCTTCGGGTCGAGCTTGCAGAAGTCCTCGTACAGCTCCGCGGCTTTGGAGAAGCGGCCCTTGGTAAAGGCTTCAGCGGCCCTGTCCTTGAGCTTGCGCGCCTCCATCACCTGGCTCCCTCGGCAGCGGTGCCGCCCTTCGCCAGCGCCGCCCCCGCCGCGTCGCGCACGGTGCGGAAGTAGTCGCTCTTGAGCGCATCCAGCGACTCCGACTGGTTCGTCGCGCCCATGCGCTTGAGCGCCGTCGCCGCCGCCGCGCGAATCTCCGGAAGGTCGTGGAACAGGTCTCGCGACACCGCGTCGGCCGCCTGCGAATCACCCAGCGTCCCGAGCGCCAGCAACACATCCCGCCGCGCGACGCTGTTCGTCTCGTCCAGCGCCTTGATGAGCGTGGGCACGGCATCCTTCGCCTGGATGCGACCGAGCAGCCCCGCCGCGAGCGCGGCCTCCGGGCCGCCTTCCTTCACGACCGTCTGGAGCACCGCCGACGCCGAGGCGGGCACGCCCGATCCCCGCGTCAGCGCATCCAACACCAGCAGCTTCTCTCCACCCATCTTCGGGAGCAGCTCCATCAACGCCGCCGGACCGGCGTCGCCAGCCTCCGCGAGGGCCTGCGCGAGCGCCTTCTGGAGATCCCGCTCGGGCTCCAGGAGTCCATCACGCGCCACCGCCACGCCCTCGGGGCCCAGGTGCGTCAGGCCCACCAGCGCGGCGGTACGCAGGGGGATGCTCGAGTCCTGGCTGTAGCCCTTGAGCAGTTCCAGCGCGCCCGGTGCACGGAGCGAGCCCAGCGCACGCAGCAGCGTCGCCAGAGGGACGAGACGCTCCGCCTCCACGTCATCGAACAGCTCGGTGGGCACGCGAGGCTTGACCACCGGACGACCCGAGTCGCGAGCCCGCTGGGCATTGAGCGCCTTGACGCGCTCGAAAAGCGAAGCGTGACGGGCCGCACGCTCATCCGGCGCCGCACCGGGGACGTGCGGGGAGGACGGCGCCGAGGGGTCGAACGCGCTCGAGTAGTTCTCCGGCAGCTTCTGCGCGACCCAGTCAGTGCGCAGGGCCTCCAGGCCCTTCACCTCCTGCTCATAGAGCTTCTGGAGCTGGGGCACGACGGAGGCGTCGCCCACGGCGGTGACGGCCTCCACCGCGAGCAGGCGCAGCACCGCGTCGTTCTGGTTGAGCCACGGCGCCACCTTGGGAAGCAGCGGCAGGGCCGCGGGCCCCAACCCGAGGACGGCTTGCAGCCCGCTGGCGGCGGTGGCGGGACGCGACAGTCGCTCGCCAATGGGGTCCATCGGGCAGCCGCCCCGCGAGCGCATTGCCCGACCGGCGGCGAGCGCCTCGGCTGGCGCGCCATCGAGGGCGACGGCGCACAGCGCGGTGTCCGCTTCGGGCGTGCGAGGGAAGGACAGGATGGCGTCGATGGCCATGGGACTCACGGCGCTCTTCTCCACCGCCACGGCCTGCAGGCGGGGCGCGGCGGCCGGGTCCTGCAACTTCATCAGCGCGATGATCGCGGACTCGCGCAGCTCGGGGAAGCTCTCGTCCAGCAGCAGGGCGATGGCACCCACGGCCCGCTTGTCACCGGCGTCTCCCAGGCCCCGCACGGCGGCGGCGGCGAGGATGACCTGACTGTCTCGAACCAGCGGCAACAGGCGATTCACGGCCTCCGGGCGACCGCTCTTGCCAAGCTCCTCGGCGGCGCCGACCCGCTCGGGCAGCGCGCCCTCGGTGAGCGTCAGGAGATTGCGATCCCACTGTCCCTTGGCCTCGGCGGCGACGACTTCCGCCATGGCGCCTGGGACGTTCGCGTTCTTCAGGGCCTGGACGATGACCTGACGGGTGGCGCGGCCTCGGCGCCCGTACTGGAGCGTGAGGTAGGCCTTGGCCTTGTCGTTCTTGACCTTGGAGAGCGCCATGGCGGCGCGGCCCTGGACCTCCTCGTCGGAGTCCTCCAGGAGTTCGCCGAGCAGGTCCACCACGCGGGGGTCCTGACTCTCCCCCAGCGCGACGGCCGCCTCTGCGCGGACAATGGCGGCCAGGTCCTTGGCCGCCCGAGTGAAGAGGACGAGGTCGTCCGGATTGCCTTGCCCGGCGAGCTTCTTCACCGCCAGGGCGCGGACCTCCGGACGTGGACTCTGGAGATCCGCGAGGAGCTGGTCTCGGCTGCCATTGCAACCGAGGACCAGGACCAGCATGAGGAGGAAGGGGCGGGTGCCGGTTCGCATCGGTCTCCGGTAAGGCGAACGGTGGAAAAGTCGCAGGGGGTTATATCAACGACCCCCCTGCCGCCCAATCCGCTGTGCTGTGTGGTGCGTCAGTAAGGCCGGCGAGGCCCCTTCGAAGATG
>NZ_VIFM01000437.1 GCF_006636215.1 Myxococcus llanfairpwllgwyngyllgogerychwyrndrobwllllantysiliogogogochensis | reverse complement strand
CCCGCCACCTCCGCCTCCGGCCTCGCCCACCCTGGTGGGCAGGTCCTCGCGGGGCCGTGGCGTGGAAGCCCTGCTCTCCGCCGTGCGCACCCGGCAGCGCCGGTACCTGTGGCTCCAGGGCCTCGCGCTGGGCTTCATGGCCGCCTGCCTCCTGTGGGTGGGGGGCGGCCTGCTGGGACTCGTGGCCCCGCGCCTGGGCGGGTCGCTGCTCGGCATGGCCGTGCCCGTGGGCGCCGCGGTGGCGTGTGTCTTCGGCCTGTGGCTCGCGCGGCGACGGGTGGGCGACGACCTGCTCACCGCCCGACTGGTGGGCCAGCGCCGGCCGGAGCTGTCGCTGGACGTGCTGGCCGCGGTGGAGCTGCGGCGCGAGCAGGGCGGACACGCCAACGGCTCGCCGGAGCTGGCGGAGGCCTTCCTCGCGCAGATGGACACGCGGGTGCGCACCGTGGACGTGCGCTCCATCGTCGACGGACGCCCCGTGCAGCGCAGCGCCCTGGCCGCGTGCGGCGTGCTGCTGGTGCTCGCGCTGGTGTTGGGGCTGTTCGGTGAGAAGTGGGCCGCGGGCCTGAAGCGCATCCTCGAGGTGGCGCGCGCTCCGGAGGCCCCGACGCAGGTCGAACCCATCACCGGCGACATCGAGCTGACGTACCGCTACCCCGCGTACACCGGCCTGTCCCAGCGCACCGTGCCCGGCACCGACGGCGCCGTGAGCGCCCCGGCCGGCACCGAGATTCTCATCAAGACGCGCTCGGACCGCCCCGTGGAGCGCGCGGAGCTGGTCATCAACACCGAGTCGGTACCGCTCAAGGTGACCGGCAACCGCGATTTGGAAGGCACCTTCATCGCGAAGCAGACCGGCCACTACCACTTCGTCTTCTACGCCCGGCGCGAGAAGCCCCTGGCGGTGGGCCCCGACATCCCCCTCACCGTGGAGGCGGACAAGGCGCCCCAGGTGACGCTGATGACGCCCGCCGCGGAGCTGGAGGTCGACCCCAACCAGAAGGTGACGCTCAAGTACGAAGCCACCGACGACTACGGCCTGTCCGGCCTGTCGCTCGTCTTCCGCACGCCCGGCGCGCAGAAGGACACGCGCGTGCCGCTGCGCCGCGAGGACGGCCGGCGCAGCCGCGACACGTACACCTGGGATTTGGGCTCGCTCAAGATGGACGCCGGCGACCGGATTACCTACTTCGTGGAGGCGCAGGACAACGACGCGGTGGACGGCCCCAAGAAGGGCGTCAGCCGCACGCAGGTGCTGCGCATCTACTCCGCCGCCGAGCACCACCGCGCCGCGCTGGAGAAGGCCGAGCAGCTGTGGGGCCGCATGGTGGACCACCTGGCGGACCGGCTGGAGGGCCCGGACCGCGACAAGCAGAAGGACGCCCAGGCCATCGCCACCGCCGCGTCCGTGGACACCAGTGGCCAGCAGCTCATCACCGACATGCGCACCCTGGCGCAGACGCTGTCGCGCGAGCGCGACGTGCCCACCGAGCTGGTCTCCGCGCTCGCCAACATCTCCGAGTCCCTGGGCAGCCACATCAACGGCACCGCGGACTTCCGCCGCCTCTACCTGCGCACCCAGCGCGCGCGGGGCGAGGACTGGGGCACCGGCAACCGCCTGTCCGGCGTGGTGACGGAGGAAATCGCGGAGCTGGAGAAGGACATCCTCTACCTGGAGGCGCTGCTGGACCGGCAGAAGCTGGAGGCGCTCCAGGAGATGGGCAAGCAGTTGGCCGGCGAGCGCCGAGAGCTGTCGCGCCTGATTGAGCAGTTCAAGGCCAACCCCGACGAGGCCGCGCGCCAGGCGGTGATGGAGCAGATTCAGCAGCTCAAGGCGCGCATCCAGGAGCTGATGCAGCGCATGGCGGAGATGCGCAAGGGCATCCGCGACGAGCACCTCAACGCCGAGGCCCTGTCCGAGATGATGAAGGACCAGGACATGCAGAGCGCCCTGGACGAGGTGGAGAAGCTGATGCGCGAGGGCAAGACGGACGAGGCGCTCGCGAAGCTTCAAGAGCTGGGCATGCAGATGGACGAGATGCTCAAGGGCCTGGACGAAGCCAACGAGGAGTTCGGCGGCGAGCAGTACCCTGAGCTCGCGGAGAAGTTCGGCAAGTTCATGGAGGACCTCAAGGGCACCGTGGACGAGCAGCAGCGCGTGGCCGAGCAGACGCGACAGCTGCGAGACCAGGCCCGCGCGCAGAACAAGGAGCGGCTCTCCGAGCGCGGCGAGTCCATCAAGAACGACCTGATGCGCAAGGTGCAGCAGGCCCAGCAGAGCTACGACAAGCTCAACCCGGAGCACCTCAACAGCCGCGCCGCCCGGCCGCTGGAAGAGGCCCAGTCGGAGCTGCGCAACGTGGAGAGCGCGCTGAAGGTGAACGACTTCGACCTGGCCGCGGAGGCCGCCGCCCGGGCCGAGGACGCGGCCCGGCAGCTGGCCGGCATGGGTGAGCAGCAGAAGCAGCTCGACGAGATGTTCGGCAACCCGCCCGAGGTGCGGCAGCAGTCCTCGGAGCTGGCCCAGCGCCTGGACCGTGACGCGCGCAACGTGCAGGACGTGAACAAGCAGCTCCAGTCGCTCTTCCCTCCCCCCGGCTCGCAGCTCTCCCAGCAGGAGAAGCAGCAGCTCCAGCAGCTCTCCGAGCAGCAGCAGCAGTTGGAGCAGCGCGCGCAGAACCTGCGCCAGCAGATGGAGGAGATGGAGCAGACGGCGCCGCTGTTCGGCGAGGAGGCCGCGCAGCAGATGGAGGGCGTGGGCCAGCGCATGGGCGAGGCCGCGCAGCGGATGCAGGGCAAGGACCCGGGCCGGGGCTACGGCGAGCAGCAGGCCGCGCTGGAGGGCCTGCGCCAGTTCCAGCAGCAGATGCAGCAGGGCCAGAAGGGCCGCAAGGGCGGGCTGCCGCTTCCCGGTGGGATGAGCGGGCGCAAGCAGGGCAACTCCGGCAGGGACCCGAAGGACGAGGTGGAGCTGCCCGACGAGGACGCGTTCCAGGCCCCCAAGGAGTTCCGCAAGGACTTGCTGGACGCGATGAAGCAGGGCGCGCCGGAGAAGTACCGCGAGCAGGTGAAGCGCTACTACGAGGAGCTGGTGAAGTGAGAGACCGCCGGATGAATCGCTGGGTGGCCCTCGCGCTGGCCCTGGGACTGGGCGTGGCCACGCCCGCCGTCGCGCAGGACGCGTCCTCCCTCAAGGACGAGGTGAAGACGCGCCTGGGCCAGGTGGAGCAGGGCCTGGACGACTGGGACGTGCCCGGGGCGAAGCGCGAGCTGGCAGCGGTGGAGCAGCTGATTCCCTCCGACGTGGAGCCCTTGAAGTACTACCAGGGCCGCGTGGCCTTCGAGGAGGGCCGCTACGACGACGCGGTGGGGCTGCTGGAAGGCGCCAACATCGAGGACAAGCCGGGCAGCTACCTGCGGCTGGCCAAGGACACGCGCGACATCGTCAAGAGCCACGAGCGCGCGGAGAGCGAGCACTTCATCTTCTTCTACCCGAAGGGCAAGGAAGCGGTGCTGGTGCCCTACGCGCTGGAGACGCTGGAGGCCATCCACCGGGCCATGGCGGAGGACCTGGGCTGGACGCCGCCGGGCGGGAAGATTCGCGTCGAGGTGGTGAACAACGCGCGCGAGCTGTCCAAGGTGAGCACGCTCACCGAGAAGCAGATTCGCACCACCGGCACCATCGCCATCTGCAAGTTCAACAAGCTGATGGTGACCAGTCCCAAGGCCGTGGCGCAGGGCTACGACTGGCAGGACACGCTGGCGCACGAGTACATCCACCTGGTCGTCAGTCAGATGAGCCGCAACACGGTGCCCATCTGGCTGCACGAGGGCCTGGCCAAGTTCCTGGAGTCGCGCTGGCGCGGCAAGGCGGGACTGGCGATGACGCCGTCCACGCAGGCGCTCCTGGGCAAGCGCGTGAAGGCGGACACGCTCATCCCGTTCGAGAAGATGCACCCGTCCATCGCGCTGTTGCCCACCGCGGAGGACGCGGCCACCGCGTTCGCGGAGGTGTTCTACGCCATCGACTACGTGCACCAGTCCAAGGGCGCGGCCGGGCTGCGCGCCGTCGTCCACGAGCTGAAGGCCGGGCAGACGGACAAGAAGGCGGTGGAGGCGGCCATGGGCATGCCCTTCGCCCTCTTCGAGAAGACGTGGCTTTCGCACATCAAGAAGCAGCCCTTCCCCTCGGAGCTGGTGCCGCGCGACGACCGCGTGGTGCTGAAGGAGGACGCGAAGAACAAGTCGAAGGAGGACGGCGAGAAGAAGGGCCGTGAAATCTCCTTCGGCGACTTCAACGAGGTGGCGGAGGTGCCGGCGCGCAAGTTCGCGCACCTGGGTGAACTCTTGCGCGAGCGCAACCGCGTGAAGGCCGCCGCCGAGGAGTACGCCAAGGCGCACAAGCTGGTGGGCGACAAGTACGAGTCCGTCTCCAACAAGTACGCGCTGGCGCTCCTGGAGTTGAAGCGGCTGGATGAAGCGGAGTCCGTGCTGCGCGGCAGCCTGCGCGTACACCCGGGCTCTCCCGCCACCAACGTGCACCTGGGCCGCATCCTCCTGCACCGCAAGGACTACCCGAAGTCGAAGACGGCCTATCTGGAGGCGCTCGCCTCGGACCCGTTCGACCCCGAAATCCACGTGGCGCTGACGCGCATCCACGGCGCGCTGGGCGAGACGGCGCTGGCGACCCGCGCGAAGGCGGCGACGGTGGTGCTCACCGGCCTGGAGCCCGCCGAGGTCGACCAGTTGGCGCAGCAGTTCCTGCGCGAAGAGGGCGTGCTGTCGGAGACCAACGTCCCCGCCACCGGAGGCGCCCCGAGCAAGCCCGCCGCGCCCGCCACGGGACCGACGGACGCGGGGCGCTGAGGCGCGACACGGAAAGCAGGGCGCGCGCCCGTCCTCACCGTGGAGCCTGGAGCGAGCGAGCCGACAGGCAGGGGCCTGCCCGCCACTGAAGGCCCGCCCTCGCAGTGTCCAGGTTCAGCCGGGGAGGCGTCGTCATGGACATCCGGCCGCTGGTCTCGCTGTCCGCCCGGTTGATGGAAGCCGCGGGCGGCGGCGCCATGGTCCTGGGCGCGTTGATCGCCCTCTTCGCGATGATGTTCCGGCACCGGGGGCTCCCGCCCGCCGAGGCCTATCGCCTCTTCCGGCTGAACCTGGGCCGCGCCATCCTGCTCGGCCTCGAGTTCCTGGTCGCCGCCGACATCCTGCGCACCGTGAGCAACGAGCCCACCTTGCGCGATGTCCTGGTGCTGGGCCTCATCGTCCTGGTGCGGACGTTCCTCAGCTTCACCCTGACGGTGGAGCTCGAGGGCCGCTGGCCCTGGCAGCCCGAGCGCGAACACGCGCGTCCCACCGCATCCCCTCCCCGCCCACCAC
>NZ_VIFM01000436.1 GCF_006636215.1 Myxococcus llanfairpwllgwyngyllgogerychwyrndrobwllllantysiliogogogochensis | reverse complement strand
AAGAGACAGGAGGTGGGGCTGGAGCCCGGGGACATCATCCTCCGGGTGAACAACCAGCCGGTGGCCTCGGCGGACGCGTTCAAGGAGGCCCTGGTGACGGCGAGGCGCGGACGGAGCGTGTTGTTGCTCGTGCGGAGGGGCCGCTACGGGTACCACATCACGCTGCCCTTCGAGCAGGACCGGGGCCAGAGCCTGTAGGGCTGGCCTCCGGGCAGGCGTGGCAGCGGCTTCCTCGGATTTCGATGGGGGCGCAACTCGCACTAGCATGCGTGCCCCATGAGCACCGTGCGCTACCTGTCACTTGGTCCCCTGCTCGCCGGGGCGGGCTCCCGAGCCTTCCTGGGGCTTGCCCTCGAGGATGGCTTGCCTCCTCGCCCCGTGGTTCTCATCTGGGCTCCGCAGGAGGTGGTGCAGAGCCCGGAGCTGACGGCGAAGCTGACGCGAGAGACGGGCCGGGCGCTCGTCTTCGAGCACCCGAACATCCTGCGCGTCCACAGCCTCGCGGCCCAGGACGGCGGTCTGGCGCGCGTCACCGAGTTCGCCGATGGAGAACCCTTGCGCCGCGTGCTGGAGGCGAGCCCTCGGCTGCCTCCGCCGCTGGCCGCGCTGGTGGCCGCGGATGCCGCCACGGGCCTGCACTACGCGCACATGGCCGGCAACGACGACGGCTCGCCGCTGGTGCACGGCGACGTGCGGCCCGAGACGCTGATGCTCTCGTTCAGCGGCCTGACAAAGGTAACGGGCTACGGCGCGCTCAGCGTGGCCCCGCGCGAGCGCGATGGAAAGCGAGTGAAGAACCGCCGCGCGTACAGCGCTCCCGAGCAACTGTTGGGGGGCCGCGAGGCCGTGAATGTCCAGTCGGACGTGTTCCTGCTTGGACTCGTGCTGCACGAGTGCCTGTCCGGGAAGATGCCCTTCAAGGACAACGCGGACCCGGACAAGGCGACGCTCACGCGCACGCTGCCGACGATGTCCGTGGACGTGCCGCTGAAGCTGGATGCGGTGGTGCGCAAAGCAACGGCGAAGCGCGCGTATGACCGGTACCCGTCCGCGCACGCCTTCCGTGAAGCGATTGTGGAGGCGGTCGGCACGCTGCCCGCGCACACGTCGCTGGCGGACTACCTCGCCAAACTGTTCCCGCCGGAGAACGAGGCCCGCGCCGCGCGGCGCCGGGTCATCGAGGCGGGCATCGCGGACGTGCTCCAGAAGGTCGGCGTCGCCCCTCCCGCCGTGGCGGAGTTCCTCGTCACGGGCACCCTGCCCCCTTCGGCCATTCCGAAGGTCTGGCCGGCGATGCAGGGCCAGCTCTCCATCCTCGCGGCCATGTCCGGCGGCACCAGCGGCGTGCAACTCGCCGAGGTGAGCACGACGACGAGCCCTGCTCCATCGACGGAGAGCACGGGCTCCTCCGCGACCGTCGCGGCGGGAGCAGCGCCCGCCACCGAGGCGACGAGCATCACCGCTTCCAATCCCACGCTGCCCGCCGTCGCGACCCTTCCCGCGACGGGGAGCGCCTCCGCCACCGCGTCGACGAGTACCCCGGACGGGACCAGCAGCGCGGGTGTCTCTACCACGAGCACGGGAACTCCCGCCGACACCGTGTCGGCTACCGCGAGCGCTGGAACTCCGGCCGCCACCGGGTCGGCTATCGCGAGCGCTGGAACTCCTTCCGCCACCGGGTCGGCTACCGCGAGCGCTGGAGCTCCCACCGCCACCGGGTCGGCTACCGCGAGCGCTGGAACTCCCACCGCCACCGGGTCGGCTACCGCGAGCGCTGGAACTCCGGCTGCCACTGAGTCGGCGACCTTGAGTTCGGGAACGCCCGCCGCCACCGTGAGCTCCGGGCCCTCCGCGGCCACCGCTTCCTCAACCATGGGTGCCGCGCCGCTCGCGGGCACCTCACCGGGCGTCGCGAGTGGAGCGGGTGCATCCGGGGTCTCCGCGCCGCAAGCGGGGGCTGTGCCTGCCTCGGGCCCCGTGCCGCCCACGGCCGGTACTCCTCGAAAGTCCTCCCGGGCCTGGCTCGCCGCCGTGGGCGTGGGCACGGTGCTCGCGCTGGGTGGAGCGGCCGTCATCGTCCAGCGACTGCCCCCTCGAATCGAAGCGGAGCTGGAGGACGCGGGTCCTCCGTCCGTGGCGATGGTCGGCCTGGATACCGACGCGGGGACGAGCGCTGACAGTGGCGTGGATGCGGGCGCCGAGGTGATTGCGACGGGCTTCCTGGACCTCACCGTCGACCCTCGTGTGGACGTGTCCTATTCCGGCGGGTTCCTCGGTCGCACGCCGCTCAGCGTGGCCCTGCCCGCCGGCCGTCACGTGCTCACGCTCACCAATGCCGTGCTCGGCATCCAGGTGGCACGAACGTTCACCATCACCGCGGGCGGACGGAACGCGCAGCAGATCTTCCTCAACAAGGGCTTCATCAACGTGCGCGCGCCCAAGGACGCCATCGTCACGCTCAACGGTCGGCTCGTCGGCGCCGCTCCCGTGGAGGAGCAGGACGTCTACGAAGGCACGCACCAGCTCCTCGTCATCGCCAACGGCGCGCGGTGGCAGAAGACCTTCAAGCTGGAGCCCGGGCAGCGCGTCTCGTTCGACGTGGACTTCGAATCGCCCTCCGAGGAGTAGACCCCCTCGATGCTCGCTGGCAGGCGCTCCCGGAAATGAGCCCTGCCAGCGCCTACGCGCGGCGCTCCAGGCGCAGCAGCGCGATGACCTGGTCGGTGTCCAGGGGACGCGTCACGCAGTCGCTGGCGCCCGCGTCCAGGCACTTCGCCCGCTCGTCATCGCGCGCATTCGCCGTGACGACGACGATGGGCAGCCCCCTGAAGCGCGCATCCCCGCGGAGCGTCCTCAGGGCCGTGTAGCCCGCTTCCGTCATCGCGATGAGCAGCAGCAGTCCATCCACTTCGGGCGAGTCCGACAGGACACGCAGGGCCTCGTCCATGCTCTCCGCGTGGAGGCTCTCCAGCCCGCGCGACTCCAGGACGCTGATGAGTGAGAAGGCCTCTCGGATGTTGTCGTCCACGACGAGCACGCGACGCCGCATGACCGTCTCGGGCGGCGCGTCGTAGTCGAGCATTCTCGACTCGCGCCCCTCTTCCAGGACCCCAGCCCCCGCCACCACGACTGAGTTCGAGCCATCGTCAGGCCCACGAGGACCGCCCTGTGTCGGCTCGCCCCGGGCAAACGCCGGGATGTCGGCCGCCGAAAGCTCCACCGCGCCTTGCACGACGGACCTTCCAGCGCGAGTGGAGTCCCGCGACTCCCCCACCTCGTCCAGGGCTTCCGCCCCCACATAGACATCAGGCAGGTAGAGCGTGAAGGTGCTGCCACGCCCCAGTTCACTGGCGACATGCAGCTCTCCGCCCAGGAGGCGCGCCAGCTCGCGGCTGATGGACAGCCCCAGGCCCGTGCCCCCGTATTTGCGACCCGTGCCCGGCTCCGCCTGCTGGAAGGCCTCGAAGATGCGCTGGAGCTTGTCCTGCGCGATGCCGATGCCCGTGTCCACGACGCTGAACGACAGCACCTCGTCGGCCTGATTCAGGACCGGGTTCTCGAAGTGGAACAACCCCTGGGCCATCTGGGTGATGCGCAGCTCCACTCGCCCCGCATCCGTGAACTTGAAGGCGTTCGACAGCAGGTTCTTGAGCACCTGCCGAAGCCGCATGGAGTCGGTGCGCAGCGTCGGAGGTAGCGTGCCCGAGAGCGCGACGCCGAAGCCCAGGCCCTTCTGCTCGGCGACGTGTTGGAAGTCGCGCTCGATGAGCGACTTCACCTCCGTGAGCGCCACCTCTTCCGGTTCGATCCGCAGCTTCCCCGCCTCCACCTTGGACAGGTCCAGCAGGTCGTTGATGAGAGAGAGCAGATCCACGCCCGAGGCATGGATGGTCCGCGCGTACTCCGCCTCCTTCGGCCCCAGCCGCTGGTCCGAGTCCTCCGAGAGGAGCTTCGCGAGGATGAGCAGGCTGTTGAGCGGCGTGCGCAGCTCGTGGCTGATGTTCGCCAGGAACTCGCTCTTGTGCCGTGACGCGAGCGCCAGCTTCTCCGTGAAGCCCACGTTGTCGTTGAGCTCCTTCCACACGCCGGAGTGCCCCGTGTCAGCGCCGCCGCCCGTGCTCTCCACACCGACCCGCCGCGAGACGCGATTCACCTCGCTCGCGAAGGTCGTCAACTGCGCCACCATCCTGTTGACGATGTTCTTGAGCTCCAGCGACTCGCCCCGGACCTCCACGGTGAGCGTCTGCGACAGGTCCCCTTGCGCCACCGCGCCGCTCACCCGGATGAGGTCCCGCACCTGCGCGGAGAGACTGCCGGCGAGGACATTCACTCCGTCCGCCAGGTCCCGCCACGCTCCGACGGAACGCGCCACGTCGACCCGCGCGCCGAGCCGCCCCTCGACTCCCACCTCGCGGCCCACCCGGGCAACCTCTCGCGAGAGGGCCGACCACCGCTCCGCGCCCGTGTTGAAGGTCTCCGCCAAACGGTCCATGAGCGGATTCGCTCCCCGGACGGACACGCGCCGCGAGAAGTCACCCTGGTTGGCTGCCTCCATCGCGGCCAGGAGGTCCCGAAGCTGCGCCTCGTGTGGTGCTGTCCCCTGGTTGCCGTCGTCTTCCAAGCCTTGCTCCCGTGAACCCGCGTCCGTCACTGGGACGAAACGCACCCGGTCTCGCGACGCCACGTCACCGCGGCGTCAGCGAACACCCGAACCGTCTTCGAGAATCCCGAACGGGGACTACGCGCTCTTGCGGCGCCGCATCATCGCTTCGTACGAGCGACCCACGCTCTGCGAGAGGATCATCAGCTCGCCCACGTCCGGCGGCGTGAGCTGATCCGGCCCATTGTCCACGTACAACAGGTGCACGACCTTGCCCCGGACCAGCAGCGGCAGGATGACCGCCGTCGTCGGGAAGCCGCCACCCAGCAGCTTGTAGAACACGCCCATCGCCGCGTCCCGGCGCACCGGCCCCACGTAGTGCGAGCGTGTGTCACGAACCAGACGGAACGTGCTCTGCTCCCGGAGCGCGACGCCGATGCGACGCACCGCCGCCTCGCGCACCCCCGGGCCCATGCCGTGCCAGCCCGTCACAAGGCTGCCCTGCACCGACAGCAGCAGGTTGCGCCGCCACTTGCCCAGCGCGAAGCGCAGCACCGTGCGCGCCACATCCTCGCGGTCCGTGCTGCGCGCCAGCTCCGCCTGCGCCTCCGCGAACGTCAGCGGCGTGGGAGGTGGCTCGGGCGGACGCTGCACGGGCGCGGTGGCCACGGGAGGACTCGCCACGGGTGCCACCGGCGGCCTCGGAGGCACCGGGGCCGCGGGCACGCCCACCTGCATCGGAGGAGGCGGGGGCGGCATGGGCGGCGGCGGCGCCACCGGGCGCGGCGCGGGGG
>NZ_VIFM01000435.1 GCF_006636215.1 Myxococcus llanfairpwllgwyngyllgogerychwyrndrobwllllantysiliogogogochensis | reverse complement strand
AGCGGGGGCTCGTGGCGAGCGCGGCGGACGTCGCGAGTCAACTGGGCTTTACCCGGGCGCGTGTGACGCACCTGTTGGACTTGCGGTTGCTGGCGCCCGACATCCAGGAGGAGGTGCTGTTCCTCGATGCCGTAGATGGAGCGGAGCCCCTCAGCGAGCGAGTCCTCCGGGCCGTTGCGCACGCGGGAACGTGGGAAGCGCAGCGTCAGCGCTGGCGCGAGCTGAAGGCTTCATTCTGAGACGGGAGCCCGAGTATTCGGACTCCTTGGTGTAACGTGAGTGCAAGTGGCTGTCTTGGGTGTTGAAGAATCGGCGGGCTCCAGTGGCCTGCGAGGAAAGCGAGCGGAAGCACATGCAGAACGACATGAAGAGCACCATTCAGGCTGCGGTGGCGGATGCGGTGGAGAAGGCGACGGGTCGGCAGTTGGAGCTGCTGGGCCGGCAGTTGGAGCTGCTGGAGAAGGTTGTCCAGTTCCTGGGCATCGAGCCGGGCCCGACTCGTGTGGCGTCCGCGCCGAAGCGCGCCTCCGTGCCTTCTCCCGCGCCGAAGCGCCCGTCCTCGGTGCCCGTGCGGAAGTGGGTGAAGCCGGAGGCCGCGCCCAAGCCCACGAGGACGAAGGCCGCGCCCCAGGCCCGCAGAGGGCGCCCGCGTGCGGCGGGACGCGCAACGACGGTCGCCGCCCCCAACTCCAGTCCCAGCCCCGCGACGTCCGTCGCATACGAGGTGGGACAGGAGGTGCGTTACAAGCAGGGGCGGGGCAGCTTCTCGGCAAAGGTGAAGTCCATCGACGCGAAGGCGAAGACGGTGACGGTGGAGCGCGTCTCCGACAACAAGCAGGTGGTGCGCCCCTTTGACAAGGTGACGCCAGCCTGAGTCTGGGCCGCGAAGCGCCCTCTCCGGAGAGCGCTGCTGCGGCGTACTCGTACCCGGAGACGGCGGTTGTGCGTGTCGGGCAGCGAGCAGGGGTGAAACATTCTCAACGGTGTGGCGGGAATCTCTGTGAAGGGTCTCGCGATTGGAGGGGCAGCACCGGCTCAGGGCGCTCCGGCGTCCGCCGGCATCGCGAGCGCCTCACGCAGCCGCACGCGAGCTGCCACCAGCCCACTGCTTTCCGCGTGCGCCAGGGCACGCTGGAATAGGGCCCGCGCCCGTGCCGGGTCTCGCTCCCGCGTGAACTCCGCCGCCGTCTCAAGAGCGTACGCGTACGCGGAGTCGAGCATTCCTGGCAGCCCCTGCACGAAGGGCTTCAGTCTCTCGGCCACCTGCAGTGCGGCGCGTGCGCCCGCCTCTCCACCCGTCAGGTCCGCCAGGTTGATGCGCGCGGAGGACTCCACGAAGAGGAGGCCCGCCTTGGACGCGACTTCCCGCAGGCGCTCCTGCTCTGCGCGCATGCCCTCCATGCGCCCTGCGCGCCAGGCGATGTTGGCGCGGTGCAGGTCTGCGAACGACTGCGCCTCAACGTCTCCGCCGCGCCGCGCCTCCTCGATGACCTCCGCATAGACGCGGTCCGCCGCCGCATCGTCCCCGAGGCGCTCCGCCGCCACGCCGACGCGGAAGCGCGCGAGCGCACGCCACCCCAACCCCGCACTCTCCGCGAGCGCGAGCGCCGCCGTGTACTCACCGCGCGCTCGCGCGAACTCCGGGTCCCCGCCGAGACCCGTCGTCTGCCTCCTCTCGTGGAGAAGGCCGCGCGCGAAATGCACGCGCGCCCGTGCCTCCGCGTCCCCGGACGCCTCGGCGCGCAACCCTGCCTGCGTGAGCGTTTGCGCCGCCGCCGCGAAGTCCCCTCGGTCCACCTCTATGCGCGCCTGCCACGCCAATGCACGCGCCTGCGTCACCGGGCTGGCGCCCGGGGCCCGCGCGGTCTCGCGCAGCAGGGCCAATGCCTTGGTATATTGGCCAGCGTTGGCGAGTCTGCCCGCGGTCACCTCTGGCGCGGGGCCGCCGTGCGGCGCCTGTCTATCCAGTGGCTGAGGCACGCCCGCGAGGACGGCAGTGACGGCCAACAGGAGGCACGAAACCGATGACACGGGCTACCTCATCTCTGCTGCAGGGATGTGAACGTCCGGAGTTTAGAGCAGACGAGCGCAATGGTGCATCCTCCTTCCGGCCTCCCTGCCCGGAGCGCGTGTTCGCCATTTGCATGGGAGGGAAACGGGTTCCCTCAAGCACGGATTCCTGGGGGCAGCAGGCCCCGTTTCAGAGCGGGCGCCCGCGCGCAGCGAGCCGCACAGCGACGACTGCCGCCCCCAGCCCCAAGACGTCCGTCTCATGCGCGGAGGGGAAGGCGTTGCGCTACAAACAGGGGCGGGGCACCTTCTCGGCGAAGGTGGAGGCCGTCGACGAGAAGGCGAGGACGGTGACGGTGGAGCGTGTTTCCGACGGCAGGCGGGTGGTGCGCCTCCTTCGACAGGGTGACGCTCGCCTGCGTCTGTGCCGCAAAGCGCCCTCGCCGGAGGGCGCTCCTGCGGCAAGTAGCCCAAGTGCGCGAGCGACGCCTTCGCCCGGCACACCGCTGGGCAAGGCGCTCCGCGCTCGTTGCTACGGCTCGTCGGCCATGTCTTCGAGCTGCCCCTGGGCGAGGGCGCGGTAGTGGGGCACGACTTCTACCTTGAGCACATCCCGCATCTCCTGGCGGGCGCTGCCGAAGTCCCCTTTGTCCTTGTACTGGTGCATCCGGTGCAGCGCGTCCATGAGCCTGTGGGAGCCTTCTCGGATGCGCTGAGACTCCTCACATAAGAGGCCCAACGCACCCTCCTCCGTGGCGAGCGCGCTCTCGGCTTCACTGTCGCTGATTCCCACCTCGGAGGCCGTACGCCTCAGCAGTGCCTTCGCCTCAGTTGTAAGGGCCAGGCGCGCTCCTGTGGTGGAGACACGACGTGCCAGTTCGCGAATTGGGCCCCAGTCAACGGTTTCACTCACGAGTCATTTTCCTTTGCGAGCAGTCCAGGCCTGCGTGCGAAGCCAGGGCTGGGGCGTCTTGCACCCAGGAGAGGGATAGGCGCTCATGGGGAGCGGCCTGTCCGCTGCGGGTGTCAGAGGGCTTCACAGGCACGAAAGGTCATGTTAATTCGACGGTCGAGTCAACTAGACCTAGCCAGTTCCCGGAGAGGCGCCCGGTGACGGCGAGCCTCGTTGCCCGTGGGGCCGCACCCTTCACTCAGGAGGATTCACAGCCATGCCGAAGCGTCCGGAAGATGAAGTGACGACGGAAGAGTTACCGCTCAGAGTCCCCAGCCTGCCTGCACCCAGCGCGTCGCGCTTCCTCTTCGAGGTCGAGGGCGTGCGCTACGAGGCGGTGCGGGAGCTGGAGGTGCGGCCGAGTGGCGAGCGGCTGCTGAAGGCGGAGCGGCGCGTGGCGGATGGCGCGCTGTCCGGTCCGTGTCTGGTCCGCCGAATTGCCAGCCCATCCACGTACATGCAGCGCACGCGGATGATTGAAGAGGTGCAGTTGGCCTTTCGCCTCAACCACCCCAACATCGCTCAAGTCTTCCATATGCAGGTGGATGAGCTGGAGGACGCCCCCTACGCCATCATGGAGTACGTGGGTGGGCCCTCGCTGGAGACGCTGGTGTGCGCGGCGTTGGTGAGAGGGAAGCCCCTCTCGGAGGGCTTCTGCTTGTACGTGGGCGCGGAGGTGGCGGACGCGCTGCACTATGCGCACACGCTGACGTCGGAGAAGGGAGTGCACCTGGGCATTGTCCACCGCGACGTGAGCCCTCGGCACATTGCGCTAGGGCAGCATGGAGAGGTGAAGGTGCTGGACTTCGGAGCGGCGTACTCACTGCTGGTGGGGCGGGAGGAATCGCCGGAGAATCTGCTCCGAGGCGACGTTGCCTATGCCAGCCCCGAGTACCTGCGCAAGGAAGGGCTGACGCCGCGCTCCGACGTCTTCAGCCTGGGGGTGTTGCTGGTGGAGGCCTTGACGAACAAACACCTCTTCGAGGTGCATGACGCCCCGGTGTCGGCGGCGAAGGAGAGCCGGTTCCAGACGGAGATGCAGCCCTCTCTGCCCTTGGGCCAGATGCAGGCCCTCATGGAGTCCTTCGGGCCGGATGTCGTCGAGAAGGCGGTGGCCCACCTCAATGAGGACCTCAAGGCGGTGTTGCACACGGCCCTGCGCCTCAACCCCGAGGAGCGCTTCGCGACGGCGGCGGACATGAGGGATGCACTGCGTGGTGTCGCCCACGCCCAGCTCCACGAGCCCTATGGGAGAGCGGAGGCCGCCAAGGAGGTAGCCCGTGTCGTGTCCGAGGGCGGGGCGCTGCGTGACGAGGTGGAGTTCGGCGAGGCCGGCATCTACCCGGATGGGCTGGAGAAGCACGAACTGGGGCTCCCGAAGAAAGGGTAGGCCGCCGATGCTCTGCTTTCGCGTGCTACGCAATGGCCGGCACCTCACCACCGCGGGGGTGCCGGACTTCGGCGTCCTCTCCACCATTCTGACGTGGGTGCGCCGCCCTCACGACGAATCCAACGCCTGCCCGGAGCTGACGCTCCATGTGGGGGGCTCCGTGGGCAGGGAGCACCGCGAGCACCTGACGTGGCGCAACGTCAACATCCGTGCGGGCGACGTCCTCACGGTGGAGGTGCGTGAGGACCTGGAGGCAGAGCCTCCGAGGGAGCGACGTGTCGACGAGGAGGCGGGGCTGGACGAGGTGGCCCGCCTTCAGCTCAAGAAGAAGAACCTTGAGGACTGGCTCGCCGAAGTGAATGAGGAGTTGCGGGAGCGCGGCGCGGCGTAGTGGGGGGCCTCCGTCATCGGGAGGCGCTCCGTCATCGCCGGGGGCCGCTGAGGCTTCTGGTGCAGGGCCCCGAGGCATGGGGCTCTGCCCGCCAAGCCTGCTCCCTGCTCGGAGGCGCCGGCCGCAAGCGGCCTGGCGCTTGGAAGAGGGCGGTGCGAGCCGTTTGGCGGCGCCCCTCCGCCCAGGGAGCTGCTTCAGCGGGCCAGCTCAGTGGCGACATGGACGAGGGCGTCCAACTTCCCCGCGTCGAGCTTCCGCGCGACGAAGATGAGTCGGCGCAAGGTGGTGTCATCCTCCGGCCGAGCCCGTGCTCCGCTGGTCGAGGATTCGGTAAGGCCCATCATGTCCTCGGGGGAGACCATCAGCTCAACGCACAACTTCTTCAGCGTCTCGACGCTGGGAATCATGTGTCCGCGCTCAACACGGCTGTAGACGGCAGAGGCCATCCCCACGCGCTCCGCGACTTGGACCTGCGTCAGGCTCATCTGCTCCCGGGCGAGGCGGGCGATGGCGCCAAGGTGCCTTGCAAGCTGTTCGTTCATAGGTACAAGGAAATATACCCGAATTTCCAGTTGTCATGGGAACACCATTCCATCAGCGCACGCCCGACAGGAGCTGGATAAGGGCAAGGGCCTGGTGCGCGTCCAACTCGTGCACACGTCGGAGCAGGGCCTCCTTGGCGGCAGCGACGACGTCTGGTGGCAGCGAGGCGCGG
>NZ_VIFM01000434.1 GCF_006636215.1 Myxococcus llanfairpwllgwyngyllgogerychwyrndrobwllllantysiliogogogochensis | reverse complement strand
CCCCCGGACGAGGTCCGCTCCCAACTCGTGGGCCCGCTGCTCGCCTACCTGCGCGCCACGGGGCTGGACCCGACGCCCCTGGTGGAGCGCTTCGGCCTGCCGCTCGACGCTGGCACCCTTCCCGAAGTCAGCCTCCCGCTCCCCACCCTGCACGCCTTCCTGGACGCGGCGGAGGCCCTCTCCCAGGACGCCTTCCTCGGACTCCACGTCGCCCAGCGCGTGCCGCGCGGCAACTACGGGCTCGTCGAGTACATCGCCCGGGCCTCGCCCACGGTGCGCGACACCTTCCGCTCGCTCGCGCGGTACATGGCGCTGCTGGAGCCCGCGTGGCTCGCGTCGTTCACCGACGACGCGGACGGCGGCGGCACCTTCGCCTACGGCATCGCCGGAGCCCCGCTCGCGTACGGCCGTCACGCCAGTGAGTACGGCCTCGCCCTCTTCACCCACGTCGGCCGCCAGCTCACCGAGCGCCCGTGGAAGCCTCGCGCCGTCGCGTTCGCCCACCCCGCGCCCCCAGACATCGCGCCGCTGGTGGAGCACTTCGGCGTCACCCCGACGTTCGGCGGAGGACGCAACGCCCTCTCGCTGGACGCCACCGCGCTCGACCTGCGCGTGGTGGGCGCGGACCCCGCCCTCCTCTCCGTCCTGGAGCGCGCCGCCAGTGGCGTCAGCGCACCCACGCCCCCGGCTCCCCCAGACGCGCCCGGCTTCGTCCAGGCGGTGCGCGACGTCATCCGCGCCTCGCTGCGGGACGGGGCGCCCCAAGTCAGTGATGTAGCCAAGGGACTCCACGTCAGCCCCCGCACCTTCCAGCGCCGACTCACGGAGCTCGGCACGTCATTCCAGGACGAGGTCGACGCGGTGCGGCGAGAGCTGGCCTTCCAGTACCTGCGCGACGCGAACCTGGGAGTGAGCCAGGTCGCCTTCCTGCTGGGCTACTCCGAGCTGAGCACGTTCGACCGCGCCTTCAAGCGGTGGACGGGAATGACGCCGCGCGTCTGGCGCGAGAGCGCCGAGCGGCCCTGAGTCCCGCGCGGTGGGAGGGGTGCGGGGCAGCCGACCCGTGGCGTCTTCGGCCAGGAGATTGGCGTGCGCCGCCAGGACACCCGTCACGACTTCACCTAACTTCCCAAAAAGCCCCTGCCCCCGTCCGGAGGACGTCATGCTCAAGCCCCAGGTCGCCGCCCTCTTCGATGATTACTACTCGTCGCATCAGCACCCCATCAACCGGCTGACTCACAAGGTCGCCATCCCCGTCATCGTGCTGCACATCATCGCGATGCTGGACTGGGTGAAGCTCGTGGCCGTTCCCGTGCTGCCCGGTGGTGTGTTGACGCTGGGCATGGTGGCGCTGGCGCTGACGGCCATCTGGTACCTGCGCGCGGACGTGAAGCTGGGCCTCGTGGTGGTGGCGTTCATGGCGGCCTGTTTCCCCATCGGCCGGCTGATGCCCACGTGGAGCGTGGTGGCCATCGCCGTGTTCGGCTGGCTCATCCAACTGGCGGGCCATGCCGTCTGGGAGAAGAAGTCCCCGTCGTTCCTCACCAACCTGGTCCACGCGCTGGTGGGTCCGCTGTTCTTCGTCGCGGTCCTCTTCGGCGACTACGTCATCAAGCCCCAACCCCAGGCCGGCGCCCCGGCGCGCGCCTGAGTACCGCTGTCCCCACGCCCCCCATGAGCTTCGCCGACAAGCTGCGCGTCTGGATGCCCCTGCACGAGAACCGCGTCAGCCGCGCGGTTCACTTCCTGGGCGCGTACATGTTCATCTTCGCCCTGCTCGTGCCGCTCGGCCTCGTGCGGTTCTCGGTGGGAGGCACGGAGCTGTCGGCGGCGCATGTGCTGGTCGCCGCCGTGGCGCTCTACGCCGTCTCGCTGGAGTGGACGGCGGGCATCCTTATGAGCCTGCCGCTCATTCCCACGCTGAACGCCGCGCTGGGCGTGGGCCACCTGCCGGGCCCCACCGTCGCCATCGTCGCCGTCTCCGTCATGGTGGTGCGCTTCGCGCTCGTCGTCGGCGCGCACATCGTCCTCGAGAAGAAGACCCACGGCCTGTCCCTGGGCGGCCCGCTGCTTTTCTTCATCGAGCCCGTCTACCTGCTCACCCTTGTCCTCTTTGGGATGGGGCTGAAGCGCGGACTGCACGCCCGCGTCACGGCGGGCGGACCTCAGCCAGCAACGCTCACGGCGTGAAGCACCACCGCCGGGGCGGCACCTCGCCGGCCTCGGCACCGCGTCGCACGACGTGAAGCACCCAACGACGGAGCGGCGTATTCGCCAGCCTCGGCACCACGTCGCACGACGTGAAGTCCCCAACGGCGGAGCGGCGTGTCGCCGGCCTCGTACTACGTGAACACAGGCGACCGGCGCCGCTTCGTCGTCGACTATGAGCCGCTGGCGATGCGCGCGGGAGGCGGCGGCGCCTCGACGGGCGCACCCGATACGTGGCCGTGCAGCGCGTGCACCACCACCGCCTCGCGCCGTCCCTTCACGTGAGTCTCGCCCAGCCGCCTGCCGGTGAAGTCTCCTCCGCCTCGCAGCCAGGTGCTCTCGCTCACCAGGATATCCACGCCGTGCACCTTGGTGAGCCCTTCCACCCGTGAAGCCAGGTTCACCGCGTCACCAATGACGGTGTACTCGTGCTGCTCCGCGCCCCCGAGCATGCCCGCCGCCACCACCCCTGTGTGCAGCCCAATCCCGATGCGCAGCGGTGACAGGCCCTGCAGCACCCGACGCGCGTTGAGCTCGCCCAGCTTCTCGCGCATGTCCAGCGCCGCGCGCATGGCCCGCTCCGCGTGGTCCTCGCTCGAGTCCGGCACGCCCCAGCACGCGAGCATCCCGTCCCCCAGGAACTTGTTCACGATGCCCCCTCGCGTCATCACGATGTGGGTCATCTGACCGAAGTACTCGTCGAGCAACTCCAGCACCTCCCTCGGAGGGAGCGTCTCGCTCAACATCGTGAAGTCGCGGATGTCACTGAAGAGGATGGTGACCTCGCGCTGCACGGGCTGGAGCGACGTGTCCCCCGACTGCATCACCCGCTCCACCACCTGCTTCGGCAGGAAGCGCGAGAGCCCATCACGGCGCCGCAGCCGGAGGAACATGCTCCCCACCTCCGCGTTCGTCATCGCGATGAGCAGCCCCAGCGTCACGTAGCAGAAGACGACGAAGCTGGTGCTGGACGACGTGCCGTGTCCGGACATGCCCGCGACGAGCGCATAGCCCACCGACGACAGCGTCGTGGACAGCAGCACGTGCAGCCACGAGAAGCGCGCCACGGAGAAGACCAGCACCATGCCCATGCTCGCGCCCAGCATCCCGGCGTCGAACTGGCCCGTGCGCGCCCACGCATGCCATCCCATGAAGGCGAAGAAGCTGGTGTCCGCCACCGTGGTGGGAACCGGCAGCCACCGCGCATGACGCAGGTGCGGACGCTGTCGGCGCAGCACGAGCAGCGCGACGACGGAGAACAGCCCGTACAACACGATGGCCAGCACGCGCTGGAAGTCGTGCGGCGGAAGCGGCTCCCCGGTGACGTGGGCGATGCCGCCCTGGCTCAGCGACAGCAACGCCATCAGCGCGAGCCGCACCCAGGCCACCCGCCGCTCGCCCCGGAGCGAGCTCTCCGCCAGCACCAACTCCTCGTTGGCGCGGCTCAACGCGAAGCGGGCCACCGCGGTGTCCCTGCCTGGCACGAGGACCTCGTCGCTTCGGCCCATGAATGCGAGTCCCTTTCCTTCCGCTTCAAGGCCAGGGGCTCGCGCTCCCGGTCCACCCGTCGTCACGTCGGTGCGTCCTCCCCCACACCCGACGGGCCCGAGGACTCGCCGCGAAAGCGCGGCTCACCCATGGTGCCTCAAGTTGGAAAGCCCAGCGAGCCCTGGCGTCGGACGGCGGCTTGCTGTTGAAGTCGCCGCCTTGACGCGGGGCCTCGAGACACTCACCTCGCCCCGCTGGAGAACACCCCGTGGTCCGCCTCTTCGCCCCCATTCCGGAACCCGCGCCCGCCGAAGTGGCGCTGACGGGTGACCGCCGCCACTACGTCGTTCATGTCCTGCGGCTGGGCGTGGGCGATGCGCTGGAGGTCTTCGACGGCAAGGGGCGCTCCTTCGACGGACAGGTGACGGGCGTGGACGCGGAAGCCGTGCGCGTGCGGCTGGGCACCATGCGGCAGGCCCCCGCGCGCCGCGCCGTGAGCGTGCTCCAGGGGCTCCCCAAGGGCGACAAGCTGGAGTGGGTGCTGCAAAAGGGCACGGAGCTGGGCGCCGCCGCGTTTCTTCCCGTGGACACCGTGCGCAGCGTGGTGAAGCTGGAGCCCCGTCGGGCCCAGGAGCGCACCGCGCGGTGGACGAAAATCGTGGAGGAAGCCGCCAGGCAGTGTCGCCGCGACGACGTGCCCACCGTGGACGTCCCTCGCACGCTCACCGAGGCCGCGAAAACGCTGGCCCCGGGCACGGTGGTGCTGGTGCTGGACGAGGAGGAGTCCGCGGTGCCACTGGGCGAGGCCTTCCGCGCGGCGGGCGCGGGCACGCCGGTGGCGCTGGTGGTGGGCCCCGAGGGCGGACTGGCGCGCGAGGAAGTGGAGGCGCTGAAGGCGCTCGGCGCCCGGCCCGTCACGCTGGGCTCGCGCATCCTCCGCACGGAGACGGCCGCCCTGGCCGCCCTGGCGGTGATGATGCACCTCGACGGTGAGCTTGGTTAGCAGGGGGCCAGTCGAGCGCCCGTTCCACACGGGTTCCCACCTTCGGTTGCCGGTTCCTACGTTTGTGCCGTCTGGGACCTCTCGGGTCCCCACAAACAGGAGAAGGGTTCATGGGGATCATCGCATTCATCATCATCGGCCTCATCGCGGGCCTCATCGCTCGCGCCATCCTCCCCGGCAAGCAGAGCATGGGCCTGCTGGCGACGACGCTGCTGGGCATGGTGGGCTCGCTGCTCGGCGGTTTGATTGGGTCCCTCTTCACGCGGGATGGCCGCCTCTTCGATTTGCGCCCTTCAGGCATCATCATGTCGGTGCTAGGTGCCATCGTCGTGCTCCTGATTGTCGGGGCAGTGGGACGGCGCCGCGTCCACGCCTAGCGTGAGGCGCTCCACACTTGCCGTTCCCCAGGGGACAGGTGGGCGCCTGCGTTGACGAGCCCCTGACGGTTCCTCGACCAAGGGACCTCGGGGGCTCGCCACTTTTCTTGCTCCTCGCGTGCGGACGTCTTTTCATGGCACCCGCCGTAGTCAGCCCGGAGGAGTCCGTTGTCCAAGTGCATGAAGTGCGGTGCCATGCTGCCGCCCGTCGGAGAGTGCCCAGCCTGCGCCACCGCCAAAGCTCGTCCGCCCGCGGTGCCCGCGGTGCCGAGCCTGCTGGACCGTGACCTCCGCCTCGACCGCCGAGCCGCCGAGCGCGACGAGGCGCCCACCATCCGGGACGCCGATTTCGTCCCGCCCTCGCCGCCGCCGTCCGTGGCGC
>NZ_VIFM01000433.1 GCF_006636215.1 Myxococcus llanfairpwllgwyngyllgogerychwyrndrobwllllantysiliogogogochensis | reverse complement strand
CCGCCACCTCGTCCGCCAGCCTCTCCTGCGCCACGAGGACGGCCACCCCTGCCTCTCGCTTCATCCACCCCAGCCGCTCCAGCGGGTAGCTCGCGTCCAGCGGTACGTACGCTCCTCCCGCCTTGAGGATGCCCAGCACCGACACCACCAACTCCAGCGAGCGCTCCACGCACAGCCCCACCTTCACCTCGGGGCCTACCCCCATCCCTCTCAGGTGGTGCGCCAGCTGATTCGCTCGGCGGTTCAGCTCTCCGTAGCTCAGCCTCTCGCCCTCGTACTCCACCGCCACCGCTTCCGGACTGCGCCTCACCTGCTCCTCGAAGAGTGACGCCAGGCTCGCCTCTCGCGGGTACTCCACTCGTCGGCCGCTCCACTCCTCCACCACCACCCGTCGCGCCTCTTCCCCCTGCATCGGCAGCGTCCACAGCCTCGCCTCAGGCCGTGCCACTCCTGCCTCCAGCAGCACCCGAAGGTGCTCCACCATCACCTCCACCGTCCTCCTCTCGAAGAGGTCGCTGTTGTAATTCGCCACCACCGCCACTCCGTCCGCCACCTCCTCCACCACCAGCGACAGGTCGACCTTGGAGGTCGTCCCTTCCGCGTCCATTCCCCTGAGCGTCAGTCCTTCCTGACGCAGCTCGGTCACCGGCGTGTTCTGCAGCGTCAACGTCACCTGGAAGAGCGGGCTCCGACTCAAGTCCCTCTCGGGCTGCAGCTCCTCCACCAGCTTCTCGAACGGAACGTCCTGGTGGGCGTACGCGCCCAACAGCGTCTCGCGCACCTGTTTCACCAGTCCCGCGAAGCTCTCTTCACGCTCAAGCCTTCCGCGCAACACCAGCGTGTTGACGAAGAAGCCAATCAAGCCCTCTGTCTCTGTTCGAGTCCGCCCTGCGATGGGCGCGCCCACGCACACGTCTTCCTGTCCCGAGTACCTGCCCAGCATCGTCTGGTACGCGGCCAGCAACACCATGAAGGGCGTGGCGCCCTCCCGCCTCCCGAGTCCCTCCACCGACCTCCACAGCGCGCTCCCCCACAGCGCCTTCACGAAGCCGCCTCGGTGCGTCTGCACCGCCGGCCTTGGCCGGTCGGTCGGCAACTCCAGCACGCTCGATGCGCCTTCCAACTGCGTGCGCCAGTAGGCGAGCTGCCGCTCCAGCTCCGCCCCCTGCAACCACTCGCGCTGCCACACCGCATAGTCGGCGTACTGGACCGGCAGCTCGCTCAACGGCGACGGCTGTCCCTTCACGCGGGCCCCATACAGCGCGCCCACTTCCCTCACGAGCACACCCATCGACCAGCCGTCCGTCACGATGTGGTGCATCACCAGCACCAGCACGTGCTCCTGCTCCGACAGCTTCACCAACACCGTCCGCAGAAGTGGCCCTGTCTCCAGGTCGAACGGCCGTCGGGCCTCTTCCTCGAATAATCTCCGCACCGAGCTTTCGCGCTCCGACAACCCGCTCACGTCCTCGCATCGCAGGACAAGCTCCGCCTCCTCGGCGATGACTTGAACGGGACCGCCCGCGCCCGCACGGAACGTCGTGCGCAACGACTCGTGGCGGCGCACCAACTCCGAGAGGCCATGCCGCAAGGCCTCGACATCCAGTGTCCCCGTCAGGCGCACCGCCACGGGCAGGTTGTAGGAAGACTCCCCGGGAGAGAGCTGATCGAGGAACCAGAGGCGCTGCTGTGCGAAGGACAACGGCGGCGCGAAGGAGCGATCCGCCCGCGCCTTCAGCGGCGGAGCAACACCGCCTCCCGCACGCACAGCCGACTCCAGCCTGGCGCCAAGGCGAGCCACCGTGGGCGACTCGAACAACTCACGCAGCGGCAGCTCGACACCGAAGGCACCGCGGATGCGGGAGAGCACCTGCGTGGCCAGGAGCGAATGGCCTCCCAACCCGAAGAAGTCCTCGTGGACGCCCACCGTGTCCAGACGCAAGACCTCCGCCCAGATGCCCGCCAGCAGCTCCTCCGTCGGCGTGCGCGGAGAGACCCACACATCTTCCGCTCCCGCCTCGTCACGTGCGTCAGGTGTCGGCAGCGCCTTGCGGTCCACCTTTCCGTTCGGAGACAGCGGCAGCGAATCCAGCACCACCCATGCCGAAGGCACCATGTACTCCGGCAGCAGGCGCTGCGCGTACGTCCGCAGGTCTGTCGACTCCAGCGTGGAGCCTTGCGGAGGAGCCACGTACGCCACCAACCGCGCATCACCCGGCACATCCTCCCGCACCACCACGACCGCCTCGGCCACGCTCGGGTGCTTGCGCAGCACCGACTCCACTTCCCCCAGCTCGATGCGGAAGCCTCGCAGCTTCACCTGTCCGTCACGCCGGCCCAGGTATTCGAGCGAGCCATCCGCCAACCATCGAGCCCGATCCCCCGTTCGATACAGGCGTCCGCCCGGTACCGGCGAATAGGGGTCCGCCAGGAAACGCTCGGCGGTCAGGTCAGGACGGCGCCAGTAGCCTCGGGCCAGTTGCACGCCACCGATGTAAAGCTCTCCCGCGACGCCCACCGGCAGCGGATGGAACCGTTCGCCCAGCACATACATCCGCGTGTTCGCGATGGGGCGACCGATGGGCACCCTGTCCCCAGGAACGCCTCGCTCACACGTCCAGGCCGTCACGTCCACCGCCGCTTCGGTCGGTCCGTAGAGGTTGTGCAGCTCCGCACCCAGCCGCGCGTGGAACAAATCCCGCAGCTCGGGGGTCAGCGCCTCGCCGCTGCACACCACGCGCTTCAAGCGGACGCAGTCCGCGAGCCGTGGCTCCTCCAGGAATGGCCGCAGCATCGACGGGACGAAGTGCAGCGTCGTCACGCGCTCGCGCGCCACCAGGTCGACCAGATACGCGGGCTCCCGGTGTCCACCCGGTCGCGCCATGACGAGCCTCGCGCCCGTCATCAACGGCCAGAAGAGTTCCCACACCGAGACGTCGAAGCTGAAGGGCGTCTTCTGCAGGACGCGGTCCTCCTCCACCAACCCATGCGCCTCCTGCATCCACAGCAATCGATTGCAGATGGCCGCGTGCGTATTCATCGCCCCCTTGGGCCTGCCCGTCGAACCCGAGGTGTAGATGATGTACGCCAGCGCGTCGCCCTCCAGTTCGACGGGAGGAGCGTCCGTGCTCTCGCGTCGTACCGCGTCCCATCCTGAGTCGAGGCAGAGGGTGTCCACCTCATGCCGGGGAAGGATTGCGAGCAGGCGCTGCTGGGTCAGCAGCACCGCCGGCTCCGCGTCGTCCAACATGTATTCGAGGCGCTCCTGGGGATAGCCCGGGTCCAGCGGCACGTAGGCCGCACCCGACTTCAGGACGCCCAGCAGCGCGACCATCAACTCCAGGGAGCGCTCGGCGCACACCGCGACGCGGCTCTCCGGCCCTACCCCTCGGGCGAGCAGTTGCCATGCGAGTTGATTCGCGCGCCGGTCCAGCTCCCAATAGGTGAGCTGGGTCTCCTCGAAGACCACCGCCACCGCATCCGGTGTCCTCTGGACCTGGGCTTCCACCAGGTGGTGAAGCAGCGCTCCCGGTGCTCGCGGTCGCTGGGTGTCATTCCATTCCGTCAGCACCTGACGACGCTCGTCCGGAGTCAGCCACTCCAGGTCGAGCAGCCGTTTCTCCGGCGCTCGGACCGCGCTCTCCAGCAGGGACCGCAAGTGTCCCAACAGCCGGTCCACGGTCCGCGCATCGAACAGGTCGCTGTTGAACTCCAGCGCGCCAGCGAGCCCCTGGTCCGTATCGGTCAACTCCAGGGTCAGGTCGAACTTCGCGGTCCTTCCCGCGGACTCCGTCGGATCCAGCCGCAAGCCCGCGGCCGACAGCGCCGTCGTCGGGGCATTCTGGAGCACGAACATCACCTGGAAGAGCGGCGGGCGACTGAGGTCACGAACGGGCTGAAGCTCCTCCACCAGCTTCTCGAACGGGACGTCCTGGTGCCCGTAGGCCCCCAGCGTCGTCTCGCGTACCCGCGCGAGCAGGTCTCGGAAGCAATCCTCGGACGACACCGTCGTCCTCATCACCAGCGTGTTGACGAAGAAGCCGATGAGGCCCTCGGTCTCCTCGCGCGTGCGGTTGGCGATGGGCGAGCCGACGCAAACGTCCTCCTGGCCCGAGTACCGCGCCAGCAACGTCTGGAACGCCGCCAGCAGCACCATGAAGGGCGTGGCGTTCTCCCTTCGCGCCAGCTCCTTCACCGCATCCCGCAGCGCCGGAGGCCCCGCCAGTCTTCGACTCTCCCCCCGGAACGTCTGCACCGCCGGACGAGGCCGGTCCGTCGGCAGGTCCAGCGCGCGCGGAGCACCCTCCAGTTGATTGCGCCAATAGGCGAGCTGTCGCTCCAGCTCCGCCCCCTGCAACCACGCCCGTTGCCACACCGCGTAGTCCGCGTACTGCACCGGCAATTCGCGCAAGGGCGACGGCTGCCCTTGCGCGTACGCGTCGTACAGCGCGCCGACTTCTCTCACGAGCACGCCCATCGACCAGCCATCCGACACGATGTGGTGCATCATCAGCACCAGCACGTGCTCCCGCTCCGACAGCTTCAGCAAGAGCGTCCGCAGCAACGGCCCTTTCCCCAGATCGAAAGGACGGAGAGCTTCCGCTTCTGCCCGCTGCGGGGTCTCACGGTCGCGCTGTTCGAACGGCAGCTCGGTCAGGTCCACCTGCTCCAGCGGCACGCGCCCTTCGGGCAGGATGACTTGCACGGGCGTTCCCGCGTCGGCTCGGAACGTCGTCCGGAGGGATTCATGTCGGCGCACCAACTCCGCGAAGGCACGCTCCAACGCCGTGACGTCGAGGGCCCCCGTCAGCCGTACCCCGGTCGCGATGTTGTAGAAGGCACTGCCGGGCTCCAACTGGTCGAGGAACCAGAGGCGCTGCTGCGCGAAGGACAGAGGCAGCACGTCCGTACGCGGCACGGGCAGAAGCGGCGGAACTCGCTGCTCGACGGCCTCTGACCGAGGTTGCTCGAAGCGTCTCGCCAGCAACTCCACCGTAGGGGACTCGAAGACCTCTCGCAGGGGCAGTTCGACCGCGAAGACCGTGCGGATCCTCGACACCAACTGCGTGGCGAGCAGCGAGTGTCCGCCCAGTTCGAAGAAGTCGTCGTGCAAACCCACGCGTTCGACGTTCAGCACCTCCGAGAAGATCGCGGCCAGCGAGGCTTCGACGGGGGTACGCGGCGCCACGAAAGTCTCGGGCTCGGCACCGTGCGTGTCGGGAGAAGGGAGGGCCTTGCGATCCACCTTCCCGTTCGGCGTCAGCGGCAGCGTGTCGAGCACCACGAGTGAGGACGGCACCATGTACTCGGGCAACCGACTCCGCAGATGCGCCCTCACGACCGACAGGTCCACCAGGCGTGACGCGGACTCTGCATTCGGTGTGCGCTCCGAAGACGCTGGCACGAGATAGGCCACGAGGCGCTTGTCGCCGGGCACGTCCTCCCGCACCACCACCGCCACCTCGCTCACGCTCGCGTGCGAGGCCAGCGCCGCCTCCACCTCTCCCAGTTCGATTCGGTAGCCCCTCACCTTCACCTGCGCGTCTCGCCGGCCCAGGAACTC
>NZ_VIFM01000432.1 GCF_006636215.1 Myxococcus llanfairpwllgwyngyllgogerychwyrndrobwllllantysiliogogogochensis | reverse complement strand
GACGAAGGGGCGGGACGAAACGGGGGTCTGGAGCGCGGGTCATCGTCGAAGGTGTCGCTCATCGTCCGGCCCCCTCTCCGGCGGGCACGCCCGCGCCCAACTCGTGGAGCAGGTCCTCGAGCATCGCCTCGCGCTCAGAGGGGAACGTGTCGCGGCCGAAGATGGGCCGCTTTCCTCCGCGCAACCGCAGGTCGAAGCCGTCACCCAGATGCCAGGCGGCCGCCACGAACAGCGCCGCGCCGCGCCGGCTCACCAGCCCATAGGGCCCGGCCTTGCTGACCTGCGTGTGGACGAACCCGGAGAGCTGCTCGGGTGCCATGCGGCGGGCCGCGGGGTAGTGCTCTCGCAGGAAGGCGGCGAGGAGGACCTCGAACCGTCGACGCGACTCCTGTTGGAAGACCTGCTTCTGCTCGTCACGGATGATCAACAAAGGGGTGCCTTATCGAGCCTGAATTCCTGGCCCCCCGCGCAACCGTGCTTCCAGGACTGAGGCGAAACGATAAAGCGTCCCTCACGAGTCCCGCAACGGAGGCGGCGCGTCCTTCCGCCTCGTGTTCCGGTGAAACCCACGAGGTCAGATTGCTCGAACGCTCGTGGGCAACTCCTCCACCGCCGAGGCGGCGTTCCGGTGAAGGCGTTGGCGTGCCCGGGCCCCTGGTCGTCCGCCACGCGGAGGCCTGTCTTCACCTGCCTCGTCGCGGAGGACTCGTCGCCGGATGAATCCGTCCGAGACGCCTCCGTACCTTGCTTTCCTCTGATGTCCTGGAAATAATCCTGCGTCACTTCACCGGCGTGGGTGTCTCCGTTGTTGCGGATTCGTGAGTCGCAGATCACCACGTTGCGGCTCTCCGCGGAGGATGCGCGGGTCGAGCAGCGGGTCGGGGACCTTCTCGCGGAGCAGGCTCTTGTCGTGCCCGGGCCTGCTCGTGTGGAGCCGGCGTGGACGCGGGAGCGGCTGCGGCCCGTGGTTCGCCGGGCGGTGGACCGGGGCATCCTCGCGCTCGAGGACGTGCGGCTCTACGTCAGCCTCGCCGAGTCGCTGGGCGCGGACTTCGAGGAGCAACGCCCTCATGCCTGGATGCGAACCTGGTTGGATGACGCGGGCGTCTCGGACCCTGTCGCGCGCCTTCGCAGGGTGGTGAACGAGCGCCGCCGCCGCGAGGACGTGGTCCTCCAGAACCGACGGAAGGAAGAGGCATTTCGCCTCCTCCATGCTCCGCCTGGGACCGACACCTGACCGGAGTCGCACGGGCATGTCGCCGCCGCCCAGGCCGACCCGACACGCACGCCTGAGCGAGGACCCACTGCCATGCCACCCCCCACGTCCGGGACGGATGCCGCCATTGCCCCCTGTCCACTCGAGTCCGGGAAGGGCCAGGTGGAGGTGGTCGTCGTCGATGACCGGGAGGCGCCGCTGTCGGGCGTGGCGCTCGAGCTGACGCGGCTGACAGGGGATGAAGCCCTGCGCACGCGCACGGATGAGCAGGGCGTCGTGCTGTTCGAGGGGTTGGAGGAAGGCCGCTATCGCCTGCGGTTGCTCGACGTGGAGCCCGCGCTGTGGCGGGTGCTCGGCGCGTTGGAGCTGCCACCTCGGGAGGCGGGAGCCAGCGCGAGATGGGGGCCGGCGTCCCAGCCCAAGGCGCTCACCTGGACGTGCGAGGGGACCGAGTCTCTCACGGTCCTCGCCGCGAGGTGGGGAGTGCGCCCATCGCGCCTCGTGGATGCGCGAACGGGACAAGCGCTCGCGTCCGACGTGGCACCCGCGCCGGGCACTCGCGTCGTGGCGCGGCCCTTCGCCCGGGAGTGGGTCACCGTGGAGACGGGTTACCGGCAGGTGGTGCACCGGATTGGCATTCCCCTGGCCCTGGTGCTGGTGCTGCGCGACGGCGCGCACCAACCCCGCGCGCACCAGCCCTATCTGCTGAAGGTGTGGCTGGATGACGAGGAGGAGCTGCCCGCGCAGGAGGGCGTGACGGATGACGAGGGGCGCGTCGTGCAGGTGCTGCCGGAGCGCGCGGTGAGGGGCGAGGTGACGGTGGCTCCCGGTCGTCCCGATGAGCGCCGCCTGACGCTGCGCTTCGTCGCGCTGCGGTCGACGAGCGCGCCGGAGGGGCTGCGGGAGCGCCTGGAGAACCTGGGGTTCTCCTGCGGAGGCGAGCAGGGGGAGTTGGGGCCCAAGACGCGTCTGGCCGTCGAGTGGTTTCAGTACGCGCTCGGGCTGCCTCCGAGCGGTGACGTGGACGAGGCGACCCGCGCCGCGCTGGGCCTGCTTCACCGTTCGTAATCCAGGGAGCCTTTCGCGATGCGATGCCCGAACTGCCGCGCTGAAGTCATGGACGACGGAGCGGAGGCCGCTCCCCGCTGCGCCGCCTGTGGCACTCCCCTGCCTGTCGTCCCCGCCGCGGGGAATGACAACGACTGGGCCGCCGCCGACGGTGACGATTGGGACGATGTGGACGATGAGGTCCAGCCGGTCGACGACGATGACGACGAGGACCTCCAGCCGCTCGGCGACGATGACGAACTCCCACCCATCGACGTGGGGGCCCAGGCGGTCTCCGATGACGATGAGACCCTCGCTTCGCTCATGGGGGATGAGTACGACAAGGTGCTGGAGAGCCTTGATTCAACGGACTCGCACCGGCTGTCGGACGAGCAGATGCATGCGCAGATGCTCGATGCGTCCTCCTCCGAAGTCGTCATCCCGCCCCTGGAGTCGCCACCCGAAGCGCTGAGGGACGCGCGGTCCGAGGTCCGGAGTGTCCCGCTCGGCGCGGAGACCACCGTGGCTGACGCGCCCGTGCTCGACCGGAGCTTCCCGCTCCGGGTGCTCCTGTGGAACATCGCGGACCTGGGAGGGGGGCCGAGCGGAACTCCCGCGGTCCGCAAGCAGTGGACCATCGACGCCCTGGCGCACGTCATCCGTGCGGCGAACCCCGACCTCGTCACCATCCTGGAGCTGAAGAAGAAGGGGGGCCTGCGTCTGGTTGAGCCCAAGCCGCCGGTTCCGCCACCGCCGAATCGCGTGCGCGGCGATTCGTTGACCGCGCTGTGGGAGCGCTTCCCGGTGCCCAAGCGCTATCGAAAGAAGGCCGCCGCGAGCGCCGTCAGGAACGTCGCCCCCGAGGATGCCGAGGATGCCGCTGTCCGGGAGTGGCAATCGGAGTTCGCCAATGACCTGGCGAAAATCTTCGCCACGAGGGTGCGCAGAGCCATCTGGCCGGGCGTCACGGCCGAATCAGCACCCGACCCGGATTGGAGCGAAACGACGCAAGAACTCGATGCCGAGAGGCTCGACGAACTCAATGAGAGCATCGAAACCGCATGGGAGGCTTGCGAGCCCCTGCTCATCGATCGCTTCGGTGGGCCGGATGATGATGATGATGATGATGCCCCTGCCGCGCGGCTCGTCGCGACCGAAATCGATGTGAAGCGCAAGACCCCGAAGCTCATCGCGGAGTTTCACCCGTACTGTGTGCGGTTGCTCGTGGAAGAGGAGTACTACGATTGGCTCCAGCCCTTCGCGCCGCGCTACTCACCCACCGAGAGAGAGGATGCGGAACTCGGAGCTGAGCGGACTGCCCGCGACAAGCTCGCGAAGTTCGCCGTCGAACAGCTCCTCGCGTACTGCGGAGAACTCTTCAAGGGGTTCATCTTCAGCATCGCGAAGGAGGAGGTGCCGCGTTCCAGGAAGCAGGGGCGCGAGTTCGAGTTCGAACAAATCCTGTCTCGTTCAAATACCGAGCATCTCAATCGGCTCTATCAGTCGAAGCTCGCGGCCTATGCCCGGCGCAAGAACGAGACCGAAGACGGGCCGTCGACCCATGCGGGGTTGCGCGAGTTCTTGCGCATCCGCGACGCGCTGAACGCCCAGTGCCGGGCCCGTCATGTGGAGGTCTACGAGTCGTGGCCCCGAGAGGTGCCCGAAGGGGCCGTCAAGGGGCTCTATACGCAGGATGAGGCGTACGGTGTCCTGTGGCGCGCCTCCAAGGTGAGCATCGACCAGGAGGCCGTCTCCTACGTCAGCACCTATCTGGCGCGTGGAGAGAAGGAGGCCGGGAGCCTCTTCAGCAAGCGAGAGCCCCTGCGGATTCCGGTGCGGCTCGCCAAGGTGAAAGCGGCTCCGGAGATAGGCGTCATCGCGTGGCATCCGCCCTCGCCCAAGGCTGACAATGGGCCTGCCCGGGGCAAGGACTTTTCAGCCTTCCTCGAGTACTGCAAGGCCGAGCGCCAGGCCAAGGCCCTGGGCATCGTCCTGTCCGACTTGAACATCGACACCGCGAGGCCCAAAAAAGGCCTCGCGCCCGATGGCACCCCGTACATCGCCGACTGCAAGCCGAAGCTCTCGTTCCACCGGTTCTTCGATACGCTGCTGGGGCCCGGCGCGAATGCCAGTCATCTCTACGCACTGGCCGATGAGCGCTCCACCCTCGCGGTGAGTGATTTCACGGCCTGGGCGTCCGATGCGGACCACGACTTTGGCAGTGGCTCCAAGCAGTCCCTGCGCGCGCTGCTGAACACGGCGGTGAAGGCCCTTCCGTTCAACCCCTCCACGACGGAGCGCGGCGAGCCGGTATCGTTGCTCAACTCCGTCGAGGATGTGTTGGGGCTCATCGAGTCGTTCGCGACTTCGCCCCAGCAACGTTATGGCGCGAGTGGCTATGACAAGATTCTCGTGTACTCGCCGCGCACGGATGGCTGGAGGCTGGAGCAGGCCTCGGTCTTCGTCATCCCGTTCCCGATGGTCCTCGCCACTGACAAGGAGCGAAAGCTCTTTCGCATCCACGGCGAGCTCCTGCCCGAGCACCTGAGACCTTTCTGGCAGCTCATCCAGAGGGAGGATGCGCGGCTGGAGGAGGAGGAGCGCATCTTCGGGCAGCTGCGCGGCGCGGGTGTCACGCTGAAGGGCAGCGACGACGCGCGTTGGGTCGACCTGATGGCGGACGCGAAGAAGATGAGCGACCACATGCCGCTCGTCTCTGATTTGAGGCTGGTCTACGACGGGCGCGAAAAGCTGGTCGTCGAGGAGACCGCCCTGCCCCCCGAGGTCCCGGAGGCGCCCAGGGGCTCCGAGGAGATGCGGAGGCTGGAGGCGTTGTGTCTCGCCTACCAGAAGTCCACGGAGTCCGACGAGGTGGCGGCCAGGGCGCTCGACCAGATTCTGGAGGCGGCGGCCCAGGTCGGTGAGGCCGAGCACGAGCGGTCCGGCAGCCTGGTGGCGGATGCCATGCAAGTGCGTCTGACGCTCGTCGCGCTCCGGGCGGAGGGCTTCGACACGGCGGCCTATTGGGGCAAGCGGCCGACCCTGGAGTCGGATGGAGGGCGCAGGAGCGCCGTCCGGACCATCTCGATGGATGAACACCTGACGTCCCTCCATCAGCGGCGCGAGCCGAACGCAGGGGGAGGTGACTGCCTCTTCCGCTCCCTGGCTCAGCTTCTCTTAGGCGACGAGCGGCACCACGGCACGGTGCGCCAGTTGGCGGTCAATCACCTGGACGACCTGCTCGCCGGGCGGGGAGGGGGCGGTGGCTGTCTCTTTTATACATCTCCGAGCCAACGAGACCGATGCTTTTGTCTTTTGCCGG
>NZ_VIFM01000431.1 GCF_006636215.1 Myxococcus llanfairpwllgwyngyllgogerychwyrndrobwllllantysiliogogogochensis | reverse complement strand
GAGATGTGTCTAAGAGACAGGAGGGCTACACGGACGTGGGGAGCCTGGCGCGCCGGGCTCGGATTCCCCGGCACGAGCTGACGCGCCTGGCGCTGGCGGGGGCGCTGGGGTCGCTCTGTGGCTCACGCCGCAAGGCGCTGTGGGACATCCAGGCGCTGGGGCCGCTGGACTCGGATGACTTGTTCTTCGGGATGTCGATGGACGGCACGGAGGTGGAGCTGCCGTCGATGGATGTGTTTGCCCGCGTCTGCGCGGACTACGACACGGTGGGGCTGTCGTTGGAGAAGCACCCGCTGGAGCTGCTGCGGCCCACGTTGAGGAAGCTGGGGGCGGTGACGGCGGAGGGGCTGAAGCAGGTGTCCTCCGGGCGGACGGTGTCCGTGGGCGGGATGATGATCTGCCGACAGCGGCCTCCGACGGCGAGGGGGATGTGCTTCATCTCGCTGGAGGACGAGACAGGGATTGCGAACCTGGTGGTGCCTCCGGATGTGTATGAGCGGTGCCGGAAGGAGATCCACGGTGCCCTGTTCATCGTGGGGCAGGGCGTGTTGGAGCGCTCGGGCAAGGTGACGAACGTGAAGACGAAGTTCGTCCAATCCCTGTCCCGCACCTGAGAGGACCTGTCGGGGAGCCGACTCCGAGCCCAGGGCCTCACTGCACAAAGGTCCCAGGCGACTCCATCATCCTTCGCGCCATTCAATGGCGCTTGTTGGCCCATGGCGGGAAGTGGGCAGGAGGTTGGCATGTTCAGGCAGATGCTCGGAATGGTCACCGTGGTGGGGACCCTGTGGTTGCCTTCGCCATCCATGGCGGAGCCGACGAGGACGCTCCACGTCGCCAACAACGCGTTGGACAGCGCGACGTGTGGCGCGAAGGTGAACCCCTGTCGCTCCATCAGTCGGGCCATCGCCCATGCTCGCGATGGAGATCGCATCCTCGTCCACCCCGGCCGCTACGGGGACTTGAACGCCGACGGAGACTTCAGCGACCCCGGTGACGAAGCGGCCGAAGTGCAGACGGGGTGTCGCTGCATGATCCTGATCAACAAGCGGCTCAAGGTCGAGTCGACGGGGGGCGCGCAAGTCACGGTGCTCGCCGCCGCCGGGGCCGTGCTGGATGTCGTCAACATCACCGCGAGCAACGTCTCCTTCGGCGACTATGGGAAGGGGTTTACCCTCACGGGGGCCGGGAAGGTCACGGATGATGATGGGATTGGGCTGGATGTCCTGGGCGGGCGCGACGTTCGGGTGATTGGGAACATCGCGCAGGGCAACCGGGACGCGGGATTCGCCATCCGGGGGGACAACCACACGGTCAGGGACAATGTCTCCACGGGCAATGGGATGGGGTTCTCTCTTGGCTCGGACACGGAGGGGCACACCGTGAAGGAGAACCTCGCCACGAACAACGGCAATGACGAGGTGTTCGGCCACGGCTTCGTGGTGGGCGGGCAGAAGGGCACGTACGAGGGGAACAAGGCCATTGGCAACAGGGGTATCGGCTTCTACCTCGTCCTCTTCTCGGGGACCTCGGACTTCGAGTTCGAGGACAACGAGGCCATTGGAAACCGGGGCGCCGGAATGTGGGTGCGGTTTGGCGCGCAGCTCAAGGTGCGTAGCAGCAATTTCTTTGGAAACCTGGGTGAGAGCGTGGGGGGCTCCTTCCCGGCGGCGCCCAATTGCGGCCTCGTGAATGACATGGGAGGCCCCATCGACGCGGCACGCAACTACTGGGGCGCGGCGACCGGGCCCGGTCCGGACCCCGCGGATGATGCGGGCCCCGGGTCCATCTGTGATGTGAATGGCACCACCGTGGTCGTGCCCTTCGACTCCACGCCCAACTCGTTGCTCGAGTCCCTGGAGGGAGCCCCCGGGGCTGAGTGAAGTCAGGCCTCGCCGCGCACCGTGAGAGCGAGTGGGCATCCCGGACACTGGGGCTCCAGGGCTTCCGCACGGGGCGCGTAAGCCATGTTGCCGAAGAAAAACAGCCCCGGGATTGCCAGCGACAGCGCACCGAGCAGTAACTTTTTCATGATCCCTCCCAGTCCTTGGGCTTAGGGCAAGCAGGTCATCTGACCGCCCCCGTGAGCCGGAGCATGATCCACCAGCCGAGCACCTCGCGCCCAGCCCTCGCCGGCTCTCACACCCTCACTGGAAGTATGAGACATCGTGGGATTTCTCCTTCCCATCCGCGTGGATCTCTGCGATGGGTCAGAGCTGTTCGGGCTGGGGCCGCTTGAACCCAGCTCACGTGGTATCCGTGAATATTGCAGCCGGGTTGCGATATTTCGGGGGCGCTGGATATAGTTGCCTGGAATTGGATATGAAAATCAGCACACCTGGTGCGTCCCGGACCCACTCCATGGAACGAGCATCCCGAACGGTGACCCAGGTTGTACGCCCCGTCCTTCGCTCCGTGCTTCACGAAGCGTTGGAGAGCGAGACGGGCGGTGAGGTGGTGGTGAAGTCGTCCACCGTCTCCGGCCGCATCTTCATCGTGGAGCAGAAGGTGGCCTGGGCGGTCCTGAACGGGCCCGGGGTCCAGAACTTCTCGTCGGTGCTGATCCAGCGGCAGCTCGTCAGCCGAGACGACGTCGAGCAGGTCATGACGGAGTGCCGCAAGAACGGGGGCAACTTCTGTGAGGTGCTGGTGGCGTGGGGGCTGGTTCCCCGCGACATGCTCCGGGACGTGCTTCGTGGCCACATGGCGAACCACCTGCAGGTCTTGCTGTCACTCCAGGACGCCCAGGCGCTCTTCGTTCCCCAGCCGCGCACCTACTCCAGTCAGCTGACGTTCAGCCTGGAGGAGCTGACCCTTCCCGTCGAACAACTCTCCACCCACCCCCCAGCCGAAAGAGAAGTCATGCCGAACGTGAAGCAGTCCCTGGAAGAGACGCTGAAGATCGAAGGGGCCTTCGCGGCCTGTCTGGTGGATGCGAAGAGCGGAATGTGTCTGGGCAGCCAGGGTGGCACCGCGACGTTCAACATCGAGACGGCCGCCGCGGCCAACACCGAGGTCGTCCGCGCCAAGCTCAAGGCGATGACCGTGCTGGGTATCAAGGACCGCATCGAGGACATCCTCATCACCCTGGGCGAGCAGTACCACGTCATCCGCCCGCTGGCGGCGCGCGAGGGACTGTTCTTCTACGTGGCCCTGAGCCGCGCCACCTCGAACCTGGCCATGGCGCGCTTCCGCCTGGCGGAGATCGAGAAGGGTCTGCAGCTGACCTGAGCCGTGCGACTCGGCGCCCGCCGCTTCAGGCGGGCGCCGGACTCGACAATCCTAGGCGCGCCGGACCAGCACGACGCCGTCCTGATAGGTGCCGTGGGCGTGCTGGAGGAACTCGCGAACCTCGAAGAACCGCCCCCATTTCTCCCGGATGTACTCGGTCGTATAGAACGTGTGCATGTTGTGGAAGGGCGAGGGCATGTAGCGCAGCACCAGGCGCTCGGCGGGCATCGGCTGATCGAACCACGCGGAGGGCACGGGGTTCGTCTCTGACTCCAAGCACCGGTACGGATGGTTCGTGAGGTGCTTGCGGATGGGATGCTCGGGGTTCCTCATGCCCTCCCAGGTCCGCTCCGTGTGCAGGGAGATGAACGCGATGCCTCCCGGCCTGAGGACGCGGCGGAACTCCAGCAGCCAGGACTCCTCGAACTCATCCATGTGGGTGAAGACCGAGCCACAGAAGACCAGGTCGATGGATGCGTCGGGGATGGGCAGCGTCGGGACGACGCTGTTCTGGAAGTAGAAGCCGCGCGGGGGCAGGAACTTGTTCATCCACCGGACGGCGTTGGAATAGATGTCCGTGCCGAAGACCTCCGCCTTGGGCGAATGGGCGATGAAGTGACGCAGCACCCGGCCCGACGAGCAGGCGAAGTCGAGGAAGCGGAAGTGCGACTCCGGGTCGATGCCCGAGGACTTCAGCAGCCCCTTCAGGAAGAGGTAGTCGCTCAGGCCGTTGAGCCAGTAGCTGACATGCTGCTCGCCGAAATACTCGGCGCGGTCCTCGGTGCGCGGCACGGGAGCGGTGTCCGACGCGACATAGGCGCGGAGCTGCTCCTCCGAGAGCGCTTGGAGCAGCCGGGTCTGGAGCGTCCCGTCGTCCGCGCCGAAGAGGCCCCGGATGACGTCATGGAGGGGCTGCCCGGCGTGGTGCGTGCGCAAGAGCTCGGCCACGGGAGGGAGCGCGTTTCGCAAGGGGCGATCCGGCAGGGTCCACACGGCACTGGTGAGGTCCGGCGCGGCCTGGGGCGCGGGAGGAGGAGGGGCACTGGAGGTCTCCGGGGTCTCCATCCAGGGCGCCAGCCGGTGGACGACCTTGCGTGCCACGGACTTCACCAGCGGCTTGAGATGCTCGGACAGCGCCTTCTCGGTCTGATTGGACATGGGAGTCTGGGTGTTTTTCGCTGATTGAAAGGGCGCGCAGTAAAGGGGGTCTCCCTCTGGAAAGCAACGACTCTCACGGCGGATACCGCCCCCCGCGTACGGGCCGAATCCTCGTGACTCACAGTGTTGATACAAAATAAGACATCCGCGGGACGGCCTGTCTCCACGGATGCCAATGATTGTCATGGGCGGAGGCCCGCCCCGCCGGGGAGGTGGTGCTTGCCGGCGAGGCGGGAGCGCGCCGGATTAGGGCTGCACGACGAAGCGGTAGTTCTGGCCGTAGTTCGAGTCCCAGCGGCGGCAGTAGCCCCGGTCCCAGTTCTCGAACCAGAGCGCGACGGAGCGAGCCCCGGCGGGCGCGGTGAGGGTGACGGGGACGCCGTAACGCGAGTAGCCCGAGACCTGCGTGACGCTCAGGTCGCCGGTGACGCCGTTGTCGAAGCGGTAGTGGACCCAGACCTCCCAGGTGGGCGCGCCGTTGTAGAGCAGGCGGCACTCGGGCAGCCGGTCGATGTCGTAATCCACCACGAACGTCTGCCCCGCCTTCACGGTTCCCACGGGGTACTCCACCCAGCCCTCCTGGAAGACCAGGGTCGGGACGTGGGCGGTGCCGGCGGGGCGCACGGTGAAGCGGAAGTTCGAGCCGTAATTGGAGTCGTACTGCTCGCAGCCCGCGCTGGAGACGCGGAACCACAGCTCCAGCGTGCCCGCGGCGGGCAGGGAGAGCACCGGCGGCGCGCCCGCGGTGGGCTGGCCCGCGACGTCGAAGCTGCTCTCCGCCCCGCCGTCGAGGCGGTAGTGGCCGGTGAGGCTCCAGCCCGGGCTGCCGTCGGGCAGGGTGGCGCGGCACTGCGGCAGGCGGCTGGCGTCATACGCCACCTGGACCTGTCCACCGGCGAGCAGCGTCTGCGACTGGGCAAGCGACCAGTTGGCGCCGAAGGTGATGACGGGCGGGGTCTGCGCCGCCGCGCCGCCGCCGAGCAGCAGCAGGGGGACCACGAGGAGGGACATGAGTCGGTTCAAGGGTGTGGCTCCAGGGTGAGAGTCAGGCCCGCTGGTGTCGACCGCAAGGGGGTTCGGGCCGCCTCCTGGACGGAGGCGGGCGCATCATGGCCGACGCCACCGACGCCCAGCTGCCTCGTTGATACCGGGTATTTAGAGTAGGCTCCGCGCTGAACACCCTGGAGCGAGCACCGAATGACCCTGTTCAGGAGGCCGTCCCCGGCCGGCGGGCCGAGCGACGATTCGAGCCGCAGCGCTACTCCCACCGAGACGCCTTCCGTCCCAGATACACCCAACCCGGTGCTCAGCTCCCC
>NZ_VIFM01000430.1 GCF_006636215.1 Myxococcus llanfairpwllgwyngyllgogerychwyrndrobwllllantysiliogogogochensis | reverse complement strand
GGCGGCGGGGACGCCCAGGGCCGGAGCCCCGATGAGCCCCATCACTCCTCCGAGCACGGCCTCCAGGCCACCGCTCTTGAGGATGTAGCCGTCCGCGCCGGACGCCTTCGTCTTGCCGGCCAGCTCCGCTTCCGAGATGTCGGAGTAGAGGACCAGCTTCGCGGTGACTTTCTTCTGACGCCGCAGGTATTCGACGACATCGTCGCCGAACATCTCCGGCATGTTCACGTCCATGAGGATGAGCGCGAACGGTCCCTCGGTGAGCTTCTGGTCGAGGCTCGCCAGGTCCTGGGCCCCGCTCGCCTGGTAGCCGGCGGCGGTGAGGGCCCGAACGGTGAGCTCCACCAGCATCGGGCTGTCATCAATGACCAGTACGCGCGACATCGTCCTCCTCAAAGGATTCAGGGTGCAACCCTACACCTTTGGTTCAGCGCGGACCATCGAAACGGCGAGCGGCCGGCCTCCATGCGACCTCCCCTTGACCGGTTTTCGTCCCCTCCGGATACTCCGACGCCTTGACCACGACCTCGACTCCCCTCCAGCGAGCACTCCGGATGGCTCCGGACCGTGCCGTGGCCGCTCAGGCCCGGCCGGAGCAGGAGTTCTTTTGCTTCCGGGTGGGAGACCTTCGGTTCGGGGTGCCCAGCGAGAACGTCCTCGAGGTGTTCCGCGCCGGGCTGCTCACCCCCCTGCCCAGGACTCCTTCCTTCATCATGGGCGTCACCGGCCATCGCGGTGAGGTCCTCCCCGTCGTCGACCTCTTGCGCTTCCTCTCCAAGGGAGAGGCGCGCATCGGTCCCCGCACCCGCCTGTTCATCGGCGTCACCGGCAGCATCGTCGCCGGTGTCGTCGCGGACACGGTGCTGGGCCTGCGCCGCATTCCGGTCTCCGACATCCTCCCTCCGCCGCTCGGAGGAGACGCCGCCGCCGAGCACCTGCTCGGCGTGGTGCAGGGCAGCACCACCCAGGACGGCATCAACCTGCTCAACTTCCACAAGCTGCTGCAGACGGCCCGGCAGCGCGCGGTGGCTCGATGAACGACGAGTCACTCGTGGAGGAGAAGGTCGAAGAGGTGGACATCCTCTTCTTCGAGATTGGCAGTGGGACTTTCGGCACGGACGCGTCGCAGGTGCTGCGCATCGACCGCTCGTTGCCGGAGGACATCACCCTGCCGGAGCTGGGGCGCCTCTCCCGAGGCCACCGCGCGCTCGTGTTCGACACGCCGGAAGGAGAAGGCCACCTGAAGGTGGACACCGTCCGGGGTGTGCGCCCCATCCCCGTGACGCAGCTTCGCCGCATGCCCCCCACCGCGGGCGCGGCCTCTTATGCCGTCGGTGTGTGCCTGGAAGAAGCCCGCACCGTTTTGCTGATTGACCTGGTGGAGACCGCCAGGACCCAAGATTCTCAAGGAAGGCACTGACCGCAATGTCCCTGGACACCCCCAACGAGAAGCCCGCGTCCAAGGCCCGCTCCGCGCGCAAGGCCCCCGCCAACAAGGCGAGTGCCGCCGCGCCGCCGGCGCCCCTCAAGGCCTTCACCGACACGCTGCTGACGGTGCTGGCCGGCAACCTCCAGGCCCGCGTCCCCAAGGAACTGGTGGGCGAGGGCGGCGAGGAGATGGCCCACCTGCTCAACCAGGTGCTGGACAACTTCGCCAGCTCCGAGCACCGCAAGCACGTGGCGGCGCAGGAGATCGATCAGGCGCTCGACGCGCTCATCAGCCTGGTGCGCGAAGGCGACCTGTCCCGGTGGAACACCACCACCGAGGACCCCCAGCTCGGGCCCCTGCTGGAGGGCTTCGGCAAGGTCATTGAAACGCTGCGCACCTTCGTGCGGGAGATCAACGAGGCGGCGCTGCGGCTGTCCTCGTCCGCCAACCAGGTGCTGGCGGCGTCCACCCAGCACGAGACGTCCTCCACGGAGCAGGCGGCGGCCATCCACGAGACGACCGCCACCATGGAGGAGCTCAAGCACGCCTCCGCGCAGATCGCCGAGAACGCCGGCAGCGTGGCGCGCGTGGCGGAAGAGACGCTCGGCGCGGCGCGCGCGGGCCGTGGCGCCATCGGTGAGTTCATCCAGGCCATGCAGCAGATCCGCAGCGACGGCGTCGCCGTGGCGGACTCCATCGCGAAGCTGTCCAAGCGCGTGGAGCGCATCGGCACGGTGGTGGAGGTCATCGACGAGATCGCCGACCGATCCGACCTGCTCGCGCTGAACGCGGCGCTGGAAGGCAGCCGCGCGGGTGAGGCGGGCAAGGGCTTCTCCATCGTCGCGGCGGAGATGCGCCGGCTGGCGGAGAACGTCCTGGACTCCACCAAGGAGATCAAGAACCTCATCACGGAGATCCGCGAGGCCACCGCGGCCGCCGCGGGCGCCGCCGAAGCGTCCAAGTCCGCCACCGAGTCGGGTGAGAAGCTGGGCGCCGTCGCGGCCCAGGCCGTGGAAGGCATCCTCGCCGGCGTGCAGGAGACGAGCGACGCGGCCCGCGTCATCAACCTCGCCACCCAGCAGCAGCGCACGGCCACCGAGCAGGTGGTGGCGTCCATGGCGGAGATTGAAGATGTGACGCGTCAGACGACCCAGGCGTCGAAGCAGGCGACGGGGGCGGCGGCGGAGCTCACTCAGCTGGCCGCACGGCTGGCGGAGCTCATCAAGCGCTTCAAGGCCGACTAGCTCTTTTGGGAAGGGGAGGGTGCGCAGCGCTCACCGCCCATGGATACCGAGGCACTCAAGAAATCCCTCCTGAAGAAGTTCCAGGAGGTCACCGCCGACCGCCTCCAGAAGATCCAACTGGGTGTGTTGGACCTGGAGAAGGAGACCGCGGATCAGGCCGCGGACGACGTCGCGCGCGAGCTGCACACGATGAAGGGAGAGGCCCGCATGCTGGGCCTCGCCGCCATCGGTCAGCTCGCTCACGCGGCGGAGGACGTCCTGCGCGCCGAGCGCGAGGGACGCACGGCCACGGAGATCGCCACGGACGTCATGCTCCGTGCCTGCGATGTCCTGTCCGATCTCATCGAGGACATGTCCGGTGCGAACACCGGCACGTCCGCGAGCGAGGACATCGTGCGCGCGATGGCGGAGGTGTCCGGCCAGGCCGCGCCCGCCATTCATGTCGCGAAGCCCAAGCCGCCTCCGGTGGCGGCGCCCGTTGTCGCCGCCCCGCCCCCCGTGGCGGCTCCCCGTCCGGCGTCCGTGGATGCTCCGGCTCCGGCCGTGGCGCACCCTCCGGGCCGTGGTGGGGAGGAGGAGGCTCCGAGCGCGGCGAAGTCGGCCATCGCCGACCGCACGATTCGGGTGAACGTGGAGGTGCTGGACTCGCTGGGCCTGCTCGCGGGTGACCTGCTGGTGGAGAGCGCCCGGGGTCGGCTGCGCAGCTCGGAGACGGAGGCGCTGTTCGAGCGCTTCAGCCGCCTGGGAGATCGCTTCCTGCGGCTGGCCGAGCAGGTGGAGATTCCCAACGAAGTGCGCATGGTGTTGGACCGCGTGGAGAGCGACCTCCACATGCTGCGCGACGATGCGTTCCGCTTCGTGCGGCGCAACGACGACGGCATCAACATCCTGCACGGCAACCTGTCGAAGATGGCGGACCACGTGGCGGAGGCCCGCCTGGTGCCGCTGTCCACGGTGTTCGACGCCTTCCCGCGCGCGGTGCGGGACATGGCGCGCACGCAGACGAAGGAAGTGGACCTGCTCATCGAGAACGCCGACATCGGCGTGGACCGGTCCATGCTGGCCGACGTGCGCGACGCGCTGGTGCACCTCCTGCGCAACGCCGTGGACCACGGCCTGGAGTCGCCGGACACGCGCCAGCAGCTCGGCAAGCCGCTCACGGGCCGTGTCCGCATCCGCGTGCGCGTGGATGGCGACATGCTCCACATCGAGGTGGAGGACGACGGGCGCGGCATCGACCCGGAGCGCCTGCGCCAGGTGGCCGTCAACAAGCGCCTCATCAACGCGGTGCAGGCCGCCGCGTTGTCGGAGCGAGAGGCCATCGAGCTCATCTTCCGTCCCGGTTTCTCCACCCGCGAGCAGGTCAGCGAGCTGTCCGGCCGCGGCGTGGGCATGGACGTGGTGAAGCGCAAGGTGGAGACGCTCGGCGGTTCGGTGGGCGTCAACAGCCGCATCGGCCGTGGCACCACCATCACCCTGCGGCTGCCCCAGTCGCTCGCCTTGATGAAGGTGCTGCTGGTGCGCCTGGGCGACGACGTCTACGGCATGCCCGCCGCCGACGTCGAGGCGGTGATGCGCGTCAAGCCGGATGACCGTCTGGAGATCTTCGGCACCCTCGCCGTGCGGCACCGGGGCAAGCCCACGGCGCTCGTGGCGCTGGGGCCGCTGCTCGGCCTCAACGGTGGCAACCGGTTCGACCGGCCCCCCGCCGTCGTCGTGCGCCATGGCGAGGACCACGCGGCCCTCGTGGTGGACGGCTTCGTGGACGAGCGCGAAGTGGCCGTGAAGCCCTGCGGCGGAGAGTTCCTCAAGGGCGCGCCCTTCATCGCCGGCACCGCCGCGCTGGAGGACGGCCGCATCGCCGTGCTGCTGCATGTCCCCGACATCATGACGGAGGTGCGCCGCATGGCGCGGCCCGTCACCCAGGCGCCAGCCGCCAAGCGGCTCCGGGTGCTGCTCGTGGACGACTCTCCCATTGCCCGCGCGACGGAAGGCGCGCTCGTCAAGGCGCTGGGCCACATGGTGGAGGAGGCCCAGGACGGCGAGGAGGCCTACGGGAAGGTGCAGAACAACAGCTACGACCTCATCCTCACCGACGTGCAGATGCCGAAGATGGACGGCTTCTCGCTTGCGCGGCGGCTGAAGTCGACGCCCGCCGTGGCGCGCATCCCCGTCATCATCCTGTCGTCACTCGCCTCGCCCGAGGACAAGCGGCGCGGCCTGGACGCGGGCGCGGATGCCTATCTCGTCAAGGGAGAGCTGGGCGTGGAAGTGCTCGCGCAGGCGATTGACCGGCTGACCTGAGGAGCGACGTTTTGGGTGGCACGGCCGCGGCGGGGATGGCGTTCAGGGTGCTCATGGTGGGCAAGGGGCTGCGCGCGCTCGCGGCCCGTGGCCTGTTCGACGGCGAGTCGCTCGTCCCGGTGGGGCCCGCCGAAATCGACTTCCCGGGCGCCCTCGTCGCCGTGCAGCGCCACTTCCCGGACGTGCTGCTGGTGGACCTCACCAGCCTGGAGGCCCTGGAGGCCATCGAGCAGGTGATGGCGGGGCGGCCGGTGCCCGTCCTCGCGCTGCATCCGGGCGCGCTGTCCGGCCAGGAGGCGTTCCAGGCCATGGCCCTGGGGGCCCTGGACGTGGTGGAGCGCCCCGCCATCCCCGGCGCGGACTTCTGGGCCCATATCGCGCGCAAGCTGGTGCTGCTGGCCCAGGTGAAGGCCGTGCGCCAGACGCGCTCCTCCGCGAAGCTGCCCAAGGAGGACCTGCCCCCGCCGCCCTTTCCCCTGGTGGCCATCGCCGCGTCCCTGGGTGGTCCAAAGGCCGTTGCACAGGTACTGCGGAAGATTCCACGAGACTTTCCCGCGCCCATCGCCTACTGCCAGCACATCAGCGAGGGTTTCACGGAGGGCCTCGCGCACTGGCTGACGATGGAGACGGCGCTGCGAGTGACAGAGGCGGAGCACGGCATGGTGATGGTGCCGGGGACGGTCTACATCGCACCGTCGGGCAGTCATCTGTTGGTGCGACCCGAGGGCCGGCTGGAGCTGGACTCGGGACCGGCACTTCGGGGCTTCCGGCCTTCGTGTGACATGCTGCTCACTTCGGCGGCGGAGGCCTTCGGCTCGAGCTGTGTCGGGGTCATCCTGACGGGGATGGGGCGGGAC
>NZ_VIFM01000042.1 GCF_006636215.1 Myxococcus llanfairpwllgwyngyllgogerychwyrndrobwllllantysiliogogogochensis | reverse complement strand
ACCGCCAGGATTCGGCGCCGCTCCACCTCGGACAGTCGGTTGGCCGGACGGGTATGCGGACCACACCGCCGGTCCTCCGCCGTGGCTGGCTTCCTCCATCGTTGAATCGTGCGCGGGGCCACCCCGAGCCGCTCGCAGATGGCCTCCAGGCGCACGCCTTTCTCCAGGGACTCGTCGACGTGGGCGAGCGTCATTTCTCGCTCTTCTCGTCTCCGGAGTCGTCCTCGTCGGCCAGGTGCCTCTCGTCCCACCCCATCGCCTGAAGTTTTTTTTCTACGCCGGCAAATATGGCCTGAGCCCCTCTTCGATGCCTCGGAGGTAGCCATCCGGGTTGGCCCGGAAGCGCCGGCCCAGGATGCGAGGGACGCGCCGCTGCTCAAGCTGAAAGCGCAGTCTCTGCCAGTCATTGATGTTCCTAGGTTCCAGGTAGGGGCCGTCAAGCGCAGGCAGAAGGAATGCCGAGGCAATGGCTGGCAGCCGCACGGCTCCGCGCACGACGAGTCCCGCGCTTGCGCGCACCCGGCCCGAGGCGCGCCGCTCGTGGTAGCGGCAGGTACCGAAGAGGTGCTCCAAGTCATTGTCGGTGCGGGGCAGGTCCGGCACGTCGTAGCAGTGGAAGAGACCTTTCCAGTAACGGCGCGTCTCGAGGAGAAAGTGAGCGAGGGCCTGCCGCAGGACTCCCCGGTGACGTCGGCGCGTCCAGCGGACCAGGGCAGCCAGCAAGGCGGAAAGTCGACGTCGTACGCCTGCAGCGTCCAATCCAGGCTCGTTGCGGAGGATGACCGCGGTGCGCTCTATCCATTGGTAGGCCCGCGCCAGTCCAGGCCACATGCGTGCCGTAGCCTTCAATGCCTTGCGTAGCACCGTATGCAGGCGGCTCAACTCCTGTGGGCAGGCCCCCCTTTTGACACCCGCTCCATGCTCTTCTCGATGGCGCCCAGTCGTCGGCGCAGCAGCAGGCCAGAGGGTTGGAGAGGCGGGCGGTGGTCGTCGGTGAGCGCGCTCCTGACGGCCGCCGCGTAGGCCCGCGTGGCGTGAGCACCAGCGTCCTGACGGCCTTCCACCGCTCGCTCGACCTTCCTCACCTCACGTACCCGCTTCTTCAACTCCTTCTTCGCATGCCGGTCGGCCTCATAAAGGGGCCGCGCTGCCTCCCGGATATAGTGGAAATGGCAGAGCTGGTGCGGCACCTGGGGCAGTGCGTGGGCCAGAGCGTTACGGATGCTCCTCTGTCCATCGGACACCACGCCGACAATGGGCACTGGCCCCAACGCGAGCCTCACTTCCTCGAGAAGGGGTGCGAGTTCCTGCTCACTCCCGGACAGCAGGGAACGGGCGAGCAAGACCTGGCCCGACAGGCATTCGCGCACCACCCAGAGCACCTCGTGCCCCACGTCCGGAGCGAGCCCATCAATGGCGAGCACCGCCCGCCCCTGACGCTGGAGAGTCTCTTGTAACCGCCCGGAGTCGAGCAGCTTGAGGCTGACGAGCTCGTCGTACCGGTCCAGCAGGTTGGTGCAGGTGCGCTCGGATATGGCGACGCCCCTCTGGCGCAGCAAGGCGTGGATTTCCGGCACACTGCGGTGCTCCCGGTAGCGCTGCGCCCCGATGAAGGCCAATACGTCCAAGCCAAACTCGTGCTCGGGCAGCACCCAGCGCCCCTCTTCCTCGGCCCTCAACGACATGCCCTCCAGAAGGCATCCCTTCCGGTGGCATACCCGCACCTGCACGGACAGCCCCACGCACCCGGCGAGCGTCGTCACACAGCGCCGCGAGCGCCAGTCCGCCCGTGTCCTCGCGCCACACGCCTCGCAAGGCCGGCGCTCGCTGTCGATTCTCACCTCGCGGGTGGCGAGGGGGCGGGCTGTCGTTCGTGCCATGGCGTTCCTCCCATTCTCAGAGGGGCAACACCCCGGGCTCAGGCCATATTTGCCAGCGTAGTTTTTTTCGAGCACCAGCAGCGCCGCCGTCTCTGCTAGCGCCTTCTCCTTGCGGTGCAGCTCCCGCTCGAGCTCCTTCACCCGCTTCTCGGCGGCGGCCAGCCGCTTGCGCTCCTTGGCCGGCAGCGGCTCGCTCGCCGTGCCGGAGAGCGCCCCCGCGGCCGCCTGCTGCCACTCCCTCAGCTGCGCTTCATGCAGTCCCTCTCCACGCAGCAACGCCCCCAACTCCTCGCCTTTGAGCTCCTGGGCCGCCGCCAGCACGCGCAGCTTCTCCTCGGGCGTCCACTTCTTGGGCCCAGCGGGCGGGGCGGGCTTCTTCTCGTCGGACGGGGGCGTCATGCCCACTACCCTATTCGCCGCGCGCAACCACTGCGACAACGTCGGTTGGGACACTCCTATCTGCCGGGCCAGTGTCGAGGCAGTCACCGCGCTCGGGCCCATCATCCGCTTCACCATCTGCGCCTTGAATGCGTCTGTGTACGGCACTTCAACCGCCTGCGCTCGCCCCCAGGGCGTCGTCAGCTCGGCACGTCAGCCGAGGCGACATCTTCCCTGACACAGGGGGTCACGACAGGTGCCGCACGCTGGCCCGCAGAGCGCAGTGGCGCAATGCGAGCCGTGCCTATCGGGCGAGCCTCAACCCTTCTGAGGCGCGCCGTGATGCGGCGGCCCGCAAAGCAGCACAACGCGCACGGCAGCGAGCGCGGAAAATCACACATCCAGGTTCAAGCCAAACGGAGGCGGGCGTAACAAAAGCCGCACGTGTGCCCCGCGAGCCGGATGCGCCGGCCGCCAGGCGCCGTCTGGAGGTGGCTCTCTATGTCTTCACCGCCGCTGTGGCTGACGCTCGAGGCGCATACCCCATACATCCAAATCCTTCTCCCCGTGCCCAAGCGGGGCACCGTCCTCAAGGCCCGCCTGCCACCCGTACCAGCGATGACTCCAGCCGTGTCCCTGCTGGTGGAGTCTCTCAGTGCCTGGTACGGCATGCCCCTCTACGCTGTCGTCGATGCGGACGCGCAGGAGGCCCGCCTCCAGCCTGGGTTGTGGGCGAAGCTGTTGGGAGACCTGGCCTTCAACCCCAACATCGCCGTCGAGTGGACGTCTCTGCAGTGCCCACCCCCGCCCCGTGACAGGTTTCTCGAGTGGGAAGGCTTTGCGTCGGCCCGGCGGTTGCTCACCCGCGCGGCGACGGGGCCGCAGCGATGATTTCGCCTGAGATTGGCGCTGAAATGAGACGCCTTGTAACCGACCGACGGCGGGCGTCCTGAGTTGAGCGCGCCTTGCGGGTTCTTGGGGCATGCGACGACCCAATCCGGATGAGTGGCCGAAGTTGGTGGAGGAATTCGAGACGAGTGGGCTACAGCAGAAGGAATTCGTGGCCAAGCACGACCTGCCCTTGGGCACGCTGCAGTACTGGCTCTACAAGAAGCGCAAGAAGCGGGGCCTCCGGGCGTCAGAATTGGCTGCCGAATCGGTCGCCGCCTTTCTCCCTCTGGAGGTTGTAGCGTCGCCCGCGCCGCAGGCGCTGAAGAGCTTCTTTGAAGTCGCCACCGTGGGCGGCCTCGTGCTGCGCTTCCCGGTGGGCGCGGACACGGCCTACGTCGCGCGGCTCCTCGCAACCCTCGCGAGTGCGGGCACGGCGGCGAGCACCTGATGTTGCTACGGCTTCCTCGGACGGTGCGCATCCTGCTGGCGCGAGAGCCCGTCGACATGCGCAAGAGCATCGATGGCTTGGCGGCCGTCGTGCGCATGGCGTGGCAGGAGGACCTCTATGCGGGCCACCTCTTCGTCTTCGTGTCGCGCCGAGGAGACAGGGTGAAAGTCCTCAGCTGGGACGCGGGCGGCTTCGTGCTGACGTACAAGCGACTGGAGAAGGGCCGCTTCAAGGTGCCAACCATCGGCGAGGAGTTGCTCGGCGCCCAGCTCGATGCCACCCAGCTGTCGATGCTGCTGGACGGCCTGGACGTCACGCACGTCCGCAGGCCAGCCAGGTGGGCGCCTCCAGAGAGCGTCGAGAAGGTCTCCACCGGGCAGCTTGTTTCCCCGGAGCGATGGCAGAAGAGCCCCAGGAGGCGCACCGGTGCGACTGGCGAGAGAGAGCCGAGCGGCTCGAGGCTCAGAACGCCCACCTCCGGGAGCGTGTCGCCCGACTCGAAGCCCAGCTTGCTCAGCTCCAGCGTGCCCTTTTCGGCAAGCGGAGCGAGAAGATGGCGAGCATCCAGGACGAGCTCCGGCTCGCGTCAGGTGACTGCGCCGGGGCGCGGGCCGCGACGCTGAAGCTGCGCGAGCAGCGGCGCCAGGCGCGCGCCTCCCTTCCCGAGCGCATCGTCCACCATCGAGTCCCTGCCGCCGAGCGTCGCTGCCCGGCGTGTGGCGGCACGGACTTCAGGCGCCTGGGCCCCGGCAAGCGGACGGGCGTCCTCGAGTACGTCCCGGCGCGCCTCGAGCGACAGGTGCACGTGCAGGAGACGCTCGTATGCCGGTGTGGGCAGGGCATTGTCACGGCCATGGCGCCCAAGGCCCTCGAGCAGGGCCACTACGGCCCCGGGCTGCTGGCCCACCTGGTGACTGCGAAGGTGTGCGACGCGATTCCCCTCTACCGCCAGGCGAAGGCGCTCGCACGCGCGGGTGCCCCTATTGCGCGCACGACGCTGTGTGACCTCTTTCATGCCGTTGCAGCTGCCACCGCGCCGCTGTCGGCGCGACTGCTCGCCCTGGTGCGCCAGGCCCCCTTGGTGCGCGCGGACGAGACGCCGCAGCGCGTGCTCGATGAGGGCAAGACGCGCCGGGCTTACGTCTGGACCTTCCGGACCGAGCGCCTCATCGCCTACGTGCACAGTCCCAGTCGCAGCGGTGCGACGCCCCAGGCCGTCCTGGGCGGCACGCGCGGCTACCTGCTCGTCGACGGCTACACGGGTTACAACCGCGTCACCCTGCCCGAGGGCCGCACGCGCGTGGTGTGCTGGGCGCACGTGCGCCGCAAATTCTTCGACGCGCAAGCCACCGCGCCCGAGGCCAGGCACGCGCTCGACTTCATCCTGGCCCTCTACCGCGTCGAGCACGAGGCCATGTAGCGCGGCGTGCTGGGAGGGCCCGAGCACCTGGCGCTGCGTCGTGAGCGCAGTGCGCTGGTACTCGAAGCCTTCGCCGCGTGGCTCGCGGAGCAACTGCCGCGGCACCCGCCGCGGGGGCCAATGGGGCTCGCACTGCGCTACACCCAAGGCCAGTGGGCGGCCCTCTCACGCTTCCTCGAGGACGCCTCGCTGCCGCTCGACAACAACGCCTCCGCGCGGGCCCTGCGGGCGATGGCCTTGGGCCGCAAGAACTACCTCTTCGTCGGCAGCGACGAGGCTGGCCAGCACCTCGCGGGGCTCGCGTCTCTCGTCGCCACGTGCGAGGCCAACGGCGTCAACCCCGAGGCGTACCTGGCTGATGTGCTGCCGCGGTTCGGCTCGCATCCAGCCTCCCGCCTGGACGAACTGCTTCCGCACCGCTGGTCACCGGCGCCAGCCGACTCATCCTGAATGGCCGCCTGCGTCTGGTGCTCGCAGACATCGCTCAAGTCGGCGCGGCGACCAGGGCCATGGGCCACCGCGAGGGGCGGTGGTGTGCCCCCAGAACGCCCGCCGTCGGTCGGTTAGTGCCGTTCTCAGCACTGCTGGGCAAAATCCCTTGGAGTTCAGGGGCTTAAACACGAAGACCCCACGATGTCATCGCGAGGCCCGTGTTAAACAAAAAAGGCCCTACCGGTTGGTAGGGCCTTTCAAGTAGCTCCCCGAACGAAGCCCTGCGCGAACTCGTTCTCTGCGCCCTCTCCAGAGACTGCGACGGAAAACACGAGAAAAATCCTGGGGTTAGGCGAAGTCGGGAAAATTCGGGGTCCGATTGAGTGTCCGCAAACTTCCCTGCGGCCGTTTGCCCGAATATCGCGGGTTGGGGATGGCGTCCAGAATCCTTCAGAAGGGGAGAGTGTGGGGACGTGTCGTACGGGGTAGGGAGGCATGTGGGACCCCATGCCACCCCCCCATGGGCCGCACCACGGGCTTCGGCGCGTCTGCCCCTTCCCGTGAGGACCCTGGCTCGCAGTTCGGCCGCAGAGAAGAGGGCTCAGAGCGCCGATTCGCCCCTCTCCCCGGTTCTCACCCTGAGCGCGTCCTCAACAGGGGAGACGAACACCTTTCCATCTCCGATGTTGCCCGTATGCGCATGCCGCTGGATGGTGGCGAGCGCGGTATCAACGAGCAAGTCCGGGATGACGAAGAGCAGCATGACCTTGGGCAGATAATTGAGTGACCCGTGTGCGCGGGCCTCCATGCCGTTGTGCCCGCGCTGGTGGCCGAAGCCGCGTACGTCCAGTGCGGTGATGCCACCCACGCCGGGGATGGCTTCAAGCGCGTCGGTGACTTCACTGACCTTGAAGGGCTGGATGATGGCTTTGATTTCCTTCACGCTGCACCTCCTTCGACGGCGGGGGAGTGTCCTGTGGGCCCGGGGGATGGCTCTGGAGGGACGGGGACGACCTTGGGGCGGCCGCGGTCGAACCAGGTGTAGACGGTGGGCAGTACCAACAGCGTGAGCAGCGTGGAGCTGAAGAGCCCGCCGATGACGACGGTGGCCAGCGGCTTCTGCACCTCGGCACCCGCTCCGGTGGAGAACGCCATGGGAAGGAAGCCCAGGGAGGCCACCAGCGCCGTGGTGAGGACCGGCCGCAGGCGTACGTGGGCTGCGTCATGGGCTGCTTGGGCAGGAGACAGGCCGTCCTGACGCAGCTTGAGGATGTAGGCCACCAGGACCAAGCCGTTGAGCACCGCGACTCCGAAGAGGGCGATGAAGCCCACCGCCGCGGAGATGGACAGCGGCATCCCCCGCGCCAGGAGCGCCAGCAGCCCACCTGTCACCGCGAAGGGGATGTTGAGGTAGATGAGAAGGGCCGGCCGCACCGCGTTGAACGTGGTGTAGAGCAACACGAAGATGAGGAAGAGGGTGAGGGGCACTACGATTGCGAGCCGGCTCGACGCGGACTGGAGGTTCTCGAACTGCCCGCCCCAGCTCACCCAGTAGCCCGTCGGCAGCTTGACCTCGCGGGCGATGACAGCCTGTGCCTCCGTGACGAAGCTCTGGAGGTCTCGCCCGCGCACGTTGGTCTCGATGGTGAGTCGTCGCTGGATGTTCTCCCGGCTCACCTGGGCGGGGCCTTCCTCTACGACGATGCGCGCGAGCTGTGAGAGCGGGATGAGTTGCCCGGAAGGGCTGGCCACCCGGATTCCCTCGAGCTGCTCCACGCTCTGCCGAGCGCCCGGTGCGAAGCGCACCTGGAGCGCGAATCGCCGCTGGCCCTCCAGCACCGTTCCCACCTCCTTGCCACCCACGGCCTCGATGGTGTCCAGCACCTGCCGGGCGTTGATGCCATAGCGGGCGATGGCCTGCCGGTCTATCTGGATGCGCGCGACGGGCAGGCCCGCCACCTGCTCGGCCTTGACGTCCGCTGCGCCCGGGACTTTGGCCAGCGCGGCGGCGAGTTTGTCTCCCGTCTGTTTCAGCACGTCCAGGTCCTCGCCATAGAGCTTGAGCGCCACATCCGAGCGCACGCCGGAGATGAGCTCGCTGACCCGAAGCTCGATGGGTTGCGAGTAGCTGAAGAGGGTGCCGGGCACCTCCTTCGTCAGCGCTTCGTTGAAGCGGACGATGAGCCCCTCCCGGTCCTCCGCCGTTGTCCACTCCTCATGCGGTTTGAGCATGACGAAGATGTCGCTGATTTCCACGCCCATGGGGTCTGTTGCGATCTCCGCGCGCCCCGTACGGGAGACTACGGTGGTGACCTCGGGAAAGCGCTTGAGCACCCGTTCGATGAGGCCCGTCTGTCGCACCGACTCCTCCAGCGAGACCGAGGGCACACGCCAGGCCTGCAACGCGAGGGCTCCCTCATCCAGCCGGGGAATGAACTCCGCACCCAGGAAGGGCACCGTGGCCAGGCTCACCGCGAGCAGCCCACCGGCGATGCCCACCACCACTCCGCGTCGCCGGAGGCACCAGGACAGGGCGGGCTCGTAGACACGGCGCGCCCCGCGGACGATGAAGCTCTCCTGCTCCTTCGCCTTTCGGGGAAGCAGGACGGAGGCGAGGGCCGGGATGAAGGTGAGTGACAGGACGAAGGCTCCCGCCAAGGCACAGATGACCGTGATGGCCATGGGCTTGAACATCTTCCCCTCGATGCCGCTCAGGGCGAGGATGGGCAGATAGACCACGCCGATGATGACTTCACCGAACGCGGCCGCCTGTCTCACCTCCACCGCGCTGCGATAGACGACTTCGTCGCGCTCCTCACGCGTGAGGGCCCGGCCCAGCGTGTGGCTCTGCTCCGAAATGTGCCGCACCGCGTTCTCCACGATGATGAGCGCGCCGTCGACGATGAGGCCGAAGTCGATGGCTCCCAGGGACATCAGGTTTCCGGAGACGCCCAGCGCCCGCATCCCGATGAAGGCGCAGAGCATGGACAGGGGAATGGCCGCGGCGGCCAGGAGTCCCGCGCGCAGGTTTCTCAGCATGACGAAGAGCACGACGATGACGAGCAGACCGCCCTCGACGAGGTTCTTCGCCACCGTTTGGATGGTTTTCCGGACGAGGTCCGTGCGGTCGTAGAAGGTGTCGATGGTGACGCCAGGAGGCAGGGTGGGGCGGATCTTCTCCACCTCGGCCTTCACGTCGTTGACCACCTCGCGCGAGTTCTGCCCGATGAGCATCATCACGATGCCCGTGACGGCCTCGCCCCGGCCGTCACGCGTCACAGCGCCCTGGCGGACCTGTGGAGCGAACGCCACGTTGGCAACGTCTCGGACATAGACCGGGACTCCTTGTGGAGACGTGGAGAGGACGATGCTGCGGATATCATCCAGTGTCTCCACAAGGCCCTCGCCACGGATGAGCACCTGCTCCGGACCGCGTGCGATGTACGCGCCTCCGGCGTTGGCGTTGTTCTCCTCCAGGGATTGGAACACCTGGCCCAGAGACAGGCCGTAGGCCGTGAGCCTGGAGGGGTCCACCTGCACCTCATAAGTCTTGAGCTCTCCGCCGAAGGCGTTGACCTCGACGACGCCGGGCACGGCACGTAGCCGCGGGGAAACCTGCCACTCCAGGATGCTGCGCAGCTCCATGGGGCCCTGGCCCTCGCCCCGTACCTCGAACTGGTAGATTTCTCCCAGGCCCGAGGAGATGGGGCCCATCTCCGGAGAGCCGTAGCCTTCGGGGATGCTTTCGCGCGCCGCTGTCAGCCGCTCCTGGATGAGCTGCCGCGCGAAGTAGATGTTCACTTCGTCCTTGAAGACGACGGTGACGACGGACAGCCCGAACTTGGAGACGGAGCGAATTTCCTCGGTGTCCGGCAAGCCGCTCATCGCGGTCTCGACGGGCACGGTGATGAACCTCTCCACCTCTACGGGCCCAAGGCCCGGTGAGGATGTGAGGATTTGGACCTGCACGTTGGTGACGTCCGGTACCGCGTCTATGGGCAGTGAGCGCAGCGCGTTGAGGCCGAAGCCGATGAGCACCGCCGTCAGGATGAAGATGAGGATGCGGTTCTTGATGGAAAAATGGATGAGCCTGTCGAACATGGCGCCCGCCTAGTGGGAGTGGCCCTCGCCCATGCTCTCCTTCGAGAGCTCGGACTTGAGGATGAAGGCTCCTTGCGTGACGAAGGAGGTACCGGGCTGAAGACCTGAGAGGATTTCCACGTCCTGGGCGGAGCTGGCGCCAGTCTGGACCTCGACGGGGCGGAAGCGGTTCTCGCCGGCTGGAACGAAGACCACCTGCTCTTCGCCGACCTTTTGCACGGCCTCTCGTGGGACAACGATGCGTGTGGGCGAGGCGGAGCCCGAGTCTCGTGTCGCTCCCGAGGTGGTGGCGATTTCCGCCTGGGCGAACATGCCCGGCTTGAGCGCACCTTCGGTGTTGGACACCACGACTCGTACCGGAATGGTGCGAGTCTTCTCATCGACGACGTCTCCGATGTAGTCCACGCGGCCCGTGAAGCGCTGGCCCGCGCGTGCTTGGACGGTGATTTCCACCGGCTGACCGGCATGGACCTGCGGGAGCTGAGACTCCGTCAGGTCCAACTGCACCCAGAGTTCCGTGAGGTCCGCCACCGTGAAGAGGGACGTGGCCGCCTCCACCGCCTGGCCCACCGTGCCCGAAATCTCCACCACCGTGCCTGTCAGGGGGCTGATGGCTGGAAAGCGCGAGCTGTAGTGCTCGTTGCCACGCAGCGTGGAGATTTCCCCGTCGGAGAGGCCGAGCGCATGAAGCCGGCCGTCGGCGGCGTTGCGCTCCGCCTCGGCGGTGACGAAGGTGCTCTCCGCCTCACGCATGTCCCGCTCGCTGGTGATTCCCTTGGCGAGCAGCTCCTTCTCCCGGCGGAAGTTCTGCTCCGCCACGCGCGCCTTGGTCGCGGCGGAGAGGTAGTCCGCTCGTGCCTGGCCAAGCTCAGGGCTCTCGAGATGGCCCAGCACTTCCCCCTTTTTCACCTTCTGGCCGAGAGCTACCTGGATGGTGGCGAGTCGTCCCGGAACGCGGGAGGCCACTCTGGCTACGCCTTGCTGGGTGAAGGTGATACGCGCTGGCACGATGAGGCCGGTTACGAGGGGCTTTGCCTCCGCCTGGGCCAACTGGAGCTGCGCCGAGCGCAGCGCCTCTGGCGTGAGGGTGATGACCTCGTCATGTTTTTCTTCCCCCTCACCATGGGGTTCGCCTTCTTCCTTCTCGTGGTCGTGGCCCTCTTCTTCGGCGTGGGGCTTGCCCTTCGTCTCCTTGCCGGACGGGGCCGTCGTCGCTTCACCGGAGGGGGGGGCGACCTTCTTGTCGGAGCAACTGGTCAGAAGAAGGGCCGTCGCGAGGACGATGGACAGATTCGTGTGAACGTTCATTGGATGTTCCCCACCACTTTCTTGAGTTGGGCCTCCGCGGCGTTGAGTTCCTCAAGGGCCTCGATGTAGCTGCGGCTCGTATCGAGGGCCTCGCGCCGGATGATGAGCAGCTCCAGGAAGTCCACCTTCCCGGCTCGATAGGCCTCATTGACCAGCTTCAAGTTCTCTTGCACGGCCGCCATCACATCGCCGCCGAACACCTCTGCGGCTGACAGGGCAGTGCGGTAGCGCTCCAGGGCGAGCACCACCTCGGAACGCACGAAGCGTTCGGTGGCGGCGAGCGCCCGCTCCGCCTGGACCGCCCGTGCCGTGCTAATCCCTCGCGCCGCTTGGTTGCGGTTGAAGAGGGGCAGGTCGATGCCGAGTGTGCCCTGGACGATTTGGGCGTCCTCCTCCTGGCTGTAGCTCACCCCCAATCGAGGGCGGGGTAGCGCCCCCCGGCTGGCGAGCCGGACCTCTGCCTGGGCTGCCTCCAACTCGGCCTTGGCTGCCTTCAGGTCCGCGCGTTGCGCCGCCGCTCGCTCCAGGAGGACGGAAAGGATTGGGGGCGCGGCCGCCTCCGCGCGCAGGTTCCCTTCGGGTGCGATGTCATCAGTTGGTTCGATGCCCAGCAGCAGTCGCAGCTCTCCGAGGGCCTGCGTCCGGCGCTGGACGGCGCGAACACGGGCACGCTGGGTCTGGCCCAGCGCCACCCGCGCGGTGTTCACTTCGATGCGAGAGGCGGCTCCAGCCTGCAGTCGCTGCTCAGCGGCATCCCGGCCCTGCTCTGCGAGTACGAGTGCATCATTGGCCAACTGCAGTTCCTGCTCGGCCGCTAGGGCCCTGCCGAAGGCTTGGCGCACTTCGGCCGCGAGCTCTACCTGAGAGACCGCGAGGCGGGACTCGCTCGCGGAAAGTGTCGCCGCTGCGGCGTCCCTGCGCGCTCCGCGCTGGCCGAAGAGTTCCAGTTGTTGGCTCACCCCGGCGCCCACGTCGACGTTGTTCCCACTCGCGCGGAAGCGTGGGCCGATGGCGACTTGTAGGTCTGGATTGGTCTGGAACAGGAGGGATGCTCCCGAAAGCTGAGCTCGAGCTGCGGCGGCATCGGCCTGGGTGGAAATGAGTCGGGGGCTGCGCTCGAGTGCGAGTGCCACGGCTTGCTCCATCGTGAGAGGGCGGGCCGCGAAGGCCGGCACCGCGACGAGCAGGAGCAGGAGCAGGAGCAGACTTGTGAGACGGATTGATGGAGACACGAAGCTCACCAAGATGAAAAGAGGTAGAGCCGCGCCCGGGCTGGAGGATGTGCGGAACCGACGGAGTCAGACCGTCAGGACGCGAGCACACCTGCAGCGTCAGCCGCAGCTGATGAGTGGATGAGAGATGGCCCAAGGCCGGCGCCGCGCACGGCGGTACCGGGCACGCCTGAGCAGGCACATGCGTCCGGTCCGTTCGCGCGTCATCGGCGCGAAGGCGTGGCCTAGCTCCTGGTCTCTCGAAGCGAGAGTCCCCGCAAGCGTGCGAAAATCGCCGCACGCGCATGGCCGCAGGACGTCACGGCCACAGCACGGCTGGAGGTGAAGGGGCGCACGAACCGGCCGTTAGGCCGATATGGGCGGACGCAGGAGGCGGGGACGCACTTCCTCGGCCGCCTCCTGGTTCTGCCCGACAATCTTCGGCGGTTTGACCGTAATGGCCCAACCCGGTGAGGGCAGGGATTCAGGAATGACGGACTGGCTGGGGCAGCACCCGCAATGGTGCTCGGTTGGGCCACAGCCGTGCTCCCGGCTGGACTCTCCCAGGTCCGACTCGTCCGCAATGGAGTGCGCGAGATGCCCGGACGCCGCGTAGTGAACGGCCATCTCGACGGCCTCCCCGAAGGAAGGCACGAGGCCGTTGACCAGCACGATGAACATCAGAAGGCGCAGCACGGTGTCTTCGTAGTGACTTTAGCGGAGGAAGGCAATACGGCTGGGGGTCACGGTTTGCTGGCGCACGGATTCACCTCGTTCAAGGGGCCTGCCTGTGGGGCTCTTGCCCTTCCTGCCGGGCAGCTTCTTGGAAGATGGCCTGGAGGTCATCTGGGATGGGCATGGGCGTGAAGATGCCCACGTTGGCGCCTCCGGTATTGCCCAGGGGAGCGCGCCCGAGCCAGGAGCCAGGGGCGGCCAGCAGCAATCGGGGCAACTGTCCGGCCAACTCGCTCAGGTTTCCTCTCCTCCATGCGAAGCAGAACATTGCTCCGTGGACCTGAAGATGAGGCCGCGCGTGGGCTTGGCTCAGAATGTGAGCGCGTTCCAGCGAATGCCACGCCAACTGGAAGTGGCCTCGGGCCTCGGCCTCGGAGGCTTGTCGCAGTTCCTTCTCGAAACGAATTCGCAGCTTCGGTTCCATCAAGGTGCCTCCTTCTAATGCGTCAGTGACACGAAGCGCAGGTGTCCTCGCCCCGCCACGCTTCCCGGCCTTCCTTCACAAGGAAGAACGTCATCCCAAGGGCGGCCACTGGGTCCGCCCACCACCAACCGAAAGCCGCGTTGAGGCCGATGCCACCCAAAGTGATGAGGGAGAGCCACCAGCACGCAGTGGTCTGGAAGGCATCGGCTTCCATGGCGCGGCTGCCCAGGGCCACGGCGGTCCGCTTTTTCGCGCGCGCGAGCCACAGCATCACCGCCAGTGAGACGGTCGCGAGAATGAGGCCGACGAGACTCGTCTTGGGCCGCTCGCTGTTCAGAAGCGATGTCGACGCCTCCCATGCCACGAATGCGGCCAGCGCGAAGAGTGACAGTCCGATGAGCCGATGCGCGCGGCGGTCCAGTTGCTCCAGTTCCCCGGGAGTGCGCCGAGCTCGCCGCTCCGCCGAGAGGCGCCACAGCATGACGGCGGCGGAAGCGCTCTCCACGAAGCTGTCCACTCCGAAGCCGAGTAGCGCCACGCTGCTGGCAGCGAGGGCTGCGGCCACGGCGATGGTGCCCTCGACGACGTTCCATCCCACGGTGACCAGCGTCAATGCCTTGGCCCGCTTGAGGAGCGGCAGTCTTCCGTCGGGCAAGGTAGCCGTCTCAGACATGCCTTTCCTCTCCATTGTGCGGCACGACGGGCTCCTCAGCGGGCGCGATGTTGCAGCAGTTGGAAAGCTGCCCTGCTTCCACCTGGAGCGTGACGTGCTCGATGCCGAACTCATCGTGGAGTTGCCGCTTCATGCGGTCGAGGAGCGGGTCGTCCAGTTGTATCCCTCGAACGACGAGATGCGCGGTGAGGGCCGCCTCGCTAGTGCTTATGGCCCAGACGTGCAGGTCATGCACGTCGATGACGCCAGGTACCCGGTTCAGCTGCTCCCGTACCAAGGTCATGTCGATGTTCTGCGGCACCGCATGCAAGGCGAGGTTGACGGAGTCTTTGAGTAGTCCCCACGTCCCCCAGAAAATGAGGACCGCGATGAGGAGCGTCACCACGGGGTCGAGCCATGCCCATCCGGTGAAATGGATGAGGGCGCCGGCCAGGACGACACCAAGCGACACTCCTGCGTCCGCAGCCATGTGGAGGAATGCACCCCGGATGTTGAGGTCGTCCTTGCGGCCCTTCCAGAAGAGCATGGCCGTGGCGGTGTTGATGATGATGCCCAGCCCAGCTACCACCATGATGGTGACGCTGGAGACAGGAGCGGGCTTTCCCACGCGCTGCACTGCCTCCCATCCGATACCGCCCACGGCGACGAGCAAGAGGAGGGCATTGAGGAGGGCTGCCAGGATGGACGAGCTGCGCAGACCATAGGTGTGGCGGGCTGTCGGCTTTCGCCTGGCCAGGATGCTCGCCCCCCAGGCGAGCATCAATCCGAGGACGTCGCTCAGGTTGTGGCCCGCATCCGCCACTAGCGCCAGGGAGTTGGAGATGACGCCGAAGGTGGCCTCGACTGCAACGAAGCCCAAATTGAGGGTTACACCGATGGCAAATGCCCGTCCGGGTGAGGCGGGTGCGTGACTGTGGGAACCTGACATGGGCGTGGGTGCCTCCAGAGCGAAAACAGTTCCGCTGCACACTCCTTTTCCGGCGTGTCAGCAGGGACTTCCTGAGCTTTGCCTGGGCTGACGAACGGTTCTGCCCAGGGTTACACCTCCACGTTTCTGGTGCGCGCGGAAGCTGACGAAGCGGCCCCGCCAGCCCCCGGTGGGAGTGCACGCCTTCCCCGACCTCCGAATTCTCATAACCGCCTGGACCTCAGCTCTGGCTTCTGCGCCGTCGAGTAGGCGAGGGGGACCGCGCTCGCAGTGCGCGGGACGCCAACCACCCTATGGGAGCGCCCACTGTGAATCCCAAGAAGAGGCAGGCCGCAGCGAACGTGATGTCGGCGCGGGGTTCGCCCCAGTTGTAGATGAACAGGCTCGTTCCGAGCGCGGTACCAGCCCAGAGCGCGTATCGGCGGAGCTGGAGGCGGGCGTGAAGCACTGAGGCTGTGAGCAGCACGAGGCCCGCAGCCCAGGATACAAGAAGGGGGGGGCACCGGTTGCGGTAGAACTCCACACGCAAAGGGCCCTCAAGGCCCCCCTCCAACTGCTCCACCCTCAGCGTGTGTACGCCTCGCGGGATGGAGCCTCGCTGATGGAAGCTCAATCGGTCGCGCCAGACATGGGTGCGCCCGTGCTTCGCCCGGATGGAAGTACGCGTCCGCTCCAGTGTCCCGCGTATCATCTCCTCCATTCCCGCTATCGAAAACAGGATTTCTGTGTCGCCTGTTCGGGCGAGCCTGCCCCTCACCACGACGAGGACTCTTCCATTCACAGAAGGAGGGAGGGGGATGCTCTGTCCCTTCTCCGTGACCTCGACGGCGGCAAGTGGCTGCCCAGGCAAAACTGTTTCGAGGGCGGGTAGGGCAGCCAGCACGAGCACGAGGACCATCACGAAGATGGACGCGGTGCGCGCCCAGCGCGCTTTCGTGCCTCGCCAGCCTTCGTGCAGCATGGCGCCGCAGAGGCCCAGTGCCGCAATGGCGATGAAGGCGGCCGCAGCGTCGCCATCCGCAAAGGGTTCCATCATAAGGGTGGGCATGTGCTGGACTGGCCCCGGATGCGATGCGGGGCGCTCTCCTCAGGCTGGCTCACATGGACAGTCCACGCAGCCTCGCCGGCAGCAGGAGGGGCCACACGACTGCTCCAGCCGCCTGCCCAGTGCCTGCCGGGCCCGGTGCAGGCGGACCTTGGCGTTGGTGGAGGTGATGCCAGCCGCTTCGGCAAGCGCTGCGAGGCTCTGACCTTCCAGGTCCACCCTGCGCAGGGCCTCCGCGTACTCCGGCTTCAAAGTGGTGGCGAGGGCAGAGATGCAGGTGCAGACGGTCCTCTCCAGCTCGTTTGCATCCTCAGTGGACAGCAGGCTGTCACCGACCCATTCGCGCAGGGCGTGCTCCTCGCGCTTTTGGCGCCGGTGGCGGTCAATGAGTGCATTGCGCAGCAGTCGATAGAACCAGGCCACCGCGCTCTCCTCATGGCGCAGGGCGGCCCCACTCTCTACTCCCTTAAGGAGCGCGGACTGGAGGACCTCTTCGGCCCCCTCGGCACTGCCGATGCGTGGCGTCAGAAAGGCGAGGAATCGCTGCCGGTTTTGGAGCAGGAGCGTGAGTGTCTCTGGGCTCATGGGCTGGGCCTCTCAACTCGCCGCACGGGTGGACTGCTCCTCGGGTGCCTCCGTGCCGCTGGCCTGAACAGGGGGACGCTGGAGTGGCTCTTGCCGCCCACCTCCGAACACGGAGTAGAGGACCGGCAGCACCACCAGGGTGAGCAGGGTGGAGGAGAGGATGCCGCCGATGACCACCGTGGCGAGGGGGCGCTGGACTTCCGCTCCCACGCCTGTGTTGAGAGCCATGGGCAGAAATCCGATGGCGGCTACGGCAGCCGTCATCAGCACGGGCCGCAGGCGTGAGAGGGCTGCTTCGCGGATGGCTTCGCTCAATGCGTGGCCTGCATCGAGGAGGGAGCGCACGCGTGAGACGAGCACCATGTCTCCCAGCACCGACACCCCGGAGAGGGCGATGAAGCCCACTGCGGCGGAGATGGAGAAGGGCAGTCCCCGCAGCAGGAGCGCGAGCACTCCGCCCACCAGTGCGAAGGGCACGCCCGCGAAGATACGCACGGAGTCGAGGACGCGCCGGTAGGTGAGGTAGAGCAGGAGGAAAATGAGGGCCAGGGCTAGCGGCACCACGATGAGCAGGCGCGCCTGGGCACGCTCCAGGTGCTCGAACTGTCCGCCGAAGCGGAGGTAGTAGCCCGCGGGCAGCTCCAGCTTCTCGTCCAGCGCGTGGCGCACCGCCTCGACAAAGCCGCCGAGGTCTCGGTCGCGCACGTTGGCCTGCACGACGATGCGGCGCTTGCCCCACTCTCGCTGGAGCGTGGTGGGCCCGGACACCTCGCGGATGCGGGCAAGCCGCCCCAGCGGCACGCGTGCATCGCCGGGCCCCGTCACCGGTATCGTGGCCAGCTTCGCCGGGTCATCCCGGTACTCCTCGGACAGACGCACGGCCAGGTCGAAGCGCCGCTCGCCCTCGCGCACCTCGCCCACGCTCCGGGTGCCCACCGCCTCGACGATGTCGAGCACCGCACGGGCGGAAATGCCGTGACGGGCCACGGCCTCTCGGTCCACTGTCACCTCGAGCACGGGCTGGCCCGTCAGCTGCTCCACGGTGACGTCGGCGGCGCCTGGGATGGCCTTGACCACGCCCTCAATCTCACGGGCCTTGGCCTTCAGCACGTCCAGGTCGTCCCCGAAGAGCTTGATGCCCACGTCGCTGCGCACGCCCGCAATCATCTCGTTGACGCGCATTTCAATGGGCTGGAGGAATGCCATGCGCATCCCGGGGAGGTCCGCCAGCTCCGCCTTCATCTCCGCCACGAGTTCGTCCTGAGTGGTAGCCCGCTTCCAGGCCTCGCGCGGCTTGAGGGTGATGAAGACGTCGGAGAGCTCAATGCCCATGGGGTCCGTGGCCACCTCCGCCGTGCCGGTGCGCGTCCACACGCGCTGAACCTCGTCAGGAAACCGGGCGAGCAGCACCTTCTCAATCTCGGTGCCATAGCGGACGGACTCGGTGAGGGACACCTCGGCCAGGCGCACGGTGTTGATGACGAGCGTGCCTTCGGAGAGGCGCGGAACAAACTCGCTGCCGAGCTGCGTGGCGGCGATGAGTGCACCCACGACGAGGAGCCCCGCGCCGGCGAGGACGGCCCGAGTGTGGGTGAGGGCCCAGTCGAGGACCGGCTGATAGCAGCGCTTGAGGACGGTGACGAGGCGCGGCTCGCGGTGGTTCCCTCCGCCGCGCTTCAAGGCGAAGGACGCCAGCACCGGCATCAACGTCAGGGAGAGCAGCGCGCTGCCCAGCAGGGCGAAGATGACGGTGAGCGCCATGGGGCGGAACAGCTTTCCCTCCACGCCCTCCAACGCGAGGATGGGCAGGTACACCACCATGATGATGAGCTCACCGAAGAGGGTGGGCCCGCGCACCTCGACGGCTGCGTCGCGCACCACCTCGAGGATGGACCGACTCCCCCTGGCCTCGGCGAGCCGCCGCTCCGCGTTCTCCACGAGGATGACGGAGGAGTCGACGACGAGCCCGAAGTCGATGGCCCCCAACGACATGAGGGTGCCGGCGATGCCGAAGCGCAGCATCGCGTTGAAGGCGAACAGCAGGGACAGGGGAATGGCCGCCGCGACGATGAGCCCCGCGCGCCAGTTGCCCAGGAAGAGGAAGAGGACGGCGATGACGAGGAGCGCACCCTCAAGGAGGTTGGTTCGCACTGTGCGCAGCACGTGGTCCACCAACTCGGTGCGCTCGTAGACGGGCTCCACGGAGACGTCTTGGGGCAGGGTGCGCTTCACCTCCTCGAGCCGTTGCGCCAATGCCTTCGTCACTGTGTGGGAGTTCTCGCCCACCAGCATGAAGCCCAGGCCCAGGACGGCTTCGCCTTCACCGTCGGCCGTGGTGGCGCCCCGGCGGATTTCATGGCCCACCTCCACGCGGGCCACATCCCGGATGCGCACGGGCACGCCGTTGTGCGCCGCGACGACGACGTCCTCGACGGCCTTGCCGTCCTCCAGGACACCCACGCCGAGGACGAGGCTCGCCGCGCCCCCGCGCTCCACCATGCCGCCCCCCACGTTCGCGTTGTTCTCCTCCAGCGCGCGGTAGACGTCCTGCAGCGAGAGATTGAATTGCTGTAAGCGGCGCGGCTCCACGACGACGTGCCACTGCTTCTCCTGGCCGCCCCAGGCATTCACCTCTGCCACGCCGGACACGCTGCGCAACTGTGGAGCGATGACCCAGTCATGCAGCGTGCGCAGCTCCTCGAGGCTCTTCGTCCGGCTCTTGACGAGGTAGTGGAAGACCTCGCCCAGGCCTGTGGCCACCGGCCCCATCGTCGGGCGCTCGATGCCCGCGGGGACGGCGACCCGGCCGAGCCGCTCGGCAACCTGTTGCCTCGCGAACCACAGGTCCGTGCCGTCGCTGAATTGGAGCGTCACCTGGGACAGGCCGAACTTGGAGATGGAACGCAGCTCGCTGACGCGGGGCAGGCCCGCCAGCGCCTGCTCGATGGGGATGGTGAGCTGCCGCTCCACCTCGATAGGGGTGAGGGCCGGGGCCATGGTGTTCACCTGCACCTGCGTGGGCGTGGTGTCAGGGATGGCGTCGATGGGCAGTGCCCGGAAGGCCAGCAGGCCCGAAATGACGAGGGCCAGGGTGCCAAGGAGGACGGCCCAGCGGTGTGCTAGGGACCAGTCGATGACTCGGGTCAGCATGGGACTATTCGCCTCCCTCTGTCTCGCAGCAGCCCGCACCGATGGACTCCTTGAGGATTTCCGTCTTGAGGAGGAAGGCGCCAGTGGTGACGACTTCCGCACCAGCGGAGAGTCCCTTCACCACGGCGACTTCTTCACGGGTGCCGGCACCCAGCTCCACCACGACGGGCTCATAGAGGCCCGCGCCCTTCTTCACGAAGACGAGCGCGCGGCCCTCGGCGCGTTGGATGGCCTCGCGGGGGACCAGCACGGACTCCTGCTCGGCGGTCACCTGCACCCTGGCGCGGAGGAAGAGCCCCGCCTTGAGGGCGCCGTCCGGGTTGGGCAGCTCCACGCGGGCGCGCACGGTGCGGGTGGCCGGGTCCACGGAGGCGCCCACGCGGGTGAGGGTTGCCTCACGCGTCTCGCCGGGCATGCTCTCGAATGAGAGCGTGACGCGCTGGCCCGCGCGCACCATTCCCGCGTCTGCTTCGGGCACCTCTAGGAGGGCCCACATGGTGTCCAGGTCAGCGATTTGGAGGAGCGTCTGCCCCGCACCCACCTGCCTGCCGGGGACGGCGTCACGTGCCACCACGGTGCCGGAGAAAGGCGCCGTCATCACGTAGGTCCCCTGCTGGCTGCGGACGGAGGCCCCTGCGGCGGTCAGGGATGCGCGGGCCGCGTCGCGCTCGGCCTCGGCCTCGGCCACCTCCGCCTGGGCTTGCTCCAGGTCCTTGCGTGCGCTGATGCCCCGCTCGACGAGCGACTGCTCGCGTGTGAGCGCGGCGCGCGCGACTCCAAGCCGTGCCTGGGCCGATGAGAGGCGCCCCTGGTCTGTGCCTACGGCGCCGGAGGTCATCACCACGAGGGGTTGCCCGGCCTTCACCTCGTCGCCGACGTCCACACGGACTTCCAGAACCAGCGCCTCGCTTCGGGCCGACATCTGAGCCAGCCGGTTGTTGTTGAAGGCGAGCTGGCCAACAACGTCCAGAGTGCGGGCAAAGGGCCGCTTCTCCACGCGACGTGTCTGGATGCCGGCCTCTCGAGCGGTTTCGGCGGAGGCGAGCCGAACGCGCGTTCCTGGCTCGGGGAAGGTGGGCGGCTCCGCGCCCGCCGCCTTCACCAGCTCAGGGTGACAGTACGGACAGACGGATTCCGGAAAGCCGTGCTCCCGGCAGTAGTCGCCCGCCTCGATGAACTTCGCGACCAGCGCCGGGTTGCACTTGGTGCACTTCGACTCGGGGACGGAGTGCTCCTTGCACCAGTCCTTTGGCGCGGTGGGCTGTGTGGTGAAGGTGAGGTTCGGGTTGCACTGGAGGCACTGGGACTCTGGCACTCCGTGCTCCTCGCACCAGTCGTCTTGCGCCTTGAAGACGTCGATGAGGTCCGGGTTGCACCGGGTGCACAGCTCCGCCGGCACCTTGTGTTCGCACAGATGTAGGGACTGCGAGGGTCCGGAAGCGCCTCCCGCGGCGGCCGGAGGCGCGGAGGACTTCTCAGCCACGGCGGGCTTCGACTCCTTCGAGCAGTTGGCTGCGCCCAGCGCGAGCAGGGCCAACAGCATCACCGGACCGACGCGGGAGGCTGGCATCATCTACTTCACGCCCTTCTTGGAGAGCGCTGGGTTGCAGATAGAGCACTGGGACTCAGGTCGCTCGTGCTCCGCGCACCAGTCGCCCTTGGCCTTGAAGACGGCCGCGAGCTTCGGGTTGCAGCGAGTGCACAGGGACTTTTGGACGCCGTGCTCACACTTGGGCCTCTCAGCCTCAGCGGTCTGGGACTTCTCGGTGGGCTTGGGCTCCTCGGCCAGCGCGGGGAGGACGGGAAGGGTGAGAAGCGAGACGACGATGGACAGGGTGCGCAACGAACGCATGAGGAAACTCCAGCCGGGGCAGTCGCCCACGGCGGTGAATGCCCGCGCGAGAGTGCGCGGAGAGGATGGACAGGGCTTCAGGCGAAGAGGACGCGCATGCGCACGCACGGACCCGGTAGGGCTCGCGCACGGCACACGTCTCCCGTGAAGGGAGGCGTCAGGCTCTAGGCGGTTGGAAGATGTCGGTAGCGGTCCCGGAGAGGACCGGCTCGTCCACGCGGCTGGGCACCAGCGGCGGTGTGGGCGCGGCCGCGAGGTCCCCCATGACGGGAACCGGAGCGGGGGCTGCTCTCAGCGGGCAGCATGGGCACAGGACGCAGCTGGGGGCGCAGTCCGTGCAGTCATCGCCTTCATCCTCCATGCAGTCGGCGTGCGTGTCCGAAGCGAAGGCCAGCGTCTGGAAGACGCCGCCCGTCGTCAGGACGAGGAGCACGACCATGAGTCGCAAGAGGAGCTGCATCCAGTAGGTGGCTTACAAAGGCCCAGGGCAAGTGTCAATCCGCCGAGCCGGTCGCCCGGATGGCACGCTCGCGGGTCAACCTTTCCAGGAGGCGTCGCATGGCTCTGGAGTCCCAGTCCCGTGGGCCAGGGAAGCGGGCGACCAACTGCCCTTCGACGACGAGGATGCTCGTCGGGAGCTGCTCCACCCCGTACTCGCGGGCGACCTTCTCGCCCACATCCAGGCGCAGGCGGAGTTCCGACGGGGGAGGGCCTTCGAAAAATGATTCCACTGCCTTGAGGTCCGCATCGTGGCTGAAGACGACGACCCGAAGTCCCTCGGGAGGCGACTCGGCCAGGGAGAGGAGTTGGGGCGTCTCCTCCCTGCATGGAGGGCACCAGGAAGCCCAGAAGACTACCAGCAGTGCGTGTGAGCCCGGTGCGTCTGCGAGCATCGGTGCAAGTCCATCAAGGCGGATGTAGCCGGGCGGAGGCTCGCTCCGGCAGGCCCAGCTCACCGCCAGTAGGCAGAGCGTCAGCGTGCGCCACGTGCGATGGATGCGCCTCACGCCAGACGGTATCTCACGGTGCGGCGCAAGGGCGCCACAAGGCATACGTCTCACCTATCAGCGACAGGGCGAGCGGGTCGTGGGTGGCGCGAACGTGAGATGCCAAGCCCCCTGGCCGAATGTCCGCAGGTATTCACCGCGAGGCGATGCTGGGGGCCGAAGTCACACACCGACCGCATAGGCCCGAGCTGGCACGGCGTACATCCCTCGCGGACCCTCAGGGCCGCTGGTCGCTCGTAGCGTCTGGCGCACCTCCCAGACTGATGAGCTGCAGTCGGCCATGGCGGAGCTGCCAGAGGCGCCAGTAGGTGTAGACGACGGGGATGATTTCGAGCGTCAGGAACGCCGACGACAGCAGGCCACCCACCATTGGCGCCGCGATGCGCTTCATCACGTCCGCACCCGTGCCATGGCTCCAGAGGAGGGGCACCAGGCCGAAGAGCATCGTGGACACCGTCATCAGCTTGGGGCGGACACGCTGGACGGTGCCCTCCATGTGAGCCCAGATGATGTCGTTGAGGTCGCGCACCTTGCCCGCGCGCAGGCGCCGCTCGAAGGCCGCATCCAGGTAGACAATCATCACGATGCCCGTCTCGGCCGCGAGGCCCACCATGGCGATGAGGCCCACGTAGCTCGCCGTGGAGAGTCGGTAGTCGAGCAGCCACATCAGCCACACGCTGCCCACGAGCGCGAACGGCACGGACAAGAGGACGATGAGCGCCTCGGTGAGGTGCTTGAAGTTGGCCACGAGCAAGAGCACCACGAGCAGCAGTGTCAGGGGCACCACCCACTGCATCCGGGCCATCATCTTCTCCAGCATTTCGTACTGCCCGGTCCACTTCAGATAGCCGCCCCGGGGCAGGCGCAGTCGCCCGTCCTGCACCGCGGACTCGACGGCCGCCTTGGCGCTGTGCACGTACCCGCCCACGTCACGCGCGCCAGTGTCCACGTCCACGTAGACGTAGCCCACGAGCAACCCCGCTTCGTCGCGCAGCATTGGGGGCCCCTGCACTACTTTCACCTCCGCCAGCGCCGAGAGAGGAATGAATGTGCGCGCCGCTGGGGCCGCACCGACCGACGCTGGGGAGGCGGGTGCCATGCCTTCGCCCGGAGGCACCATGGCGCCGCCCGGAGGCATCAGGCGCATCCCCAGGCCGGTGTCAGAGGCCATCGCCTTGGGGCGCTCCGGCAGTCGCAACTCCAGGCCGCCTCCCATCCCAGGGGATGCACCTGTGGCTCGGCCCATTCCACCCATGTCCGCCTGCGCCAGCGCATATGGGCCCGAGAGCAGGCGGCGGATGTCGAGGCCCGTCTTCCCCATGCCGGAAGTACCCATGTCCCCGGAGGTGTCGCGGACAGGGACGAGGACCTGGCGCAGTCTCTCCACGTCGCTGCGCACGTCGCGGGGGTAGCGGACGCTGACGCTGAAGCGGCTGCGGCCTTCCACCGTCATCGTCACGGGCTCACCGCCGATGGCCCCTTCAATGACGTCGTTGAGGTCGCCCACAGTCATTCCGTAGCGGGCGAGTGCGTCGCGGTCCGGAATGATGTCCACGTACAGCCCGCCCTGAGAGCGCTCGTAGAAGGCGCTGCGCGTGCCGGGCACGGAGGCGAGCACCCGCTCCAGTTCCTCTCCCGCGCGCTCAATCTCCGCGAGGTCCGTGCCGAAGACTTTCACGCCCACCGGCGTCCGGATGCCCGTGGTGAGCATGTCGAGCCGGTTCTTGATGGGCATGGTGAAGGCGTTGGTCCACCCGGGCAGTTGCAGGGCCGCGTTCATCTCGGCAATCAACTCCTCGGTCGTCTTTTGCCGCTCCTCGGGGAATAGCGGGCGAACGGGCGCCTTCAGCCAGCCCGGCCAGTGGCTGTAGAAGCGCGCCACCTTCACCTTTCGCCAGTCGGCGTGGGGCTTCAGGCGTACCACAGTCTCAACCATGGAGAGGGGTGCGGGGTCGGTGGCCGTCTCGGCCCGGCCCACCTTGCCGAAGACGGAGAGGACCTCGGGGAAGCCGCGCAGGAGTCGGTCCTGCACCTGGAGCGCGCGCCGTGCCTCCTCGATGGAGATGTTGGGCATCGTCACCGGCATGAAGAGCAGGTCGCCCTCGTCGAGCGCGGGCATGAACTCGCTGCCCAGGCGAGGAATGAGCGGCAGCGCGGAGATGACCGCGAGGACTCCGATGGCGAGCGTTGTCTTCGGCTTGCGGAGCGCCACGTAGACGAACGGCTTGTAGAGAGCGATGAGTCCACGACTCACCGGGTGGCGGTGCTCTGGGACGATACGCCCTCGGATGAGGAGCGCCATCAGCGCGGGGGCGAGCGTCACGGATAGGAGCGCGGCGAAGCCCATACTGAACGTCTTGGTGTACGCGAGCGGGTGGAAGAGCCGTCCCGCCTGCCCGTTGAGCGCGAAGATGGGCACGAAGGCCGCAGTGATGATGAGCAACGAGAAGAAGATGGGAGGGCCCACCTCGCGACACGCGGCGGTGATGGCCTTCAACCGCTCCGCCTCGCCCGCGTCTTCCGGCAGCACCTCCAGGTGCTTGTGCGCGTTCTCCACCAGCACGATGGCCGCGTCCACCATCGCGCCAATGGCGATGGCGATGCCGCCGAGCGACATGATGTTGGTGGAGAGCCCCAGCGCGTGCATGGGCACGAAGGCGAGCAGTATCGCCACGGGCAGCGTGAGGATGGCTACCAGCGCGCTGCGCACGTGCAGGAGGAAGGCGAAGATGATGAGCGAAACCACCAAGGCCTCCTCGAAGAGCGTGCGGTGGAGCGTGCCAACCGCGTGGTCGATGAGTACCGAGCGGTCATAGACGGGCCGCACCTCCACTCCCTCCGGGAGTGAGGGCTTCACCTCCTGGAGCTTCTGCTCGATGCGGGTGATGAGCGCGCGGGCATTCTCACCGTAGCGGGCCACGACTGTGCCGCCCACTACTTCGCCCTCCCCGTCCAGGTCCGCTGCGCCGCGCCGGATGTTCCCGCCGAAGGAGAGCGTGGCAATGTCGGAGAGACGCACTGGGGCGCCAATGCTGCTCGCCTTCACTACGACCTTTCCCAGTGCCCCCAGGTCCTGAAGGTAGCCACGCCCGCGGATGTAGTACTCGCGCCCGCTCATCTCCAGCACCCGTCCGCCCACTTCCGCGTTGGAGCGCCGGATGGCCTGCGCCACGTCGCCGAGGCTGAGCTCCAGCGCCTGGAGGCGGCGAGGGTCCACCGTCACCTGGTACTGCTTCTCGAAGCCGCCCACGCTCGCGACCTCGGCAACCCCCGGGACGCTCTCCAGCGCATAGCGCAAGGAGAAGTCCTGGAAGGTGCGCAGGTCGGCGACGTCGTGCCGGCCGCTCGTGTCCACCAGCACGTATTGGTACACCCAGCCCACGCCGGTGGCGTCAGGGCCCAGCGTGGGACTGACGCCTGGGGGGAGTCGCCGCTGAAGCGTCTGGAGGTACTCGAGGACGCGGCTGCGTGCCCAGTAGACGTCCGTGCCCTCTTCGAAGAGGACGTAAACGAAGCTCATCCCGAACATGGACACCCCGCGCACGTCCGTCACCTTTGGGGCCGCGAGCAGTCCGGAGGTGATGGGGTACGTCACCTGGTCTTCCACCAGCGTGGGGCTGCGGCCCATCCACTCGGTGAAGACCACCACCTGCGGGTCCGACAGGTCCGGGATGGCATCTACCGGCACGGCCCTCAGGGAGAGGTACCCCACGGCCGCAGCCACCAGGGAGGCGGCGATGACGGTGTAGCGGTGGCGGGCGCACCACTCGATGAGTGCCCCGAGGAGGCGATTCATGGCTGCCTCCAGGGCTTCGGGATGGCGTTCTTGCAGTCGGCTTCCATCGTCCCCATGCCACGGTGGACGCGCTCGCACGCCTTGCACTGGGCGTACTTGTCCGGGGCGCCCTTCGCGTCGAAGTCCACGTTACAGTCAGGGGCCGCGCCAGGCGGGGGCGGCGCCTTGCTGGCCGCGGGAGAAGGGCTTGCGGCCACGGAGGCGCGCAGGCGGCTCTCCGAGTCGATGAAGAAGTTGCCGCTCGTGGCGACGCGCTCACCATCGGCGAGGCCGGCCACTACCTGCACCCGGTCGCCCGTGCGAGCGCCCACTTCGACGGCGCGGGGCTCGAAGCGGCCAGACTTCACCTCCACGAAGACGTAGCGGTGCTCGCCGGTGTCAATGACGGCCTCCGCCGGCAGGGTGAGCGCCTCGGTGGAGGGGAGCGCCACTTCCACCGTCCCGAAGAGGCCGGGCTTGAGCCGGCCGTCCGGGTTGGCGAAGACGACGCGGACGGGCAGCGTGCGAGTCTGAGGGTTGAGCGTGGGGTAGACGTAGTCGATGCGCCCGCGGAACACTTCGCCAGGGTAGGCGTCCAGACGAAGCTGGACGGAGAGGCCCTGGCGGATGTGGGCGACGTCGCGCTCGTACGCCTCCGCCATCACCCATACCCGGGAGAGGTCGGCCACCGCGAACAGCTCGCGAGCAGGCTCTACCCTGTCACCCTGGGCCACGTTCAGGGCGATGACATACCCGCTGACTGGGCTGTGGAGGGTGAGCGCGCGCTGGACTTCACCGGACGTTTCAATGGCCGCGACGTCAGCAGGAGAGATGCCGAGCAGCCGCAGGCGCTCGCGCACGGGCGCTGCGGTGTCTCCACCCCAGCGGCGGGCCTGGAGCAACTCACTCTGGAGGACAAGCAACTCGTCGCTGTAGATGGCCGCCAGCGGTTGACCCCGGCTCACGCGCGCGCCCTGCTCGGCAACGAAGAGCTTCTCGACGTACCCAGAGACACGCACGGAGACGTGCGCGAGTTTCGACTCGTCCGCCGTCACGCGACCGAAGAGAGAGAGCCCGCCGGAGAGCGTCTCTCGGCGCACTGCTTCGACGCGCACGCCGATGGTTTGTGTGCGGGTTGGGTCGACATCGACAGGGACGAGCCCGGGAACGGCACGTCTTGCATCGCCGGCATCTCCCGCGTCGGATTGGCCCTCCTGCCCCGTGGTGCTCGCGGCGCCGGGCTTCCCGGGAACGAGATTCATGTTGCAGACGGGGCACTGGCCAGGATTGTCGGACACCACCTGCGGGTGCATCGGGCAGGTGTAGCGGGTGGTTGCCTGCGCGGGCTCCGCGTGACTGGAGTCGGCAGCGCCTCCCTCCTTGGGTGACGACACGGGCCGCACGGCTCCGAAGGCTGCCAGCGCCACGGTGTAGAGTGCCGCGAGGGCCATGAGGCCGAGGATGACCCAGCGCACGATGGACATGGCGCGCGTCCCTGGGGGCGGTGACTCCTCCCCTTCCGGAAGGGGGGCGTGGTGAGGGTGCTCGCTCATGGCTGCTTCTCCGAGATGAGGGACAGTCCCAACGCCCGGCGCAGGTCCGCTATGGCGTCACCCTGCGCCGCGCGCTGTCTTACTTGGGAGAGTCTGGCGTCGAGGAGCGCGCTTTCGGCGTCGAGGAGGGCCAAGAGGTCCGCCTGCCCCGCGACGTAGCTGGCCCGGGTCGCCTCCAGTGCCCGCTCCGCACCTGGCACGAGCTTCTCCTCCGTCACCACGAGCTGGGCTCTCGCAGCCGCTACACCCGCCTGGGCCTCGGCCACTTCGTAGCGCGCCGCGTTCTCGGCCGACGCCTTCGCGAAGTGCAGCTCCTCCACCTGGCGCCGCGCTCGCTCTGCGTCGGCAGTGCGCCTGCCGGACAGCCAGGGCATGGGTACTTGGAGCATGACCGAGTACGCGTCCGGCATGCCGGGCATCAGCATGTAGTCGAAGCCCACCATGACTTCCGGGAGGCGTCGGGCCTTGTCCGCGAGCGCCGCGCTCTCTTGTGCCTCTACCGTGCGAAGTCTCGCTGCGGCGACTTCCGGGCGCTCCAAGGCTCCCGAGGGCAGCTCGGCTTCGGGCTCGCTGGCGGCGGGCAATGCTGAGTCTGGGGGACGGCCAAGGAGTGCGTTGAGCAGGGCCATGGTGCCCCGGAGGTTCTCGCGGAGCCCTGCGATGCTCGCGTGCTGTCGGTGCAGTTCCGTCTCGGCGCGAAGAAGGTCCGCCTGCCGGGCCTGCCCCGAGACGTAGCGCGCGCGCACGGCGGCAACGGTCTGTTGTCCTAGCTCCAGGTGGCGCGCGTGGGCCTCCAACTCATGCTGGATGAGCCAGTAGCCGTTGAGGGCGTGCGCTACCTGCGCCTCCAGCCGAAGGCGTGCCGCGAGGAAGTCGGCCCCCCGGGCCGCGGCTCCGGCCTCGGCAGCTCTTCCGGCGCGTCCGAGCTGGCCGGGGAAGGGCAGCGTCTGGCGGATGCCCAGCATGTGCATGTTGGTGGCGGTCGGGTCGAAGGGGGTGGCCAGTGGCTGCTGCCACGCCTGGTACGAGAGGCTCGGTTCCGGCCATGCCCGAGCACCTGCGGCTCCGGCCCGCTCCGCGTCGCGGGCCGCGCGGGCCTGGGCGACTTCAGGGTTGTGTTGCAGCGCCGTTTTCACGGCGCTGGGCAAGTCCAGCACTTCTCCGGAGGGGCCCTGCGTGGACACCAGCAGCGCGAGCCCGCCGACCGCGGCAGACAAGGTCATGACATTTCGCCTAGCGGGAGCCCGTTCGAGGGGCACCGCCTGGAAGGATGTGAGGGAGGCGCACCTCATGCTCTGTGAGCGCAGCCCTTGCAGGGCCGTCCCACGAGACAGTAGTCAGCGCGCCGCGAGTAGTGCCGGGGCCTGGATGCGCGCGCTTCTGGGCAACACGCTCCTGGGTGCAGCACACGGAAGACCCGGTGCTCTGGAGACGCTCACCTCAGGAGTGGTCGATTGATCTGAAGAGGCAGCGGAACGAGTGCCCCTCGGCGCGGTGCCTCCGGACTCACATGCGTCGCCACGGGCTGGAAGAAGTCCGGCAGCGCCACCACCGCGGCTGAGGGAACATGGGCCTTGCGGGCAGAGGGTTCAGCCGGCTGCGAGGCGGGCGCAGCACGGACGACGCAGCATTCCTTGCTCAGCCCAGGACCTTTCGGGCCTTCGGCCTTCTTGCAGTGGGGGCAGGGAGGTGGGCACCCCACGCGGGCCTGGGTGGACACAGCCCGGCACTCGACAGTTGCCCGCGCGGGTGTGGCTGCCCAACTCGTCACGACGAGCAACAGCAGCGTGCTGATGGCGCGGGCCCGCATTGTCGATGGGACTGTACCGACCGCCCACGGGTGCTTCAACACTGGAAGGGCAGATTGGAAGTGAATGTCTACAAGAAGGAGCTGGTACTTCTTGGCGCGGATCCCCCGGGCCACACCTGTTCACGGTACGACGGCACTTGGGGACGCCAAATGGCGTCGCCGCTTCGGAACGTAGTCGCCGGTCTTCACGACGGAGGTGACGAACCAAGGCTCCTAATGCCCGTCGTGGCCATGCCCACCAGCCGTGCGCTCTGTCGCTGCCTCCTCCGTGGTCACAGCGTCTGGTGGTGTCACAGGAAGCTTGCAGAGGCCGATGTTGTGGCGGGCCACATGATATTCGAATATCGTAATGTCTTCATGGCACCTGCCGCCGCCTCTCTAGATGTTCGCTCCGCCTCCCGCCTCTTCAAGGCGTTGGGGGATGAGACTCGGCTACGCATCGTCGCACTCCTCAGCCACGGGGAGCTGTGCGTCTGCCACTTCGAGTCAGCCCTGGACCTGACCCAGTCCAACACCTCCCGCCAACTCGGCGTGCTGAAGAACGCTGGCATCGTCGAGGCCCGCAGGGACGGGAGCTGGGTGTACTACCGACTGGCTCCGCAACTGGACGAGGTGTGCAAGGCCCAGCTCAAGGCGCTCGTGTCCGCCTTCACCAAGAGGGATGTCCTCCGGGAAGACGTCGCGCGCCTCCTCAAGTCCCGCGGCCCCAACGCCTGCAAGTAGACCCAAGAGCCTTCTCATGACCGCAACCACTGCTCCAGACAGCATCGTCAAGAAGCTCTCCGTCATCGACCGGTTCCTGCCGGTGTGGATCTTCGCCGCCATGGGCCTGGGCATCGGCCTGGGCAGGGCTTTCCCGGACCTGGGCGCGAGGCTGGACACGGTGAGGCTGGACACCGTGTCCTTGCCCATCGCCATCGGCCTCTTGTGGATGATGTACCCGGTGCTCGCGAAGGTGCGCTACGGCGAGCTGGGCCGGTTGCGCGCGCGGGGCAAGCTCTTCACCACGTCCCTGGTGCTCAACTGGGTTGTGGGGCCGGTGTTGATGTTCGCCCTGGCCTGGCTCTTCCTTCCGGACCTTCCGCACTACCGCAACGGTCTGGTGCTCATCGGCCTGGCCCGCTGCATCGCCATGGTCCTCATCTGGAACATGCTCGCGTGCGGGAGCAATGAGGTGGCCGCCGTGCTGGTGGCGCTCAACTCGGTCTTCCAGATTCTCTTCTACTCGGTGCTTGGCTGGCTCTTCCTGACCGTCATCCCGGGCTGGCTCGGCGCGGATGTGGCGGCGTTCGATGTGTCCATGTGGAGCATCGCCAAGAGCGTGCTCATCTTCCTGGGCGTGCCCCTGGTGGCTGGCGCGCTGACGCGCATCGGCCTCACTCGGCTCAAGGGAGAGGCATGGTACGAGCAGCGCTTCCTGCCGCGCTTGGGGCCTACCGCGCTCATTGGTCTGCTGTACACCATCGTCCTCATGTTCGCGATGCAGGGGGAGAAGATTACCCGCCTCCCGCTGGACGTGGTGCGCATCTCCCTCCCGCTCGTTGTCTACTTCGCGATCATGTTCACCAGTGCCTTCTTCCTCTCCAGGAAGCTGGGCTTCTCCTATGAGGAGACAGCGTCGTTGTCGTTCACGGCCGCGGGCAACAACTTCGAGTTGGCCATCGCAGTGGCGGTGGGCGTGTTCGGTATGGCCTCAGGAGAGGCGCTGGCGGGCGTAGTGGGGCCGCTCATCGAGGTTCCCGCTCTCATCGCCTTGGTCTACCTGTCGCTCTGGCTCAGGCGTCGGCTCTTCCCCGGAGCCGGTGAAGCCGTGCTGCCTCGTCGCTTCGAGGGGAAGACGCCTGCGTCCGGGCCTGGCGGAGCGCACCCGTAGGACCCGGCTGCCGACGTCGTCCCCTAGGTGCTCCTTCTCGAGGCCCCGTGACTCCTCCAACGCCCTTTAAAGTGCTCTTCCTCTGCACGGGAAACTCTGCCCGCAGCATCCTGGCTGAGTTCCTGCTCAAGCGCTTGGGGGGTGAGCGCTTCGAGGTGCACAGCGCGGGTGCGGCGCCGAAAGGTGAGGTCCATCCCCTCGCCCTCCGGCTGCTTCGAGAGCGCTTCCGCATTCCCGCTGCCGACGCGCGCAGCAAATCCTGGGAGGAGTTCCGGGACGTGCGCTTCGACTTCGTCATCACCCTTTGCGACAAGGCGCGCGAGTCCTGCCCGGTGTGGCCGTATCAGCCCGTCATCGCTCACTGGGGAAGTGCGGACCCGGCGGCAGTAGAAGGCAGCGAGGCGGAGAAGGAGTCTGCCTTCCTCAAGGTGTCCATGGAGATCTCCCGCAGGCTGGAGTTGTTCCTCGCGCTACCCATCGAGAAGCTGGACCGGCTACGCCTGACGGCGCTCACCCGCGGCATCGGTGAGCAGTAGCCGCCTTTCATAGGAGTCATCACGATGAAGACGGTCATCTTCGCTTGCGTACACAACGCCGGCCGCTCGCAGATGGCGGCGGCCTTCTTCAACGCTCTGTCGGACCCAGCCAAGGCGCGCGCCGTGTCTGCTGGTACCCAGCCGGGAGAGCGTGTTCACCCCGAAGTGAAGGCCGCAATGGCGGAGGTGGCCATCGACCTGTCGGGCGCCAAGCCTCAGCGCCTCACGGATGAGCTGGCCCAGGGCGCTCAGTGGCTCATCACCATGGGCTGCGGCGATGCCTGCCCATACGTGCCGGGGCTGAAGCGCGGCGACTGGCCTCTGGAAGACCCGAAGGGCAAGTCGGTGGAGCGCGTGCGCGAGATTCGCGACGATGTGCGCGCCCGGGTGGTTGAACTCCTGGCCAGCGAAGGGTGGGCGCGATGATGCTCACCCTTCGGCCCGCCCGCCCCGCCGACCTCGGCGCAGTTGAAGCACTCCTCGCTGCCGCAGACCTGCCTCGACAAGGAGTGGCCGACCACCTGCCTTACTTCCTCGTGGCAGAGCGCGAAGGCGCGCTCGTGGCTGCAGCAGGGTTGGAGCTGTACGGGACGAGCGCCCTCCTTCGCTCCGTTGTCGTGAACGAGAACCAGAAGGGGAAGGGCGTGGGGGCAGAGTTGGTCCAACGGCTTGTTGAGCGAGCCGGCGCAGATGGGCTCGAGGCCTTGTTCCTCCTCACCACCACTGCTGCGGACTACTTCCCGCGCTTCGGCTTTGTCCGCATCGACCGCGCTGCCCTCCCCCCAGAGTTGCATGCCTCCGAGGAACTCCGTGGAGCATGCCCAGCGAGCGCGGTCGTGATGCGCCGCCTGATGGCGCGCCAGCCTTAGCCCCTATGTCAGGGAGGTTGTCGCCTCGGCGGATGCACTGAGCTGCCGATGCCCTCGCGCGCGCCTCGCTCACTCGTCTTGACGCACTGTCGATGGTGGCCTTGAGGCACCGATGATGCAGCGGCCGAATTTCGGGTGGGCACAACGAGCAGAGGCGGTCAGTGCTTGTGGCGGTGGTGCTGGTCCGACACGTGTGGATGGTCGTGCGTGAGTGGCACATGTCGGTGGGGATGGCTGTGTGGCTCGGTCACATCTGCGCCAGGGGGATGCGAGTGTTGATGGTGCGTGTCGTGGATGTGCAGGTGCTCGTGCTCCAGCGCAGCGTGCGTGTGCACATGGCCGTGCCGCTCGCGCAGCAGAAGGAAGACGCCCGCGCCCATCAGTACGCCCGCCAGCAGGTCCAGTGGCCGCATCCGCTCGCCAAGCAGGGGCACCGCTACGAGGGCTCCCACGAACGGAGCCGTAGCGAAGTAGGCGGCTTCGCGGGCCGCGCCCAGCAGGCGGAGGGCATAGGCATCCAGGACGATGGAAAGCCCGTAGCTGGCGAAGCCGAGCACCAGGGCTGCGCTCAAGATGTGCAAGGAGGGGAAGGGCTGCCCGGTGAGCCAGGCCAGTACGAGGGTGCACGTGCCGGAGCCGAGCGCTTTGATGCGCACGAGTGCGAGCGGGTCCTTGAGGGAGAGTCGCTGCGTGAGGTTGTTGTCCACGGCCCACGCCAGGCATGCGCCGGCCAGGGCCAGCACGCCGAGCACGTCCCCGTGCAACTCGCCCTGTTGGAAGCCCAGCACCGCGGCGCCCGCCATGATGAAACCAGCGGCGAGGGCGCCAGCCCGGCCCAGGTGTTCGCCGAACACGAGCAGCGCCAGGAGGATGGTGAAGGGGCCCTCCAAGTTGAGGAGCAGTGAGGCCGCCACTCCGGAGAGCCGCTGCAGGCCCATCAGCATCAGCACCGGGCCAAGCACTCCGCCGCAGAGAATGACCCCCAGCAGTGGGGCAACGTCCTTGCGCCCCAGGCGTGCCTCGCGGTTGGGGACTCCAACCGGGCGCAGTCGGCGCAGCGCTTCCAGACAGGCCATCCCCAGCCCGCCTCCCAAGTAGAGGAGTGAGGCCAACACCAGAGGAGTGCTGGAGGGCAGCAGCAGCTTCGCCACGGGCGCGCTGACCCCGAAGAGGGCCGCTGCGGACAGTCCGAGTACCGCGCCCTTCACACGTGGAGACACCGTCACGCTTCCTCCTCTCGAATCATGCCTGCGCCTGGACTGTTGGTATGTACTATTGACGATAGTAGATGGCTGAGGATAGAACCGTCTTCGTGAAGAAGCGCACCTGGGAGCCGCTGGGCACGTTGGAAGCGGCCGTGATGAAGGTCGTCTGGACGCAGGCGCCCGTTACAGCCCGAGAGGTTTGCGACCGGATGACTGGCCGCGAGGAGCGGGCATACACGACCATCATGACGACGATGGACCGACTGCACCGCAAGGGCCTGCTGGTGCGCGAGAAGGACGGCCTGGCCTGGCGCTACAATTCGGCCCTCTCCCAGCCTGAGTTTGAGAAGGCGCTGGCGGACGGGCTCGCGGCCGACATTCTCCAGTCGCATGGCGAGGCGGCACTGGCCGCGTTCGTGGACGCCGCCGCCGAGGTGGACGAATCGCTGCTCGACAGGCTCTCTCTGCTCATTGCCGAGCGGCGCAGAGGGCGCAAGTGATGGCGGCGCTGGCGTTCCTCCTGGAGTGTGCAGCCGTGGCCGCGACCACCGGCGTGCTGACCTCGCTCCTGGTAGGAGTCGCCACCCTATTGCCGTGGCCTGCGTCACAGGTGCGCCCGGCGCTCCGTGCTGATGCGGCCTTTGTCGTGGGCACCCTGCCCGCCGTGGTGGCGCTGGCGGTGGTGTCCGCCGCTGCCGCGCCGTCCCTGTCCGCAATGCTGGGCTGGAGCCATGACCATTGTGGCAGTCATGGACACCATCTCCATCTGTGCATCCTGCACTCGTCGGGGTTGAGGCCGGTGCTCGCGGTGGTGGGGGCGGTGGCGCTCGCCACGTTCGTCTTCCGAGCGGGTGGGCTTCTGTGGCGCGTGCGGCATACGCGGGCCCGGCTGGCCGCGTTGGAAGCGTTGGGCTCCGCTCGCCCGGGTGTGTTCCCCGTGGTGGCCGTTCCGGGCGCACCGCGGCTTTGCCATGCCGCTGGGGTGCTCCACCGGCGCATCTTCCTGTCCGCCAGCTTGGAAGGTGCCCTGGCCCCGCAGGAACTGCGCGGAGCGCTGGCCCATGAAGAGGCCCACCTGCGACGTAGAGACCCGCTGGCGGCATTGCTGCTCGCTGTCTCAGGCCTCTTCGTGCCCCCGCCCTTGGCGCGCGTCTTCTTCTCTGTCTACCAGACGGCGGCCGAGGAGGCCTGCGACGCGGAAGCGGTGCGCGTTGTCGGGGACGGTACGGTGGTGGCGGGGGCGCTGGTGAAGATGGCGGCTCTTCAGCGGAGGGCGCGCGATGTGGCTGGCGTGCCTGCTTTCGGCAAACTGGCGCTCGAGCAGCGGGTGAGACGCCTCTTGGATGAGGAAGCACCGCCCGCGCTCCCCTCGCGCGCGCTCCTGTTCGCGATGGGCGCTGCGGCTGGGGTGCTGACCCTCGCGTTGCTCCATGCGGCCTTCCTCCACCATGCGGTGGAGACCGCCCTTCACATCCTCTCCTGAACGATGGCCATGCTCATGCGCGCGCGTCGCTGTTCTTCGTCCTCGCCTACTATCGCAAGTAGTATCTTGTTGGTGCTGATGGCTGGTGGTGCAGCGGCCCAGTCGCCACTCACTGAGTCGCGGTACGTGGAGCAGGTGATCGCCGCCAGCCTGGAGGCGCGTGTCGCCGAAGCGGAGGCAGCGGTAGGACGGGCTGCGGCTGTAGGGGCCGGACGTTGGCCCAATCCGACACTGGAGTGGCAGCGTGAGAAGGCCACCTCTGGCGTGGCGGACGGGGCGAGCCAGGACATCGTGGGTGTTTCCATTCCCCTGGTGCTCTCCGGCCGTCTGGCACTGGAGGCCGAGGCCGCTGGGCGCAGTGCCCAAGCCGCGGGGGCAAACCTTGCGCGGGCTCGGGGAGAGCTGCGCCACGAGGCAGCCCGTGCCTTCGCCACGGCCCTGGCCGCACAGGAGCGACGGGCCATCTTCGAGGAGTCCTTGTCCGCGTTGCGGCGCCTGGCGGAAGCCATCGCCACGAGAGAGCGCGCGGGCGACGCCGCGGGCTATGACCGACTGCGCATCGACACGGAGACTGCCGCCGTGGAGGACGGGTTGAGTGGCGCTGTTCTCGAAGAGCGTCGGGCGCGGGCCGAGGTGCTGCGCTTGTTGGGGCCCGGGGTGAGTGTGCTGCCTCCGCTCGAGGGACCCCTGGCTCAGGAACGCTCGCTTCCTGCTGCGGGCCAACTGCAGGCTGAATTGGAGGCCCGCCGTGCAGATGCGCGTGCGCTGGAGCTGGAGGCGCAAGGCGCGAAGTTGGCCCGCCAGGCGGCATCGCGTGGGTGGATTCCGGATCCTACGGTGAACGCTGGCATTCAACTCCTCGACGTGGGCCTGCCCGGGGCAGGAGGAGGGTACGTGGTGGGGCTCGCCATCCCGCTGCCCTTCTTCGAGCGGAGACAGGGGCAGGAGGCCCAAGCAGAAGCACGACAGCGGCTCTCCGAGGCCCGCCGCGCCGCGCTGCTGCACACCGCGCATTCCCGCCTCACCACGGTGTTGGAGGAGGTGGCGGGCCGGCGGGAGCGGCGCGTGAGGCAGCGCCAGGGCGTGCTCACCCGCGCGGAGGAACTGCGCCGCATCGCCCAGGTGGCCTACCGGGGTGGAAGCGCGGACCTCCTTGTCCTGGTGGATGCCGAGCGGACTGCCCGCGAGGCGCAGCTGACGGCAGTGGACCTGTCCCTCGGCGTCGCTGAGGGCGAAGCAGACCTCTTCCTTCTCTCGGGTGCCTGGGACGGCGCCGAACTTCGGAGTGTCCAGCCATGAGTCGCCTGCATCTTCTCTCCCTGGTCCTCGCGTCTGTCCTCGCGGTGTCCTGCAAGGAGCACGGTCATGACCACGAGGGGGAGGCCGCCCATGGCCACGACGAGGGTGGCGCGCATGGTGCCGCGGAGGCGGAGCGCCCGGACCTCTCCGTGACTGCCTATCAGGACGGCCTGGAGCTGTTTATGGAGTACCCGGCGCTGGTGGTGGGGCAGCCTTCCCCGCTGGTGGCTCACTTCACAGACGCACGCGCCCCTGACGGCTTCAAGGTGGTGACGAAGGGGAAGGTGACGGCCGCCCTCCGCTACGCCGATGGCACCGAGGAGCGCTTCGTTGCCGAGAAGCTGTTGCGTGACGGCATCTTCAAGCCAGAGGTGCGTCCCACGAAATCAGGCCAAGCCACGCTCACCCTACGGCTGGAGGGAGAGCAAGTCGCCGGGACGGTGGAGGCAGGCAAGGTGACGGTGTACCCCACCGTGGCTGCAGCCGTGTCTGCCGCTCCTCCCGAAGCGGTTGGTGAGTCTTCGGTTCCATTCCTCAAAGAGCAGCAGTGGAAGACGCAATACGCCACGGCGCCCGCTGAGGTGCGCGTCCTCCAGGGAGGCGTGCGCGCAAACGGCGAGTTGAAGCCGGTGGCGGGCCAGGCCGCGGAGCTGTCCGCGCCCGTAGCCGGGCGCATCCCCGTGGGCGGGCCGGTGCCGCACCTGGGGCAGGTGGTGAAGAAGGGCGAGGTGCTGGTGCGGGTGGTCCCCACCACGGTGGCAGGAGCGATGGACCTGGCTACCGTGGAGATGGAGGCCGCGCGGGCCCGGGCCGAGCAGGGGTTGGCGGAGCGCGAGGTGGCTCGGGCCGAGGAGATGTTCTCGGCGAAGGCAATCCCCGAGAAGCAGCTCGATGCGGCCCGGGTGGCTCGGGAGATGGCGATTGCGCGGGTGTCCGCGACAGAGCGCCAGCTCACCCTGTACCGCAGCACGCAGAGCGGGTCGGGCGGTGGGGTGGGCGGAGCTGCCTTCGAGTTGCGCTCTCCGTTGGACGGAGTGGTGTCCTTCGCGGAGGTGATGCCGGGCGCGGTGGTGGTCGCGGGGACGCGGCTCGTGTCCGTCATCAACCCCTCGCGACTGTGGCTGGAGGCGAAGGTGTACGAGGCGGACGCGCCGAAGGTGGAGCGCTCGCCCGGCGCGGCCTTCACGGTGGCGGGCTTCACGCGCGAGTTCACCGTGGATGAGAAGTCGGGCCGCCGCGTGGCAGTGGGTAGCGTCGTGGACTCGGCCACGCGCACAGTGCCCGTGCTCTTCGAGCTGCCCAACCCGGATGGCGCCCTCAAGCCGGGCATGTTCGCCAAGGTGACGCTCTTCACGGGCGAGACGGTGCGCGCGCTGGCCGTGCCGGAGGCAGCGGTGGTGGACGACAACGGGCGTCCCACTGTCTTCGTCATGGAGGGTGGTGAGTCCTTCTTCAAGCGCGTCATCCGCCCTGGAGTGCGCTCCGGCGGTTGGGTGCAGGCGCTGGACGGAGTCAAAGAGGGCGAGCGCGTCGTCTCGCGTGGCGCCTACGAGCTCAAGCTGTCTACCGCCACCGGGGCCATCCCGGAGCATGGCCACCAGCACTAAAGGCACGACGACGATGAATCGCCTCATTCGCTGGGCCATCGACAACCGATTGCTGGTGGTTTCCGCTTCCGTACTGCTGCTGGTGCTGGGCTTTCAGGTGGCCCGGAGCATGCCAGTGGACGTTTTCCCAGACCTCACTGCTCCTACCGTGACTGTCCTCACCGAGGCCCATGGCTTGGCGCCCGAGGAGGTGGAGACGCTCGTCACGTTCCCCATCGAGACGGCCGTCAACGGCGCCACGGGTGTGCGCCGGGTGCGCTCGGCCTCGGGCGTGGGCATCTCCATCGTCTGGGTGGAGTTCGAGTGGGGGACGGACATCTACACGGCCCGGCAGGTGGTGAACGAGAAGCTCCAACTCGTCGCCGCACAGCTCCCGCCGGACGTGCCCCCGCCCTCCATGGCGCCCATCTCCTCCGTCATGGGGGAAATCCTCTTCCTCTCCGTCTCCTGGCAGAAGGACGCGCTGGCGGCGGACGCGGCGGGCCGCGAGGCGCAGATGATGGAAGCGCGAGGAGCGGCGGATTGGGTGCTGCGCAAGCGCCTGCTGTCCGTACCGGGCGTCTCCCAGGTGGTGCCGATTGGTGGGGTGGTGAAGCAGTACCAGGTCCTGCTGCGCCCGGAGGCATTGCAATCGCTCAATGTCTCCTTCGAGCAGGTGGCCACCGCCCTGCGCACGACGAACCACAACGCCTCCGGCGGCTTCTACGTGCAAGGCGGGCAGGAATACCTGCTGCGAGCCGTGGGGCGCGCCAAGGGCGTCGAGGACCTGGCGGGCACGGTTGTCACCGTCCGTGGGGGCGTGCCTATCACCGTGGGGCAGGTTGCCAACGTTCAAGTAGGGCCTCGCCTCAAGCGCGGGGAGGGCAGTGCCAACGCAGAGCCTGCCGTCATCCTCGCGGTGATGAAGCAGCCGGATGCCAATACGCTGGAGCTGACGAAGCGGCTGGACGCGGCGTTGGACGAGGTGCAGGCCACGTTGCCGCAGGGCATGGTGGTGGGCCGCAACATCTTCCGCCAGTCGGACTTCATCTCCGTTGCGGTGCGCAATGTGTCCGTGGCGCTGCGAGACGGGGCCATTCTCGTCGCGCTCATCCTGCTCGTCTTCCTGATGAACGCGCGGGCGACGTTCATCTCCCTCACCGCCATCCCCCTGTCGCTGGTTGCCGCGGTGCTGGCGCTCAAGGCCATGGGTGTGACGCTCAACACCATGACGATTGGCGGCCTCACTATCGCCATCGGCGCTCTGGTGGACGACGCCATCATCGACGTGGAAAACGTCTTCCGGCGCCTGCGGGAGAATGCTCACCTGCCCGAAGGTCAGCACCGCCCCGCCTTGGAGGTCATCTATCGGGCCTCGGTGGAAGTGCGCCAGGCCATCGTCTTCGCCACCCTCATCATCATCCTCGTCTTCCTGCCTCTCTTCTTCCTGTCGGGACTCGAGGGGCGGATGCTGGCGCCGCTGGGCCTGGCGTACATCGTGGCCATCGCCGCCTCGCTGGTGGTGGCGGTAACGCTGACGCCCGCGCTGTGTGCGTACCTGCTGCCCAAGGCCAAGGCACTGGGCGCGGATGAGGGGCCGGTTCTGCGCTGGCTGAAGGAGCGCTATAGGCCGGTGCTGCTGTGGGCACTCTCACGGCCTCGCGCCATCCTCGCCGGGGCCGCGCTGGCGCTGCTTGCCACGCTGGCCGTTGTCCCGTTCCTCGGACGCTCCTTCCTCCCCGAGTTCAACGAGGGCACCCTCACGCTGAATGTCGTCACGCTGCCGGGTACGTCGCTGGAGGAGTCGGACAAGCTGGGCCGACGGGTGGAGGAAGTGCTGCTGTCCTTTCCCGAGGTGGCGTCTACCTCCCGGCGCACCGGCCGCGCTGAGCTGGATGAGCACGCGCAGGACGTCAACGCCGCTGAACTGGACGCAGGGCTGGACCTCTCGAAGGGAGAGCGGAGCAAGGAAGCGGTGCTGGAGGCGATGCGCAAGGCTCTGGCCCAGGTGCCCGGTGTCATCGTCACCATCGGCCAGCCACTCAGCCACCGCATCGACCACATGCTGTCGGGCACGCGGGCCAACATCGCATTGAAAATCTATGGCGATGACTTGGACCGATTGCGCACGCTGGCGGAGCAGGTGAAGAAGGTGGCCGAGGGCACCCCTGGCGCGGTGGACGTGGCGATTGAGCAGCAGGTGGACATCCCCGAGCTGGAGATTCGCATGGACCGGGATGCGGTCGCTCGCTACGGGCTCACCGCGGGAGAGGTGGCCGAGTCGGTGGAGCGGGCCTTTGCCGGGGAGACGGTGGGCACCGTGCTGGAGGGACAGCGGGTGGTGGAAATCGCCGTGCGTTTGGATGACGCCTCGCGTGCGGACCTGGATGCTATATCCTCCACGCTCATTGACACACCCAGCGGCCAACGCATCCCGTTGAAGATGCTGGCGAGCCTCACGCGCGAGTCAGGTCCCAACACCATCAGCCGTGAAGCCGTGCAGCGGAAGATGGTGGTGCAGGCCAACGTGGCGGGCAGAGACTTGACCTCGGTGGTGGACGAATTGCGGTCCCGCCTCACCCGCGAAGTGCCCATGCCGACGGGCTACTACGTGGACTACGGCGGCCAGTTCGAGAGCGCCGAGGAGGCCTCGCGAACCATTGGCTGGCTGAGCGTAGGGGTGGTGGTTGGCATATTCCTGCTGCTGGTGGTGGCCTTCGGCTCAGTGCGCAACTCGCTGCTCACGCTCATCAACCTGCCGCTGGCGCTCATCGGTGGTGTGGTGGCGGTGGCGCTTACCTCCGGCGTGGTGAGCGTGGCGTCGCTGGTGGGATTCATCACCTTATTTGGCATCGCCACGCGCAACGGCATCCTCATGGTGAGTCACTACGAGCACCTGATGAAGGAGGAAGGGAAGACGCTCGCCGAGGCCGTGGTGCAGGGCTCGCTGGAGCGGCTGGCGCCCGTGGTGATGACGGCACTGTGCGCGGGGCTGGCCCTGGTGCCGCTCGTCATCGCGGGTAACGAGCCGGGCAATGAGATTCAGGCGCCCATGGGCGTGGTCATCCTCGGGGGACTGCTGTCCTCCACCTTCCTCAACATGCTGGTGGTGCCAGTCCTCTTCCGGCGCTTCGGCCGGCCGCCCGCGCTCCCTGCCGCCTCAGAGCCCGTGGGGGGGTGAGCGGGTGCGGTTCGGTTGGCAGGCTTGGGGCTGTGGCCTGGTCCCATGGGCGAGGACGCGGACTTCAACGCTGCTTCGAATTCGCTCGGGCGGGGTGAGGGCCGGTGCCCCACCCTCAAGGCTGTTTGCAGTGCGCTTGGTGATTCCGGCGCCACCGCGCTTGCAGAGGAACTCGCTGGCCCCTTGCGCGCCTCGCTCACTCGCATTGACGCGGTGCCGAAGGTGGCTATGCCGCGCTCTTGACGCAGCGATTGAATGGGGGGAGGGGCGGTCGGCCCCCTCATGGTCTGTTGCGAGGTTCGGCCCAGGTTTCGAAGTCGCGAGCGCCAGATAGACGCAGGCCTCAGTGTCCTGAGTGCTCGTGGCTTTCACCTTGCGCCGGCGGAGTGGGGGCTGGCTCGGCTCCCTTGGTATCGCCCTTCTGCTTTTCAGGGCCATTGGCGTGCGGCTTGCCGAACTTCACCAACTGCGCATGCACCTGTCCGTTGTTCATCTTCATGCCGTGGACGACGACGCGCTCACCTGCCTTGAGGTCGGCAGCGGTGACTGCCACGCCGCTCTTCTCGTAACGAGTGTTGGGGTCCGTCATCACCTCCTGCTGCTTCCCGTCGCTCGTTTCCACTACGAGAGTGTTCTGCTTCACCTCCTTCACTGTTCCCATGACGTGCGCCCCGTCCTTGCCGTGGGCGAGTGCTATGGCCGGCATCAGCAGGGCGAGGCTCAGTACGGTGAGGACGGTGAGGGGAGGACGATGGAGTTTAGTTCTCATGGCATTGTTCTCCTTGCGTGGTTGGGCGCTACTGCGCGTCGAGGAACTCGTCCTCCATGCGCTTCTCGTTGAACTCGTGCTGGGACTGGGGCATGGCGGCCTTTATTTCGTCGAACTCTTCCGGGCTGAGGCGCGGCAACGTGCGGATGAGCCCGACGAGAGCCCAGCTGTCGTTGTTGCCCACTTCGTCGTGGGCTTGCCCCCAGGCGGGCATACCCGTCAGGCGGATGCCGTTTTGGATGATCCAGTACAACTCGCCATCGCTCAGGTCTTGGGTCGGGGCCGCGCGCATGTCGGGGGCGCGTGGATAGAGCCCCTGCCCGATGGGGGTCTGTCCGCTGCCGTCCGCCGCGTGGCAGATGGCGCAGTGGTCACCCCAATGAGCACGTGCGTCGGCGAGCGCCTGCGACGGGACGGGAACGAGTGGATTGTTCACCTCCCGTGCGCCGGCAGGCATGCTGAGGCTCCGTGCCGCACGTGCCACCTTTGTTTCGAGCGCCGAGGGTTCGTCTCGGGCCGAGAAGCCGCGTCGCGCCATGGCCAGCCCATACACCCCGCCACCCACGCCCAGGGCGAGCGCCAGAGCGCCTATCACGGCCAGTCCTCCCACCACGTTGCGGCGCATGCTCACGGTAGCTTCTCCTCCTGAAGCTGGCGGGGGCGGTGGTCAGAGGTCGAGCCGCCTGAGCCGCAGGGCATTGGTGATGACGGAGACGGACGAGATGCTCATCGCCGCGCTGGCAATCATGGGGCTCAGCAGCAGACCGAAGAACGGGTAGAGGACCCCAGCGGCGATGGGGACGCCGAGCACGTTGTAGATGAACGCGAAGAAGAGGTTCTGGCGGATGTTGTGCACGGTACCGCGGCTGAGGTGCCGGGCGCGGACGATGCCGCGGAGGTCACCCTTCACCAGCGTGACAGCAGCGCTCTCCATCGCGATATCGGTGCCCGTGCCCATCGCGATGCCCACGTTGGCCTGGGCGAGCGCGGGCGCGTCATTTACGCCGTCTCCGGCCATGGCCACCACCTGCCCCTCGGCCTGCAGGCGCTTCACCAACGCGTTCTTTTCCTCGGGGCGCACCTCGGCATGAACTTCGTCAATGCCCAGGCGGTGGGCCACCGCTTCCGCCGTCGTCCGGCTGTCGCCGGTAAGCATCACGAGGCGCAGCCCGTCGGCCCGCAGCTGCTGTACGGCCTCGGCCGTGGTGGCCTTCACCGGGTCGGTCACGCCCAATAGCCCCGCAGGCTTGCCATCCACGGCGACGAACATCACCGTCTGGCCCTCCCGCCGCATGGACTCCGCCTTCTGCACGAGTCGCTCGGCGTCGATGCCGAGCCCCGCGAGGAGCCTGGCATTCCCCAGCGCCACCTGTGCACCGCCCACGTGGCCTGTCACTCCTTGGCCCGTCACGGACTTGAAGCCGGTGGCCTCCGTGAGGACGGCACCGCGCTCCTGTGCGCCCTTCACGATGGCGGACGCGAGCGGGTGCTCGCTCCCGCGCTCGATGCTGCCGGCCACGTGAAGCAGCCGCGCCTCGTCGAAGCCGGGGGCCGGCACCACCGTGGCGAGGCTTGGCCTGCCCTCCGTGAGCGTGCCCGTCTTGTCGACGATGAGAGTGTCCACCTTCGCCAACTCCTCGAGTGCCGACGCGTCTCGGATGAGGACGCCGACCTGCGCGCCGCGACCCATGCCCACCACAATGGAGATGGGCGTGGCCAGGCCCAGGGCGCACGGGCACGCGATGATGAGGACGGCCACCGCGTTGACCAGCGCGTGGGCGAGGCGGGGCTCCGGCCCCCACAGCCCCCAGACGAATGCCGTCAGGACGGCGATTCCCACCACTGCGGGCACGAACCAGCCGGAGACGGTGTCCGCAAGGCGCTGGATAGGGGCCCGGCTGCGCTGGGCTTCGGCCACCCGCTGCACGATTTGTGAGAGGAGGGTGTCGCGGCCGACGCGCTCCGCCCGCATCACGAAGCTGCCCGTGCCATTGACAGTCGAGCCCGTCACCCGGCTATTGGGCGTCTTCTCGGAGGGAATGGGCTCACCCGTCACCATGGACTCGTCCACGGCGCTCTCGCCCTCCAGGACGATGCCATCCACGGGTACCTTCTCTCCAGGGCGGACCCGGAGGCGGTCACCCACGTGGACCCGCTCCAACGGCACGTCCTCTTCGCGCCCGTCCTCGCGCAGCAGTCGTGCCGTCTTCGGAGCCAGCCCGAGGAGCGCCTTCAAGGCTCCCGAGGTGGCATGACGGGCCCGGAGTTCCAGCACTTGGCCCAGCAGCACCAGCGTGGTGATGACCGCTGCGGCTTCGAAGTACACGGGCACGTGGCCCCCGTGGCCGATGAAGGAATGGGGCAGGAGGCCGGGGAAGAGGGTGGCGAAGACGCTGAAGCCGTAGGCCGCGCCCGTTCCCAGTGCAATCAGCGTGAACATGTTGAGGTGCCGGTTGCGTACCGACGCCCAACCCCGCTGAAAGAAGGGGAAGCCGCCCCACAGCACAACGGGCGTCGCCAGGGCGAGCTGCACCCAGGTCATGAGCGGCCCTGGAACGAGGCGCTGCACGGGCTGCCCGGGAATCATCTCGGACATACCCAGCACGAACAGGGGGAGCGAGAGGGCAAGGCTCACCCAGAAACGCCGCCGCATATCGAGGTACTCCGGGTCCGGCGCTTCCTCAAGGGTGACAGTCCGTGGCTCAAGTGCCATGCCGCAAATGGGGCACGTCCCCGGCTCGGGCCGAACAATCTCCGGGTGCATCGGGCAGACGTACTCGGTGCGCGTCTGGACGGCCGGCTGCTCTGGCTCCAAGGCCATTCCACACTTCGGGCAGGCGCCGGGATGGTCCTGCCGCACCTCCGGGTCCATCGGGCAGATGTACGCGGTGCCAGCAGGGGCAGGTGCCGGTGGCGGCTGGGTCTCGGGGGAGAGGTACTTCTGCGGCTCCGCCTTGAACTTCTCGCGGCACTTCGGGTTGCAGAAGAAGTAGGTGTGCCCCTCGTGCACGTGGCTACCGCCCTTCGCGGCATGGGGGTCCACGAACATCCCGCAGACGGGGTCCTTCACTTTGTCCTCCGGCAGGTGCGGAGGGTGGTGCCCGGCGTGGACATCTGGGGGGTGATGCGTCGTCATCGTCGCGCTTCCTTTCACCGGTGCTCACGAAGCACCCCATCCCCTCTTACAGTTCCGGGTGAATCTGGAGGCGGCCCACGGCTGCCCGCCCGCTTCGGAGGGATGCTCTCGATGAGGAGGCCTCCCCATCCCGGTAACAAGCAACCCGGAGGCCAGCCATGCCTGAGAGGTAAGTCCGCAATTCTGCTCAGGCGTATGCTTTCGCGGCGTAGCCGGTGCTGTTACACCCTGATGAGGTCGGTCACACCCGGTTTGCGAACCCCGCGGGCGCGCTGGAACATGAGGGCATGTCCGAACCGCTCCGTTCCCTCATCTCCCGGTGGCGCGAAGACCCGGGCGGAACCTATCGCTCCTGGTTCCTCTGGGAGGAGCGCCTGAAGAACTTCCGCTCCATCCGCCGCGGCCTGGCCACGGTGGTGGAGGAGATCGAGAAGGGCACCTTCGGCAACGTGTACAAGGGCTCGTCCCTGGAGACCGTGGTGGGCTCGGTGTCCGAGCAGCGGCAGATCTTCAAGGGCGCGGACCACGCCTTCCTGTGGAAGCCCAAGCTGCGCATCCCGGACATCTACGAGTCCCCCGAGAACCAGCGCGCCTTCGGTCGCTTCCTGTCCGCGTGTGCCTGCTGCGGTGACGGTGAGGGGCTCGTGGCGGCCATCCGCGCCCTCGATGAGCGGAAAATCAAGGGGCTCGGGCCCGCCGCGGCGAACCTGCTCTACTTCCTGCATCCCACGCTGATGCCGCCGTTCAACACGGCCATCGTGAACGGCTACAACGCGCTCACCGGTGCGAAGGTGAAGCTGGGCAAGTGGGAGGAGTACCTCGCCATGCGCGAGGGCGTCCTCCGGCTCAATGCGACCCACCGCGAGTTGCTCTCCAATGACCTGGGCGCCGTGGGCGGGCTGCTCTTCGACATCGGCAGTGGCCGGTATGCGCCACCGCCCGGGGAGGAGGACGTCGAGGCGCGAGCTGCCTGGGAGGCGGACCTGGCCAAGGTGCGGACCGAGGCAGCGGGGGCACGCAAGGCCCGCGAGGCTGCCGAGGCCGAGGACCTCACCCACACCGAGGTCCAGGGCTGGCTGAGAGACCTGGGCGCCGCACTCGGTTACGACGTGTGGGTGGCCGCCAATGACCGCGGACGCCGCTGCGGCACGGGCCTGCTCGGAGATGGGTGCCTCGCGGAGCTGCCGTCAGTCGTGGCGACGGCACCAGGGGGCGAAGCGGTCCGTCTCATCGACGTGCTCTGGCTGGAGAAGGGACGCGCCGCGGTGGCCGCGGCGTTCGAGGTGGAGCACACGACGTCCATCTACTCCGGCATCGTGCGGCTGCTAGACTTGGCGCTGGGGGCCCCGGGCTCCGCCACGAGGGGCCTGTTCCTCGTCGCGCCAGACCGCCGCGAGGAGGATGTCTGGCAGCAGCTCGCGCGCCCTGCCTTCCGCCGAGTCGCGGACCTCGACGTGCGCTATCTTCCCTACGGTGAGCTGGAGCGCCACCGCGAGGCGATGGGCCGCTTCGGGCAGGGGCTCAAGGCCGTGCAGGCGGTGGCTCGCCGCCTCCATCCGTGAGCGTGCCTCTCAGGAACACTACATTCCAGACCGAGACAGCACGCTGTCGTCAGCGCTGCTACTGACCGGGCGAGGCCGGTTGGCCCTGCTGCTGGGTGCCGCTTCCGCTCATGCAGCGCTGCATCCCCTGCGCCATGCGCTGAACTTCCTCGACTTGGCCGGCGTTCTTTGCGGTGAGCCGCAGAATGGCCCCTGTCGGCGTCTGCTCCACCTTCACGTCCGCCCTTCCGCGCATCGAGCAGTTCATTCCCGCGCCGCCCATGCCCTGGCCCATCATGCCGCCACCCATCATTCCGCCGCCCATCATTTCGCAGGGACAGCCGGATTGCTGCTGCGCGGATGCGTCCGTCTTCGGCGCCTGACTGGTGCCTTGGGCTCCAGCGAGCGGTCCGAAGAGCATTCCTGTGGTGATGAGCAGGCCGTACCCAAAATTCCTCATGGCATTTCCTCCCTGACACGAGCTTCCCCAAAGAAAAGCTGCTGCCGGAGCTGGAGGATGGCTTGGCCGAGCCAAAGTGGGATGGCGGTGTAAGCGGTGGCTTGCCGCCTACAACCCTGAGCACGCCCGGCTCTCCTATGGCTGACTGCCGTACCACGCCTTACGCCACTCAATCAGCTGGCCGACCTCCTCCGCCTGCGCGTCGATGATTCTCCGGGACATGGCGCGGATCTCCGCGATGCTGCTCCGCTGGAGCGCGACAGTCGCCATCTGAATGGCGCCCGCGTGGTGAGGCATCATCGAGTCGATGAACGCCTTGTCGACGTCCGGCTTCTGCGCAAGCTCGTCGGGCATCAGCATGCCGCTGTTCTGCATCTCGGACTCGCTCATCATGGTCGGCACGTCCGAGGAGCCGAAATGGGCCTGCTTGAGGGCCTTCAGTTCGTCAATCTCCTGCCGCTGATCCTGGATCATCTTCGTCGCCAGTGCCCGAAGCTCCTGGCGCGTCCCGCGCTGCTCCTCGACCATGGCCATCTCGGTGGCCATCTGGCGGTGCGCGGCCATCATGTCGATGAACCGCTCGTCGGAGTAGTTGCCGTCCACGACGAGCTGTTCGGGGGCGACGTCATCGCCCATGGACATGCCATGGGAGCTCGACTCGTCGTCTCCGCAGCCTGCCACCACCAGGAGCAATACGACCGTCAGTGCGCGGCACAGCATAGGGGAACTCATATGTTCGCAACCTCCACGCTCGACGCCCTGTACGCCTCGCCGAGCCGAGGCACTAGGAACGCTCGCAGGACCAGAAACTGAGCACGGAGCAGTTCCTTGTCAGCTGTGCGCGGCGAGGTTACAGGCTTGGCCCGCGAGGCTTACTTGTGCGGTTTGGCGAGCCACCGCGCACTGCGACTTCAGGCCAGGGCTGCTGTTGGAAGAAATCAGTTCTTGCGGAAGACGAGACCGTTGGGCTTGGTGCCCACAGTGAGCGTCTTCCGAATGGTACGGGTGGCAACCTCCACGACGCTCAGCGTCCCCGCTGCCTGGTTGGTGACGAAGGCGGTGGCACCGTCGGCGGAGAAGGTGATGCCATGAGCGCCGGCACCTGTGGCGAGTTCCCCCTGGCGCGTCGTGGTTCCCGCCGCGAAGAAGATGAGCTTGCCATTGTCAGTGTCCGTCACCCAGAGGTCGCCGTTGGGGGCCGTGGCGGCCATGGCCGGCGTGAAGCCCAATCCGTAGGTGCGCGCGACCTCCAGCGTCCCGGAGTTGATAGCGGTCAGGCTCTTCCCGTCCTCGTTGTCCACGTACATGAGGCCGTCGTTCCCCGGCCAGGCCCCCACGGGGTTGGCACCGACGGGCACTGTCTTCTCCACCGCTTTGGTCACAACGTTGATGACAGTGACGCTGTTGGAGTCACCGTTGGCAACGAAGGCATATCGGCCATCCTGTGAGAACGTCACCTCCGCGGGCATGTCCCCCACGGTGACCGTCTGCCTTGGTTCCAGCGTCCGGCTGTCGAGTACGAGGACCGTGCCCGGCTCCGACATCAACGCCGTCCAGACTTCGGTGCCATCTGGCGAGAAGGCGCCGTTGTGGGGCATCGCGTCGAACTGCCGTATGGCCCGGGTCTCGCCCGTCTTCGCGTCCAGGAGGAAGACTTTGCCCGGCATGGTGTGGCCCGCGTGGCCGCCGCCGTGCCCTCCACTCAGGTCCATGCCAGGGACGGCCACCACGAGCGAGGTTCCATCCGGGCTCAGGTTGACGTGGTGCGGATAACTCACATCTTCCAGTTGGAGGGTGCTCGCCACCTCCAACCGCTCCACGTCGATGACGCTGAGAGAGTGGCTCCCGCCATTCACAACGAACACGACGTCCTTCTCGGCGGAGGGGAAGGTGTCCGAGTCGTCGTCACAGCCGATTATGGTCAGTAACGTCAGGGAAGGGAGTGCCCACAGCGACCGCTTGAGGGGTTCCATCAGTCGAGCCTTTCGGAATGTCCGCGTGAAGAGTCAGACCAGGGGGGACCTAATAGACGTGCTTGTGTGTTTGTGCAGCTCGGTTGCATTTAATTTCTGCTGTGGCGTTGCTGGAGGCGAAGCGTTCCTTGGCGTGCGTGAGCTGGACGTTCAATCTGGCTCCTTGAAGTCATCGGAACGCAGTCCATAGCGCTTGAGGAGTCGATGGAGGCTCTCGCGCTCCATGCCCGCCCGTTCCGCGGCTCGAGTCACGTTGCCCCCGAACTCCCTCAGCAGGGCGATGAGATAGTCCCGGGACGCGTGGTCCCGCGCCAAGTCCACCGCCTCACGGAAGGGCAGCTTTACCAGCTGGCCCGCGGGCAGTGCCCCCTGGGGCGCCCCCGCGACTTCCGGTGGAAGGTCGCCCTGGCCCACGCGGGAGCCCGTGGCGATGGCAACCGCGCGTTCGATGGCATTCTCCAACTGGCGCACGTTGCCGGGCCAGCTGTACCCGGTCAGCGCGCGTAGCGCGTCCGGCTCCAAGCCGTCCACCGACTGGTGGTAGGTCTTCGCCGCCTTCTGCACAAAGTGTATCGCCAGCAACGGGATGTCCTCGCGCCGCTCGCGCAGGGGCGGCAGATGTACTGGGAAGACGTTGAGCCGGTAGTACAGGTCCTCGCGGAATCGGCCTGCGGCGGCGTCGGCCTTGAGGTCGCGGTGGGTGGCGGTGATGACGCGTGCGTCGATGCGGCGTGTCACCGAGTCACCGACACGTCGGACCTCTTTATCCTGGAGAGTTCGGTTGAGCTTCACTTGGACTGCCAGGGGCAGCTCGCCAATCTCGTCCAGGAAAATGGTCCCCCCCGACGCGGATTCGAAAAGGCCGGGCTTGGTCTCCACCGCGCCGGTGAATGCCCCCCGGGCGTGACCGAACAGCTCGCTCTCGATGAGCTCCGAGGGCAGCGCGCCGCAGTTGACGGCGACGAAGGGCCGGTCTTTCCGCGGGCCGTGGTGGTGGATGGCCCGGGCCACCAACTCCTTGCCCGTTCCCGTCTCTCCGGTGATGAGCACCGTGATGTCCAACTCGGCGGCGCGCTCCAGCAGGCCGTAGAGCGTGCGCATGGGTGGGCTCCTGCCAATGATGTTCTGGAAGCTGTAGATGCCCTCCAATTCGCGCCGCAATGTGGCCGCCTGCTCCTTGAGCCGCTTGCGCTCAAGAGCGCGAGCCACGACCAGGGATGCCTCGTCCGGGTCGAAGGGCTTCGGCAGGTAGTCGTAGGCCCCCTCCTTGATGGCCTCCACTGCCTTGGGGACGGAGGCATACGCCGTCATCATGATGACCTCGGTGGCCGGCGAGTGCTGCTTGACGGCCTTGAGCACCTCGAAGCCGTCTGCCCCCGGCATGCGGATGTCCGTCACGACGAGGTCGAACTCCTGGGTCTGGATGAGGGTGAGCGCACGGCCGCCGTCTTCAGCCGTCCTCACCTGGTAGGCGTCACCCAGAATCCGGGTGAAGAGGTGCCGCATGTTCTCTTTGTCGTCGACGATGAGAACGCTCGGTCTGTTCGTCACGGCGTACTCCGGGGGAGATGCAAGGTGAACTCCGCGCCATGTCCGGGGAGATTGCGTGGCTGGATGTGGCCTCCATGGGCCTGGGCGATGGCCTGTGACACGGCCAGCCCCAGCCCGGTGCCTTGAGGCTTGGTTGTGAAGAAGGGCTCGAAGAGCCGCTCGTGCGCTTCGGGAGCAAGGCCTGGTCCGGTGTCGCGGACCGTGAGCGCCACCTCACCTTCGCGCGCGTGAATGGCCACCATCACCTGTCCCGAAGGCCCCGCGGCCTCCACGGCGTTCTTGAGCAGGTTGGTGACCACCTGGCGAAGCCGCTGCGGGTGCCCGGCCACCCGGGCTTCGCCTTCCACCGTCAAGGAGACGTCGGAGAGTTGGGCGGACTCTCGCAGCCGGGAGACGACCTCCTCCACCAGCTCTCGCAGCTCCAGCGTTTCACCCGGAATCTGGAGCGGTCGCGACAGGTCGAGCAGCCCCTCCACGATGTCACGGCAGCGCAGCGTCTCCTCTTCGATGATGCGCAGGTCATCGGCCAGCGCGCCTTCCGCCTTGCGCTGAAGCAGGCGCACGTAGCCCAGGATGACACCCAGGGGGTTGTTGATTTCATGCGCCACGCCCGCTGCCAAGCGGCCAATGCCCGCCAACCGCTCGCTCTGCACCAGACGCTCCTGGTGCTCACGAAGCGCGGCGGTCATCCGGTTGAATTGCTGTGCCAATCTTCCGAACTCGTCCGGGCGGTTCAGCGCGATGCGGGTGGTGAGGTCGCCCGCAGCGATACGGGCTGCACCGGCCTCCAATAGGGAGACAGGACGGGCTACCGAACGGCCGATATAGAGGCCCACACCCGCTGCGAGGAGGGCCGCGGCGGCCAGGATTACGACGGTCCATCGGAAGCTGCCATGCTGGACTGTGCTCGCGTGCTCCTCATAATTCCCAATGGCGCGCTCGTAGTGCGAAGCCAGGGTGTCCGCGCTCTCCTGGATGACGCCGACCAGCTCCAGTGCCCGGGAGTGCTCGCGGACCGCTGTGGTGCGGTCCCCTTTCAGAACGGCCGGGACGAGTGCCTCCCGGAAGAGCAAGTCCAGTTCCGCCGTGGTGCGGCGCATCGTGTCCACCTGGGCTCGCTCCTCGGGGGTAATTGCCTGCGCCTGGACCTGCTCAAGGAGCGCCAGCGCGCGGCGGTGGGCGCCGTCGTAGAGCGGCAGGTGGCTGGCATTGCCGAGGATGAGGGTATGGGCCAGGTGCGCGTAGAGGTCTCGCACCGCGGTCGCGAGCGACAACGTGGTGCGCACAGCGGTCTCCTGCCTCCGCACGCTGTGCAGGGCTTCGTGGATCTCCGCCATGCCTTCGAGCGCGGCATAGGCCGCCGCGCCGAAGGCCAGGACGAGGAGCGAGAAGGCGTATAGGAGCCTGCGGGCGGTTCCGGACACAGCGTCCCCCCAGCGAACGAAGGTGGCAGTTTAGCAATGCGCAGGCCAACACCCTGCCCGCAGCAAGTGCCTGAATTCGTTCCTGACACAGGCTCCGGTCTTGTGGGCAGGGATGTGTGAAGCGTGACCAAGAGCGTCACACTGTGACGGCGACAGTGTCAGGCGGGGATGGCAGCGGCGCCAGCGACTTCGGCCTCGGGGGTTGCCGGCCCCGGCACCACCTCGCGGCGCTTCCAGAGGAAGTAGACAGCCGGGTAGACGAGCAGCTCCAGCAGGAAGCTGGTGACGAGGCCGCCCACCATGGGCGCTGCGATGCGCTTCATCACGTCCGCGCCCGTGCCAGTGGACCACATGATGGGCAGCAGGCCGAGCATCGCCGCCATGACCGTCATCGCCTTGGGCCGCACGCGCTTCACGGCCCCGTGAATGATGGCCTCCACCAGGTCGCCCTCAGTGCGCAGCAGGCCCCGCTTCTTCGCCTCGTCATGTGAGAGGTCGAGGAAGAGGAGCATGAAGGCGCCGGTCTCCGCGTCCAGTCCCATCAGGGCAATCATGCCCACCCACACCGCGATGGAGACGTTGTAGTCGAGCGCCCAGAGCAGCCACACCGCGCCGATGGCCGAGAAGGGCACCGCCAGCATCACCAGGCCCGCCTTGAAGGCTGACTTCGTGTTCATGTACAGCAGCCCGAAGATGAGCACGAGCGTGAGCGGGATGACGAGCTGAAGCCGCTCCCGGACGCGCAGCATGTTCTCGTACTGCCCGCTCCAGGTCATGGAGTAGCCGGCGGGCACCTTCACGCCCGCAGCCACCGCTTCCTTGGCGCGCTCCACGAAGCCGCCCACGTCGTACTTCGAGGTGTCGAAGTCCACGTAGACGTAGCCAGTGAGCATCCCGTTCTCGTTACGAATCATCGAGGGGCCGTGAGCGAGCACCACGTCCGCGATGGCCTCCATGGGAATCTGGCCCTGGCCGCCGGGAAGGGGCAGCAGCACGCGCTTGAGCGCCTGGAGGTCCTCGCGGTAGTCGCGGGCATAGCGCACGTTGATGCCGTAGCGCTCGCGACCTTCCACCGTGGTGGACTGGTTGTCACCGCCCACCGCGGTCATCACCATCATGTTTGCGTCGTCCACGCTCAGGCCGTAGCGGGCGAGTTCGTCGCGCTTGAGGACGAAGTCCAGGAAGTAGCCGCCCGCCACGCGCTCGGCGAATGCGCTGCGGGTGCCCTCCACCCGGGCCACCGCAGCCTCCGTCTCGCGAGCAATCCGCTCCACGGTGGCCAGGTCCGCGCCCATGATTTTGATGCCCACGGGGGTGCGGATGCCGGTGGTCAGCATGTCCAGCCGGCCCTTGATGGGCATGGTCCACGCGTTGGAGATGCCCGGTAGTTGGAGCGCGGCGTTCATCTCCGACTCCAACTGCGCCTGGGTGATGCGGTCACGCCAGAAGGGACGCAGGACGCTCTTCAGCCACTCGGGAGCCCAAGTGCTGTACCAGCGTGGCACCTCGCGCCACTCGGACTCCGGGCGCAGCAGCACCGTGGTCTCCATCATGGTGAAGGGCGCGGGGTCGGTGGAGGTGTTGGCGCGGCCAGCCTTACCGAAGACGCGCTCGACCTCGGGGAAGCGCATGAGCAGCTTGTCCTGGACTTGCAGCACGCGCTGCGCCTCGGCGACGGACATGCCGGGCTCCACCGCCGAAGGCATGTAGAGGATGGTGCCCTCGTTGAGCGGCGGCATGAACTCGCTGCCCAGGTGCAGGTACACGGGGATGGTGGTGGCGACCAGCAGCACGCTCACGGCGATGGTGGCCTTGGCGTGGCGCACCACGAAGCGGCAGGGGCCCTCGTAGAGCCGGTGCATCAGCCGGCTGATGGGGTGCCGCTCCTCGGAGTAGTACTTGCCCACCAGGGCCGTGGTGGCCACCGACGCCAGGAGCCTCGGGCGGAAGCGGAAGGGCTCCACGCGGGCGAAGAGCATCCGCATCGCGGGGTCGAGCGTAATCGCCAGCAGCGCGGCGATGGCCATGGCCAGGTTCTTCGAGTACGCCAGCGGGCGGAAGAGGCGGCCCTCCTGGTCCACCAGCGTGAAGATGGGCATGAAGGCCACGGCGATGACGAGCAGGCTGAAGAAGACGCCCGGCCCCACCTCCATCAGCGCTTCCAGGCGCACCTGGTGAAAGTCGCCCTTTTTCCCGTCCTTAATCCAGTGGTGGATTTTGTTGTACGCGTTCTCCACCTCGACGATGGCGCCGTCCACGAGCACGCCGATGGAGATGGCGATGCCGGCCAGCGACATGAGGTTGGCGTTCTGCCCCATCGCGTACATGGGGATGAACGCCAGCGCTACCGACACGGGAATCGTGACGATGGGTACGAGGGCCGAAGGCGCGTGCCACAGGAAGATGAGGATGATGATGGAGACGATGATGATCTCCTCCACCATCTTGTGCGTCACCGTGTCGATGGCGCGCTCGATGAGGTCCGAGCGGTCATAGGTGGTGACGACCTCCACGCCCTCGGGCAGCGAAGGCTTGAGCTCCTCGAGCTTCGCCTTGATGCGCTCGATGACGTTGAGGGCGTTCTCTCCCTGGCGCATCACCACGATGCCGCCCACCGCATCCCCCTCACCGTCCAGGTCGGCCACGCCACGGCGCAGTTCGGGGCCCAACGCCACGCTGGCCACGTCCTTGATGGTGACGGTGGTGCCGCCCTGGGCCTTGAGGACGAGCTTCTCGATGTCCTCCACGTTCTTCACATAGCCACGGCCCCGGACCATGTACTCGCGCCCGGCCACCTCCACGAGCCGTCCACCCACGTCGTTGTTGCCCTGACGGACGGCGCGCACCACCGCGTCTAGCGACAGCCCGTAACTGGCAAGGGTGTTGGGGTTGACCGTCACCTGGTACTGGCGCACCTGGCCGCCCACGGTGGCCACCTCGGAGACGCCGGGTACGCTTTGAATCTGATACCGGAGGAACCAGTCCTGGTAGGAGCGCAGCTCGTCCAGCCGGTGCTTGCCGCTCTTGTCCACGAGCGCGTACTGGAACACCCAGCCCACGCTGGTGGCGTCCGGGCCCAGCTCCACCTTCACGTCCTGCGGAAGCTGCGGCGTTATCTTCGACAGGTACTCAAGCACCCGCGTGCGTGCCCAGTACATGTCCGTGCCGTCCTCGAAGATGACGTACACGTAGCTGAAGCCGAAGTCGCTGAAGCCGCGCACCGCCTTCACCTTGGGGGCGCCCAGCAGCGCGGTGGTGATGGGGTAGGTGACTTGGTCCTCGATGATGTCGGGGCTGCGGTCCCACCGGCCGTAGACGATGACCTGGGTGTCGGACAGGTCGGGCAGCGCGTCCAGCGGCATGTTCCGCATGGTCCACCAAGCGCCGATGAGCGCCACCACGGTGGCTGCGATGACCAGGTACTTGTTCTCCGCCGAGAAGCGGATGATGGCGCGAATCATGGCTCAGTGACCTTCGTGGCCGGAGGGGGCCGGGGGAGCATTCGCCGGAGGCGAGGAGGGGGGTGGCTCTGCCGTGGCGCTGCCGGATGAAGAGGAGGCCAGCACGGCCAGCGACGCGCGCAGGCGCGACTCGGAGTCGACGAGGAAGTTGGCGCCGGTGACGACCTGGTCGCCGGCCTTCAGGCCCGACGTCACCTCCACGCTCTTTCCATCCGACTCGCCCAGGCGGACCTCGCGGGGCTGAAAGCGCCCGTCGCCGAGCGCCAGGAAGACGACCTGGGTGGTGCCGGTGGGAACGACGGCGTCGGACGGAATCTTCAGCGCGTCCCGCGTCATGCCGCGGAGCACCACTTCACCGAACATCTCGGGGCGCAGGTCGCCGTCAGGGTTGGGGAACTCCAGGCGCACCTTGACGGTGCGCGTGGCCGGCTCCAGCACAGGGTCCAGGAAGGCCACCTTCCCGGCGAATACCCGGTTGGGGAAGGCCTTGAGCTGGAGATTGGCGGGCATGCCCACCTTCACGTGGCGCAGCTCGCTCTCGTACACGTCCGCGAGGACCCACACGCGCGACAGGTCGACGACCTCATAGGGCGTGGCACCCATCTCCAGGCGCGCTCCCTCCACGACATCCTTCTTGGTGATGACGCCCGAGATGGGCGACACCAGGGTGAGGGTGCGGGTGGCCTCGCCCGCGCGGGCGAGCCGCTCCAGGGCGGCCGGCGGCACGTCCCACAGCAGCAGCTTGCGTCGGGCCGCCGCGACCAGCGTGTCGCCGTCCGTGGCCATTCCCTCGGCTTCGCCCAGGGCCTGGCGGGTGCGCAGGGCCAGCAGGTACTCCTCCTGCGCGGCGAGCAACTCGGGACTGTAGAGGGAGAGGAGCGGCTCACCCTGGCGCACGGGCTTGCCGGTGAAGTCCGCGTGCACGCGCTCGACGAAGCCGGCGACCTTCATGTTGACGCGGCGCACGCGGGTTTCGTCCACGGCCACGCGGCCGTTGGTCCGCCAGGTGCCCCCGACCTTGCCCTCCGTCACCGGAGCGGTGCGCAGGCCAATGAGCTGCTGGCGCGAGGCGTCGATGGTGACGGGGGCCAGCCCCTGCACCATTGCGGCTCCCTCGCCTCCGGGAGCAGCCGGCGAAAGCGCCACCAGATCCATGCCGCAGATGGGGCACTTGCCCGGGTGGTCCTGCACGATGCTCGGGTGCATCGGGCACTGGTAGCGAGTGGCGGCTGGCTCGGAGGCGGATGGGGTGGAGCTGGCCGAGGGAGCCGGCGCGAGGGCTTCATGCGCCTCATCCTGGTAGGACAGCAGGTGCACGGCGCCTCCGCCCAGGACGGCGCTGGCCAGCGCCGCGGCGGCGAGCGCGGCGGCTCCGAAGCGGCGGCGCGCGGGGGACGGCGAAGGGTTCTCAAGAGACATGGGTTCTCCAGAACTACATTCCGGACATGGAAGACGAGGAGGCGGCGGCGGGAGCGGCGCCGGCAGTGCCACCAGACGAGGCGGCGGGGGCGGGGCCCGACGGGGTGCTGCCCGCTCCGGGCATGCCGCCCGAGCCGAGGCCGCCCGCAGCGATGGAGCCGACGGGCTCCAGGCTCACCTCGGCCTGGGCGATGGCGAGGCGCTGCGCATCCACGAGCGTCCGCAGGTACTCCTCCTCGTCGCGGATGATGCCGGTGTTGGCCTCCAGCACCGAGGCGAACGAGGCGCGTCCGACGCGGTACTGCGTCAGGGTGCTCTCGGCGGTCGCTGACGACTGCATCAAGATGCCACTGCGGAAGAGGGTCACCGTGTCGCGCAGCGCGGCCAGGGCGGTAAGGCGCTCCAGCACCCGCAGCCGCAGCACCTGCTCCACTGCCTCCGTGGCCTGAGTGGTGGCCTCGGCATTGGCGCGGCTCTCCGCTACCGCGCGGTTTTGCTTCCTCCCGGAGAAGATGGGCAGGGTGACGCCGACATTGGCCTGCCACATGGGTGGGAAGTCGCCGCCACGGGGCATGACTCCCGCGCTCACGGTGAAGTCGGGCAGGCGCTCACGTCGCGCCAGCGCCACCTGCTGGCTGGCCTGCTCCACCGTTGCGCGCGCCTGGGCTAGCTCGGGGCTGCGGGCGAGCGCGTCCTTCGTCGCTGATTCGGCGTCACCGAACTCCGGCACCCCCAGGTCGCGCACGCGCAGAGTGGTGGGCAGGGGCGCATCAAGAGGCCGGCCACTCAGCCGGTTCAGGGTCTGCACCCGGGTGCGCTCGTCGGCGTTCAGTGCCACCCGGCGCTGACGCAGCCGGTTGAGTTCGAGTTGGGAGCGCAGCAGGTCGGATTGGGCGCCCTTACCGGTTTCGTAGCGGATGCGGACTGTCTCGGCGGATTGCTTCCAGAGCGCCTCAAGCCGGTCCAACAGCCTGAGCCGCTCGCGCGTCAGCACCAGGTCGAGGTAGCCACGGCGCACCTCAGCCTCGATAGACAGCCGCGCTCGCAGGACTTGCGTTGACGCGGCCTTGGCCCCCAGGCGTGCGACCTCGGTACGCAGCGAACGCTTGCCAGGGAAGGGCACGGCCTGTGAGGCCATGATGCTGTAGTAGCTGCCCTCCATCTCGCCGATCATCAGCTCGCCAAAGCCGTCGTTCTGGATGCCCAGTTGCAGGACCGGGTCCGGAAGGGCACCCGCCTGGGGAACGCGCTCCTGTGCCGCCTGGACCTGTGCCTTGGCCTGACGCAGCTCAGGGCGCGCCTCAAGGGCTTCCGTGAGGAGCTGCGCAAGCGTTGGGTCAGTCAACAGCGCCGGCATGGAGGTGGCCTGCATGGCTGGCGCGCGGGCGTCCTCCTGGGCCAGCGCCGCCACCGGAGAGAGCAGCGCCAGCATGAGAGCCACGTGCCTCATCGAGCCGCATCGCCACACAGGGGAGAGGGCTGGCTGGGACATGTCGAGAGTTGATTGCACGATAGAGAGGGCTGCAGGGCCTGTGCCATGGGTAGGCCCTCGTGGGTGAGACGGAGCGCCAGGGGAGATTCGCGCGCGGGCCCGAGGAAGTCGGAGCCCGTGGAGTCACGGTGTAACTCCGGGAATCACACCGCGAGCTGCGTGCTGAACCGGCGCGGGGACGCTGTCTGGAGACCATGTTCTCCCGGCGCAACGTCGTCCCGGAACGGCTGGATGCCTAGCACTACTGCATCAGGGGTAGGCCGAAGAGGGAATGGGCGACGGAGGGCTGGGCGGGCAGGCCCTCATTGCATTGGCCGCCATCGGCCCCACTCATGAATGGGGTATGGACTCCTTCATGAAC
>NZ_VIFM01000429.1 GCF_006636215.1 Myxococcus llanfairpwllgwyngyllgogerychwyrndrobwllllantysiliogogogochensis | reverse complement strand
GGAACTCGGGCCCGTGCGAGCCCTGGGGCGGGCATGTACTCATGGGGTGTTCTCAGTAGGGGGACTCAGATGCGGCGTGACGGGATGCGCACTGACGGGGCATGGCGCGGGCGGGGTGCGCAACGGGCTGAAGGGAACAACGTTCGCGGCGTCCGTCGCTGGTGCGTCGCTACGTGTCGCGTGCCACGGCGGGAGCCAACCCCGACTCTTGCTGTCTCGCTGCTCAACCCAGCCCGCTGACTTCAACGCGACCAGGAAAGTTCGTTTCTGAGGTGGGTGCCGCTGCCCGATGGACTTGCAGAACCCGACCACGGCAATGAAGAGGGCGTCGTTTACGAACGCTTGCGTCTTGCCGACCCGGGGACCCGGAGGGGAGTGCCAGATTGCGTTGCCACGAGGTTCGTAAGACGCCCAATCGTAGAGCTGGCGGTCCGGGTCGGCGCTCTCGCTGAGTTCGCGGAGGAATTGCTCCGTCACAGGCTCGCTGAGTTGCTGGAGTTCATCGCGGGAGGCGTTCGTGTGCGGTCTTCGGACTCGCTTCATGTCCACGACGTAGGTGCCCATCTCATAGGCGAAGGCTGCTACCTGCCGCATGAACTCCGGTGTGAAGGCGTCATCAGCGCCCTGCGCATGGAGCGCCTCCAAGAAATCCCGGTGGGTCATCCCCAGGTCGGGGTGTTGGTACTCGGCGGGCTTCGTCTTGTTGTGGAAGACCGTCCAGCGCCGGTCACTCTCCTCAAGCTCGATGGGCTTGGAGCGGTTGGTCGCCGCGATGAGCGCGACGCGGTTGACCGCTGGGGTGCGGCCAACGCCCTTGCTCTCCAGGAACACCTCGCCATCGGTGATGGTCGCCTTGAGCCCGTCGCCCAGCGCCCCACCGCGCTTGTGGTTGTCGAGCAGTTCGTTGGCGAAGACCAACAGCTTCGTGGCGAAGTGGTGGTTGTAGGGCTTGGCGAGGTCCGCCTCCCCAATCTGGACGCAGTTCGAGGGGCCGAGCACGTGAGCCAGGATGCGATAGAGCACGTTCTTCCCGGTGCCCGGGGGGCCTTGAAGCAGGACTGCGGTTCCCGGCTTGGAGCCCGGGTTCTGGACCTTGAACGCAATCCAGTTCAGGAGCCAGTCGAGCCCAGCTTCATCCTCCGCGAGCCAGAGGAGGACCCGCCGCACATCAGGCCACTCGCCCGGCGCAGGAGTGAGCGTCGGCGCTTCCCATGTATTGACCGCGTACATGTCGTCCTCGCGTACCAACAGCTCCGGTGCGTTGGGGCGGCATTCGAGCCCCATCACTCCGACGCACAGCTTCGGCACGTTGGGTGATGCAGCCAGGGGGCTGGCGCCGCGCGGCCATGTGGCGCGAGAGGACAGGAGTTCGCGCAGCATCAGGTAATCCTCGGCGGCCTTCTGGGTGAGAAGGTCTGAGTTGAAAGCCCGTCCACCCGGGCGGCGCGTGAGGTAGCGCTCCAGCGGGACGACCTTCACGAGAGGGAGCTTGGCCACCTCGGCAAGAGCCGCTTCATAGTCGGTGGCAGGCGCAACCTCGTTTTCATTGGGGCAGTTCGGAGTCACGGGGTGCTCCCACGTCGGTGGTTGGAGGTGGCCACGAGCATGACGGTGCGACGCCATGCGGCTTCTTCCGCTTCTCGGTTGGCCTTCCGCTGAAGGTCCCACTGCTGGAGCTTGGCGCGTGCTCCGTCCAACCCTCGAAGCGCCTCGCCCCAGACATCGCGGGAGGGCTCCAGGCTGGCGAGTGCGTCAAGCGAGCGCTGGGCGATGGCCAGAAGACTCTCCGAGCTTTCATCGGGCGCGGCAACTCGGGCCAGCATCTCCGTCAGCCTGTTGATGCCAAGGTGGCGCTGCCCATCGAGAATGAGGACTTCGCCTGCGTCCATCTGCGCGATGGCCTGGCAGTAGTCCTTACGCCTGAAGCGGCGCAGTCGTTTCCGAATGGCCTGGAGGTCCACGGGCACGGCTCCGGTGACATGCTGCTCGCTAGGGCGCTCGACGTAGCGCGCGAAGGGCTGACGCAGCAGGGGCCCAAACAGCGCCTCCACGTCGAGCGGTTGACCTTGGTGATGCTCGGGGGCGGGGCGCGGGGTTGCGTTCGACGGGTTCCAGCTCGGGAGGTAGTAGAGCCGCGCCACATCCTTGCAGGCTGGATCCGCCTTCAACGCGGCTGTGGCCTGAGAGGCGAGCCCCAGGGAGTCCATGAGGCGCGGCCAGAGGCTATCGGCCCACCTACTGGGCGAGCCAACAGCGACGGGCTCACTGAACGGCAGGACGACGCGGTAGCGGATGGGCTTGGTGGGCTGCCCGTACGAGTGGGTCGGGTACGCAACGAACCAGAGGCCACGCTGGCGCAGGCCCGCGAGCCACGAATCCAGCGCGGACTGTTCCTCGCAATCGAAGTCCACGACGGCCAAGGTGACGTGCGAGAAGTTCGCATTGCGCCTGTATGGGGTGGGCGTGGGGTCGCCGCCCTTGCCTTCGTAGAGGCCATCAGCGCGAGGGGGGCAGGGCCGCGCGGGGATGATCGCGTGACCGTTCTTCTCCGCGCGAAGCATCGGGTCCGTGGCGTCCTCGAAGAACTCCGACATGAGGTCATCGATGGACGAGAACTCCAGGATGGAGAGTTGGTCCGGGGTGAAGCGCGAGGGTGTGATGCAGAGAGTCCAGGTCATGGGGTGCGGGGGTGAGGGGTTGGATGGAGGCACGGCCACGGCGCGGCGTTGCACAGGCGCGGCGACGCTGGAGGGCTTCGCGGCTGACCGAAGCGGGCGATGAAGCTGGGGCGCTGCCGTGACGGAATGACGGACGCGTGTTTGGCCCGTCACAGCTCCGTCATGGCTATTTCTCCTCTGAAAGTGACCCTCTTCATGACGGAATGACGGAGTCCTCTCACTCCTAAGAAGAAGAGAGAGAAGGGAGAGGAGAGACCACTGTCCGTCAGTCATTCCGTCATGACCGCGACGGGGCTGGGGACAGCGCGCGTTCATTGGCCCCTCGCGGCAAGGCTGTAGGCCCGGGGCACTGCACCACGAGCGCCGGGCGTGTACCGTGCGGACTCGCGCAGGACGCCCGTCAGAACGAGCGCCGCGAGGCAACGGCGGATGGCCTGCTCTCCCGCTCCGAGCGCGCCGCACAGCTCCTTCACGGTGAGCCCTTGGGGAGCGGCGTTGGTGAGCGCGGCAATGACGTGGGGGCGGTACTGCTCAACCTGTTCAAGCATGCGTTGTTCTCCTTCAACTCTCTTTATGGGGACGCTTTCCGCGACTGGCTCCGCTGGGCCTTCGCTGGCCGCGTTTGACGGTGTGCTGTCTCCCCGTAAATGCGTGCGGTTTCCGCGAGTGGCTCACGCGACGAATTTCCTGGGCCTTTTCCTGGCCACGTCTGTCCGTGGCTTGCCCTCGGTAAATGGGTGCGGATTCCGGGAGTGGTTCAGGGCAGGCCCCCCCGGTTCGGATTTCCGGAGCGAGGTCCCTTCACGCCTTGCTTGGCGGTGGTACACGCCGAGAAAACTCCCTGGAAAACCGTGAGGCCCCCAGCTCGATGTGTTCAGCGTGGCGCACTGGTTCGCGAAGTTCCTGAACACATGCCGCGTGAGGCCGAGCGCTCCGAGCGGCGCCGGGAGTTTTAAGGGGCGCGGGCGGCAGATCTTGATGGAAACCGGCGTCCCTCCCCCGCGTCAGGACAAACAGAGAACCGCTGGAAGTCGTGTGCTTCCTGGTACGGTTCCGCCATGTCCCTTGGAGGTCGCCCGCGCGTGTTCCCGTCACTTGCCCGGCTTGCCCTGCCCCTCGTGCTCCTCGTGGGGCTCTCGGCCACGGCGGAGGCCCAGGAGTCCCTACGCGGGCGAGAGATGAAGCGGCGGCGGGTGTCGCTCACGGTGTCCACCGCCGACAAGCCGGTGGAGCTGCACGTCGCTTCGGACTACCTCACCGCGTTGGAGTTCGACTCCCCTGTAGACCGTGATGCGGTGATGGCCGGGGGCGCTGGAAGCCGGTTCGCGCTTTTCGAGGTCACAGCACGGGCCATCTTCCTCAAGCCCGCGATGGATCTGGGGCCCGGACGAAGCGTGGAGCTGACCGTCACTTTCGCGGATGGCGCCGCACCTGCCCGCGTCGTGTTCTCGCTCGTCACGCACCCTGCCGAGGTGGACGCGCAGGTGATGGTGTCGCGCCTGCCTCGCGCCGCAGAAGCGATTCAGGCCGAGCTGGACGAGGTCCGCGTCGCCTGTGCGGCCAAGGATGCCGAGTTGGAAGCGCTCCGTGCCCGAAGCGTGGCGAGCGGCCCGGCTGGGATGATTTTCGCGGGCCTCCTGGACAAACTGGGCGTCAAGGCTGGTGAGCCGGAGAGGCTGCTGTCCCAGGGGAGGGGAGACGTGGTCTCTCGGGATGTCGTGACGTACCGCGCAAGTGGGTGGGGAGCTGTTGCCCTCCGAGTCCGCAACACTGGCGCTCAACCCTGGAGGCCTGTGGAGGCGCGGCTCTCCGTGGTCGCGAGCGGCGAGCGCGTCAACGTGCTCGCGGTGCGCATGAGGGAGCCTCGGATTGAACCGGGTGAGGTGGCCCTCGTAGTGGTGGAGACTGGGGCGCCCAACTGGTCGGAAGGTGCGGCCCTCCGGTTGGAACTTCGCGACAATGAGGGCGGGCGTAGTCTTCTTATTCCCCGCATCTCGTTCTAGAACCGCCTTCCATGTTGATAGGGCTGAGCCCGGCGCACCTGCAACCCGGGCAGACAGTGGACGGCTGGCGCGTCGTGAAACCGCTGGGCGCGGGGAGCTTCGGCGCCGTCTACCTCGTGGAGAAGGAAGGCCACCGCTTCGCGATGAAGATGGCCATGCACCGCGCCAGTAGCGGGGACGCTGAGCAGGCCGACGCGCGGCTATTGCGTGAGATGGTGTGCCTGTCCCAGGTGAGCGGACACTCCAACGTCGTGGAGGTTCACGCACACGGACGCTGGCAGCACCCAACCCAGGGGTGGCTCTACGTCGTCCTCGACTACGTGGAGGGCTATACGCTGGGGGAGTGGGTGGAGAAGACGCACCCCACGGCGCATGAGGTGGCCCGGGTGTTCGGCAAGCTCGCGGGGGCTTTGGCCCACCTCCATGTGCGCGGCGTCTTTCACCGCGACTTGAAGTTGGGGAACATCCTCGTGCGCGCTTCGGATGGGGAGCCCTTCGTCCTGGACTTCAGCGTGGGGGACTACACGCTTGCTCCAGAGCTGACGGACACGCCCTTGCCCCCCGGCACCCGGCGCTACCGTTCTCCCGAGGCGGCGCGCTTCCTCCGCGAGCATGGGCACGAGCACGGCGCGCGCTACGAATTCAAGGCGACCGACGACGTGTACGCGCTGGGCGTCTGCCTCTATGACTTGCTGACAAATCCCCAGCCCGAGAGCGAGGCGCCGCGCACCCTGGTGGGCGCCCAGTGGCCTCCCCCAGCACCGCACGCGTTGAATCCGCGAGTGCCCGACTCACTGAGCGCGGCTGCGATGCACTTCATTGACCGGCAGACCGAGAAGCGCGCCCCCACGGCGGAAGTCATGCGGCGCGAGTTGGAGGCGTTGCTGTCGGAAGAGGGCGAGGCGTGGAGGGTGCCGATTCATGTCCCTAGGCCCCAGCTCCCGCTTGCGTCCGAGGCACCCCACAACGACGTTCCCCAGGAAGTGGCCCCGGCCCCGGTGCCGAAGCAATCCCGAGGGCGACGCGTAGCGGGGGCCGTGGCCGCCCTGGGGCTCGTTGTGGCCTCGCTGGCGGGCTACATGGCCCTGCGCCTTGCCGCGAACGCGGAGAGGCCCAGCGCGCCCCTCACGGCCTCCACGGTGCGGGATGCTGGCCCTGCTGCCTCACCGCCCC
>NZ_VIFM01000428.1 GCF_006636215.1 Myxococcus llanfairpwllgwyngyllgogerychwyrndrobwllllantysiliogogogochensis | reverse complement strand
GGGTTGGGGGTGATGGAGGTGAGGCGGGGCGCGAGCGTCAGCGGCAGCGCGGAGGTGGTGTGCTCCACGTTGTTCGCATCGGTGATGACCACGGACACCCCATAGGTGCCCGAGGGCCAGCCGACAGCGTCGTTCGGAATGGCCACCGTCAGTCGCGAGGCCGTGACGTCCGTGGCGGGCCGGGTCACCGGCGCGGTCCAGAGCGGATGGGAGAAGCGCACCCCCACGGTGCCCCCGGCGAGGTACTGCCCGGTGAGGACCAGCACGTCCCCCAGCCGCGCGCTCGCCTGTTGCTGCGGCGGCGTGACGGCTTCGAGGAGTGGAAAGGGCGGCAGCGTGTCGGGCAGGACGGTCAGCACCGGACGCAGCACGGGCAGGGGCGCGCGGTGCGGGCGCGTGCTCTCGATGAGCACCACGGAGGCCTGGTAGACGACGGACACGCGGTACTGCGTCTGGAACATGGTCCAGAGCTTGGAGAGTTCCTCCAGCGAAAGCGGCTCCGAGGTGATGCGCACGCGTTCAACCTGTCGGTACAGGTCATTGCCGGGCACCGCGACGCGCAGCTCCTCGGACCCGAGCAGCGGATGGTCGTGGAGGACGTTCATCGCCTTGCCCAGCAGCTTGTGGCTCTCCACGTCGTCGTCGGACGGCGCGTAGGGCGTGAGCACGTAGGTCAAGCGCAGGGCGAGGGGCGGGAAGCCGGACTCGCCGGGCTTCGACTTCGGCGGGAACTCCATGTTGCGCAACGAGACGTCGTGGCTCACCTGGAAGAGGAAGAGGTTGAGCTGGTGGTGGGTGGCGTCGCGGGCCCGCGCCTTGTCCGGAGGCAGCGTCGTCACCGCGACGTCCGGGGTGTCCACCTGGAGGTGGTTGAAGAGGAGCGTGCGGAGCGTCGCCGTCACCGTGGCGATGGAGAGGGAGTTGCTCACCGTCCACCTCCGTTGCGGCGCGCGAGGTACTCCTCGAGCGACGGCGACGGGGAGGGCCGCGTGGGCGCGCTCCTGGCGGGCGCGGCGGGCGTCACCGCGCGGACCTCGATGCGGCCGATGGTGACCTGGATGACCGGTTCCGCCGGGGCCTGCGACGTGTTCCTCGAAGCCGGACTCTCGGCCGACTCCTGCCGCGTCGTCCCCGTGGAGGACCGCGCGGACGGAGCGGGCGCCGACGTCTCCAGCGCCACGCTCAACGCCCGGGCACGCCCCACCGCCGACGTGACAGGTCGCGCGTCGAACGGACCCTGCTCCGAAGTCGTGAAGGTGCGCGAGCGCCCCTCCTCCACCGATGACTCCGCCGGTACGCTGGAGGGCCGCGCGACAGCCCCCTGTCCGTCCCTCGCGTGCTCCACCTGCACCGCGGCGAATGCGTCAGGGCTCCTCGTCGGAGCCACGGCCCCGGGTGTCGCCGCCGCCACGGGGCGAAGGTCCGTGCGCGGTGCCGCACCCGCAACGAGTCCCTCGGTGAGAGGCGACGCCTCGCGCGCGGGCGAGTCCCCATGAGCGATGCCGCTGCGCTGGATGACGGAGCTGGTGGGAGTCGCGAGCGAACTCGCGCGTGACTCGAACGGGAGAGAGGGGGCGCCCTTCGGTGCCGCCTGCCCCGTGCGGCCCGGTGCCTCGTCGACGCGCCCGTGGGGCGCCGCCGCGACTCTGGTGGGACTGGGGAAGCTCCTCTCGCGTGGGCCCATCCCCTCTGCCTGTGCCTCGTCGGGCCCTGAACCTGGCGCGCGGCGAGACGTGTCGAGCACCTGGCTCAATGCGCCCCGTGTCCCACCACGCGGGAAGCTTCCCGGCTCGACGGTGCCAGGAATCTCGACGGGCCCCGGGCCGCCCGTGCTCCGCGCTTCCGAGAGAGTTTGCCCCACCACGCTCCAAGGTTCGCGTCGGGGCCGGACTGGACCGATGGGGGCGCGGGGCAGGGCGCCGGGTTGCTCGTGCTCCGTGTCAACGCGGACGAGGGACGCCTCGTCTCGCTCCACGGCCTGCGCCTCGGGTGCGAAGTACGAGGTGATGCGCGGCCGGACACCCTCGGTGGGGCGGTACTGACGTGCCACCAGATGGCTCAAGTAGTCGCTCATGTCCCCGCAAGCTCCAGGTAGCGCTGCCGCTTCCACGGGCTCATCCCCAGGATGTGCTCCTCGGACCAGCCGTACTGTCTTGCCAGCGTGTGCACGTCGCGCAGGGTGCGCTGGGCCCACGCCTCCACTTCCCTCCAGAAGAACTCGGCGATGTCGAACGCCGCGAACCAGTGGTGCCCGCAGGCGGGACACGTGGTGGACAGCTCCACCCGGGCCTGCGGGTCCGCGGCCTCCATCGCGTCGGCGATGGCGCGAATCACGTCCTCCGGCAGCGCCCTTGTGTCCACGTGTGCCCCCTCCCGATGTGCCTCCACCACACACCGCGCCAGCACGCCCTCTCGCCCCGCGCCGCCTCGTCCCGCCGCGAGCGCCGCCAGGTCCCGGCTGTCCGGCAACCGGAACCGCACCGCGTGGCCCGCGTGCTCCACCTCCAGCACCTCCGGCGGAGGAGCGCCCTGCGGCACCTGGATGTCACCCACCTCGAAGGCCAGCTCCACCTGCTCGCCGCACGGCGGACACGACACCAGCCCCACGAGCGCGGAGCCGAACGTGCCTTCCCGCGCCGCCAACAGCAGCGAGTCCCGGACGCCGACCGGGAGCCGCGCCAGCTCTCCCGGACTCCGCTCCGGCCACGCGGCGCACAGGAGCGCGAGCGCGCGTCCTGGCGCGGAGTGCGGGTGGCCCGCCTCCCATGCGCCCAGCAGCTCAGAAGCCGTCAGCGAGCGCATGGAGCCTCAGCGGGTCAGGGGTTGGGCTCGTTGAAGCTGGGCTCGGTGGGCTCGGCGATGTCGTAGTCGCGCTCCCAGCCCTCGTTCTCCAACTTGAGCGTCTGGATGGCCACCGCGTTGGCGTTGGCATCCAGGTCCGGCATCGCCTGGTACTCCGACACCCAGCAGCGGAAGAGTTTGTAGGAGATGGCGAGCTGTCCGGCCTCGTTGTAGACCTCCAGGATGATGTCCTTGCGGAAGTCCTTGAGGGACACCTCGGCGCCCAGGCCGGAGCCGTAGTTCCAGACCTTGTTGGCCCACCGCTCGAACTCGGTGTCGTGGGTGACGCCGCGCTCCAGGGTGAGGGCCTCGTACTCGCTGCGGCCCGGGGACTTGCGGCTGCTGCTGGGGTCGCCACCCTCGCGGTGCTTGACGACCTCCGTGGTGCGCTTGAGCGCGCCCACCTTGCTGACCCCCGCGACGTAGCGGCCATCCCACTTCACGCGGAACTTGAAGTTCTTGTACGGGTCGAACCGCAGAGCGTTGACGCTGAACTGAGCCATGGAATGGGTCTCCTTTACGCCGCGACCTGGCCGGCCATCTGCTGGAGCTTGAGGACGACGAACTCGGCCGGCTTGAGCGGCGCGAAGCCCACGACGATGTTGACCACGCCGAGGTTGATGTCGTTCTGCGTGGTGGTCTCCTTGTCGCACTTGACGAAGTACGCATCGCGGGGCGACTGGCCCTGGAAGGCCCCCTGCCGGAAGAGGTTCTGCATGAAGGCGCCCACGTTGAGGCGGATCTGCGACCAGAGCGGCTCGTCGTTGGGCTCGAAGACGACCCACTGGATGCCCCGGAAGAGGCTCTCCTCGATGTAGAGCGCCAGCCGGCGCACCGGCAGGTACTTCCACTCGTCGGCCAGCAGGTCATTGCCGCGCGTGGTGCGCGCGCCCCACAGCACGCGGCCCGCGGCAGGCAGCGAGCGCAGGCAGTTGACGCCCAGCGGGTTGAGCTGGCCGTTCTCCTGGTCCGTGAGGGGCACGCTCAGCTTCGGCACGCCCGTCAGGAGCGAGTCCAGGCCCGCGGGAGCCTTCCACACGCCCCGCTGGGTGTCCGTGCGGGCGATGACTCCGGCCACCGCGCCGCAGGGAGCGAAGATCTCCAACTGGTTCTCACGCAGCGGGTTGGCCTGGACCAGTCGCGGGAAGTAGAGGGCCGCGTTCTTGCTGCGCAGGCTGCTGCTGTTGAAGCCGGAGACCGCGTCCGCGACGCTGTCCCAGGCCACGGGCGGGTCCGCGATGAAGACGGCGCGCCGCTCCTCGCAGTAGGCCGCCGCGTCCGTCGCCAGCCCCGGCTCGATGTCTCCGTCCAGCGCGTGCGGGGAGATGCACAGCAGGTTGAAGACATCCACCTTCTCCAGCGCGTACAGCCCCTCCTTGTTGGTGCGCAGGTTCGGGCCGGTGGTGAACTGGGTGATGGTCAGCGTGGCGCCATCCGTGCCCTGGTCCGCGGGTGCGGGCGTCTTCGTGCCTTCCTCGGGGCGCACGGCGGGGTTGGGCAGCGTGCCCACCCGGACGAGGGCGGAGCCCTGCTCCAGCACGGTGGGGAAGTAGCGGGGACTGGCCGGGTCGATGGAGAGGTTGATGAACTTCTCCACCGCGCGGGTGCCCGTGTCGGTGATGGTGAGGTTGAAGAGCAGCGCGTCGGCGGGCGGGTTGCCGGGGTCCTTCTTCGTGTTGTGGTCCACCACCACGCTGAGCTTGCCGCCCCAGGCGCCCGGGTTCGCGGCCACCAGCGTCGTGTTGCCGGAGTTGGTGAGGTTCAGCTCCGCCGTCTCACCGCCGTTGTCCAGCCGGACGATGACGGCCTGACCGCCTCCATTGAGGAAGAAGTCGCGGACGGCGTAGCTCATCGAGCTGTCTTCCCACAGGCTTCCGAAGGAGCGCTCGAAGTCGCCGTACCCGTTGCAGATGACCGGCTCGTTCACCGGCCCGCGCTGCGCGCGTCCCACGAAGGCGGTAATCGATGTGGGAACCCCGGTGATGGTGCGGACCCCACTGGGAACTTCCTCGATATAGACGCCCGGATAACTGAGAGCTGCCGGCATGGACGACTCCTCCCTCTGCGGGTTCGTCAACTCCGCCCCTCACGTCGCGAGGCAAGAGCCCTTCCTGCGCACGGCGCACTCCCGTGTTCACGGGGGCACCCCGTACGGCTGTGTCACATCCGTCTGTATGGGGAGGACGGCAACTGATGCCGTGGCGGCAAATCCATGCGCGTGAAACCGGTCGACCCCCCTCGCTACCGGAAGCCTGTTACGAGCTTCCTCAACGTCGTATTGAGACTGTGCCAGAAACCCAACGGAAAGTCATTCATTCCGGTGTAGTGGATCATACGTAGTTGGCTCGATGTGTCACGGGTTGGGTGGGTATTGCCAATCCAATACAGGGGTATGAGCCGTCGCACATGGCTCGTTCTTTGTCTGCTGGATGACAGGTTTCCCCCGTGGATACGCGGGGATGCGTGGTGTTATCTTTGGCGTGCCGTTCCCATCGAAAGGCTTGTCATGCGCAAGGGATTCCAGAAGTGGGTCTTTGTCGTGGGAGTCGTGGCCGGAGGTGCATTGGGCGTACTCCACCCGGCGCAGGCCGAGGCTGGCGCGGAGGCGTGTCAAAACCAGTGCGACGATGAGGGCTGTTCTTGTTTCTATCGATGTTTCCAGCTTGGCCCGCACTGCATCTGCGAGGAGTTTCCGACCTGCATGTAGCGTGTCGGGACTCCTACTCCGAGCGAAGCGCCTCGCTGGTTGAGTCCTGGAGGGCGCGGGGCGCGGGCAACAGGCTCGCGCCCCGCGCCACGACTCCCAGCGGAGCCGGAGCCTGAACGCGGGCGTGGCGGGGGGAGAAACGCTCGCGGGTCATGCGTCCCGCGCAGGGAGTGCACAGACTCCCTCCCGCCTGAAGCAACGGTGCAAGTCACACCGCACACGCTGTCACTCCAAGCAGGCGAGCAAGGTGGGTCTTGGGGCCACTTTGCACCGGGGACTTGGCGACACACCCTCCCTCCCAGTCTTTCCTGTAGGGGGCGGCATGTCGTGGCGCGGTGGGTGGGTGGTGTCGTTGCTGGTGGTGGG
>NZ_VIFM01000427.1 GCF_006636215.1 Myxococcus llanfairpwllgwyngyllgogerychwyrndrobwllllantysiliogogogochensis | reverse complement strand
CCCCCGGTGAGCGAGCCGACCCCGCCGCCGCCCACGACGCGCTCGCAGGACACGCGCCGCTCCAAGGACGACGAGGCCGCCCAGCGCGAAGAGGAACTGCGCAAGCGGCGTGAAGAGGTGGAGCGCCAGCGCCGCGAACTGGAGGATCGCCGCAAGCAGGAGGAGGAGTCGGAGGCCAAGCGCAAGCGCGAGGAAGAGGAGAAGCGCAAGCGCGAGGAAGACGAGAAGAAGAAGCGGCCGTCCATCGACGAAGACGATCTCCGGAATTACTAGCCATGCGCCGTCCCCTTCGTTTCCTCATTCCCTTCGCGGCCCTGTCCCTGGGCCTGTCCGCGTGCAGCCTCCTGGTCGACTTCGACGAGGAGGGGCAGCCGTGTGACGACCGCAACCAATGCCTGGAGGGCTTCATCTGCAAGGACGACAGCTGCGTCCGGGACAGCAGCGCCGTTCCGGACTCCGGCTCGGATGCGGGCTCGCCAGGGCAGACGGACTCCGGTTCGGATGCGGGCTCGCCAGGGCAGACGGACGCGGGTCCGGTTGACGCGGGCCCGGTGGACGCCGGGCCGTAGTCGCCGCCGCGAGGGGCGGTAGTTCCTACAGCCCCTCGCTTCGCGTGGTCCGGTTGCCGCGCCGTGTCCTCGGGGACACGCCCGCCTGGCGGCCCCCCTGCCGACGCAAACCCCCGTCTCCACGGGGACTGTCGAGGCGAAGCCGGGGGGCCACCCTCCCGGGAGGGGTTGGCATCCGCCGTGCTCTGTCGTGTGCCCAGGAGGTTTCATCGACATGGGCAAGCGCGTCGGAGTGCTGATGGGCGGGTGGGGCGAGGAGCGGGAGATTTCGCTCAAGACGGGAGAGGCCGTGGTCGCGGCGCTGGAATCCCGCGGCCATCAGGTCACCCGGGTGTTCGCGGGGCCGGGTCTGGACAGGGCGCTGCGCGCCGCGGAGCTGGACGTGGCCTTCATCGCGCTGCACGGGCGCATGGGCGAGGACGGCCGGGTGCAGGGCCTCCTGGAGTTGCTGGAGCTGCCGTACACGGGCTCGGGCGTGCTGGCCTCGGCGCTGGCGATGAACAAGCCCATGGCCAAGAAGCTCTTCCGCCTGCACAACCTGCCCACGCCCCAGGGGTATCGCGTGGGTCGCGACGACGCCGCGCGCGCCCTGGAGCTGCAAGGCGACCTGGGCTTCCCCTGCGTCGTGAAGCCCGCATGCGGCGGCTCGTCGGTGGGCCTGTCCATCGTCCGCGAGCCGGAGTCGCTCGTCGCGGCGGTGGCCCAGGCGTGCCGCTTCGGCGGCGAGGCGCTGGTGGAGCGCTTCATTCCGGGCCGCGAGGTGACGGTGGGCATCCTCGGCGACAAGGTGCTGGGCAGCTGCGAGGTGGGCACTCCTCGCGAGGGCTTCGACTTCGAGGCCAAGTACAAGGGCGGCGCGCGCTACTTCCTGCCGCCCCGCCTGTCCGCCACGCGCGTGGCCAATGTGGAGGCCCTGGCGCTCTCCGCGTACCGCGCCCTGGGCTGCCGGGGGTACGCCCGAGTGGACCTCTTGTGCTCCGACACCGACAACGACGTGGTGCTGGAGGCCAACACGCTGCCCGGCTTCACCCCCACCAGCCTGCTGTCCAAGATTGCCGCCCATGCGGGCGTGGAGTTCCCGGAGCTCGTCGAGCGCATCCTCGCGCTGGCGACGCGGGACGAGGCGGGTGTCATGGACGCGCCCGTGGTCGCCCCCGCTCCCACCATCTCCGAGCCTCGCCGCGCGGTGAGCTGACCTTCCGGGTAGTCCGAGTCCTGGCGCCGCCTCAGCCCCGGCGCCAACCCCTTGGATCTCCTCGAAGCCCCGGTAACGCGAGGTGTCACCCCGGACCTGAACGGAACGTTCAAACTCTGGGAATAATTTGACACGTCCTTGACGCCTCCCTATTGTCCGGCGCGATCAGTCCTGGATGGTTAAAGCCTTGTCTTTTCGGGCACATACGGGACGGGGGCTCAGCGGACCCAGGAGGCGGCGGTCGGCGTGAGACGGGATTCCGATGCCGCCACGCAAGGAAGGACCGCGGGCCACGGGGGCTGCGCGGGAGGGGCTGAGCGTCACTGATGACCACCGTCGAGATCATCTTCCTGGGCGTCTATTTCAGCGTCCTGTGCGTGCTGGCGGTTTACGGCTCGCACCGGTACCGAATGGCGTTCCTGTATTACCGGCACAAGTTCAAGCTGCCGACGCCCAAGAGCCCTTTGAAGGAGCTTCCACGCGTCACCATCCAACTCCCCATCTTCAACGAGATGTATGTGGTGGAGCGTCTGGTGGAGTCGGTGTGCCGCATCGACTACCCCCGCGAGCTCCTGGAAATCCAGGTTCTCGACGACTCAACGGATGAGACGTGTGGGATCGCCCGGGCGTGCGTGGAGCGGCACCGGCAGAAGGGCCACGACATCGTCTACATCCACCGCGTCAACCGCGAGGGATTCAAGGCGGGCGCGCTGGAGCACGGGCTGAAGTCGGCGCGGGGCGAGTTCGTCGCCGTGTTCGACGCGGACTTCGTGCCGAGCCCTGACTTCCTGTTGCGCACGGTGCCGTTCTTCTCCGACGCGAAGGTGGGCATGGTGCAGGTGCGCTGGGGGCACCTCAACCGTGAGTTCTCCATCCTCACGCAGGCCCAGAGCATCTTCCTGGACGGCCACTTCATCATCGAGCACACGGCGCGCAACCGCTCCGGCTGCTTCTTCAACTTCAACGGCACCGCCGGCATCTGGCGTCGCGGCACCATCGCGGACGCGGGTGGCTGGCAGCACGACACGCTGACCGAGGACCTGGACCTGAGCTACCGCGCTCAGCTCAAGGGCTGGCAGTTCGTGTTCCTCCCGGAGGTCATCTCCCCGGCCGAAGTCCCGGTGGACATGAACGCCTTCAAGAGCCAGCAGCACCGCTGGGCCAAGGGCTCCATCCAGACGGCGAAGAAGCTGCTCCCCACCATCCTCAAGAGCGACCTGCCGCTGGCGGTGAAGCGCGAGGCGTTCTTCCACCTCACCAACAACATGGCTTATCTGTTGATGGTGCTGCTGTCGGTGCTGATGCCCATCAGCATGGTGGTGCGCTTCCAGCACGGCCTCTACGGCACGCTGTTCCTGGACCTGCCCTTCTTCATCTCCGCGACGGCGAGCGTGTGCTTCTTCTACGTCGCCGCGCAGCGGGAGCGGGGCGTGACGGGCTGGGAGCGGGTGAAGTACCTGCCGTTCCTGATGAGCCTGGGCATCGGCCTGGCCATCAACAACGCCAAGGCCGTGGCGGAGGCGCTGCTCAACCAGCAGTCGGGCTTCGCCCGCACGCCGAAGACGGGCGCCGAGGGCAAGAAGGTCATCGCGGTGAAGAAGGCGTACCGCGGCAGCAAGACGCTGATGCCGGTGGTGGAGCTGCTGTTCGCGGCGTACTTCACCGGGGCGCTGTGGTTCGCCATCGACGCGCGCATCTACACGTCGCTGCCCTTCATCATCCTGTTCCAGGCGGGCTTCCTCTACGTGGGCATCTCCAGCCTGCTGCAGGGGCTCGCCGGCCGCGTGAAGCTCAGCGACGCCAGCCCCGCGGTGAATCCCGCCGAGGAGCAGGCCCGCCGCGCCGCCTGAAGGTGACTCGCGCCGCGCCCCTGCGCATCGGGGCGCGGTGGCTTGTGTCCCTAGAGGCCCGCGTCCGGCGGGTCTCGCAGCAGCACCTGCCGCAGCCTCACTGGAGGCGGACCGGAGCGGGAAGGCCGGCACCCTTCGTCGATGGACGTGCTGGCCACCGCGCGCAGCGTGAGGCCCGCGTCGTCACACGCCACCAGCTCCGTGGGGAACGCGACGGGGCAGGGTGCTCCCGAGCCGGTGAAGCCCGTGGCGCGCGTCTCGCCCACGAAACCTCCGGGTGTGCGCTCGAGGATGATGGACGCGGTGCTCGAGTCGGGGGACTCCGTGCCCGCGTCGCCGTCCGCGCGGGCTCGCACCACGGCCAGTGACAGCGTCCCGCCATCATCTTCGCCGTGGTAGCGGAAGGCCGGATTCTCGGCGTGGCGGTACTCGCCTGCCTGGCTGCTCTCGCACCCCGCGGGGACGCGCACAGGGGGCGGAGGTGGGGGCCGTGTCTCCACGGTGGGAGGAGCCTTGGCGGGGCACGCCGTGAGACAGAGGACACTGAAGCCGAGGGCCAATGAGGGCAGGGCGCGGTGCATGGGGCGCGGATATTGGCTGAATGGACGGTTGGGAGGGACTTCGTTTGATTCCCCTTGGACGACTCTCTAACCTTCGGTCCGTCATGAGCATTCGACGCCTCGTCCTCTTTTCGCTGGTGGCCGCCCTGGTGGCCCCGTCTTCCGCGCTCGCGCAGGCCGATGACCTCCTGGCCCCCCTCACGCCGTCGAAGTCGTCGAAGGCGAAGGCGGGCAAGACGAAGGTGGTGAAGAAGAAGAAGGCGGAGAAGGTGACGAAGAAGCCCGCGCGCACCAAGGCTCCGGCCACCGCGAGGGGCAGCAAGAAGAAGAACCTGCCGCCTCCCGACGAAGGCCTGCTGGCGCCGCTGGCCCCGGTGAAGACGGAGCTGGCGGTGTTCATCGGCGGCCCCGTCCGGGGTGCGCGGCTGACGCTGGATGGTCGCGACGTGGGGGTGCTCACGCCGGCTCCCACGCAACTGACGGTGACGCCGGGCGAGCACACGCTGGTGGTCCGCAAGCCGGGCTACGCGGAATACACGCGGCGGCTGGACGTGAAGGAGGGCACGCAGACTGAGGTCAAGGTGGCGCTGGAGGCCACCATGGGCTTCGCGCGAGCGCTCGCGGACGTGGCCGGCACCGTGGTGCTGGTGGACGACGTCGAGGTGGGCACGGTGCCGCTGAGCGACATCCTCCTCAAGCCCGGCTCGCGCGAAATCGAGTTCCGCGCCGAGGGCTACAAGTCCCACGTCCACAACATCAACGTGCTGGCCGGGACGAACTACGAGCTGACCGGGCGGATGCGCCCGGCGGTGGACACGGGTCTGGCGAGCAACACGGCGCGTGCCGGGGACTCTCCGCGCACCCCGCCGGTGCTGGACCCCTCGACGTCGATGCCGGACGAGCCGAACCCGGCTCTGTCGTTCGACAACGACTCGCCGGACGCGGAGGTGGAGAGCTCCAGCAAGCCCTGGTACGGGCGTTGGTACGTCTGGGCGGGAGTGGGCGCGGTGGTCGCGGCGGGCACGGTGGGCGCGGTGATGGCCACGCGGGACCCCACCCTCAAGCTGCAGGACAAGAACACGCTGTGCCCCGAGGACTGCGTCTTCTTGAAGGGCGGAGCCCCACGCTCTGGTGGCGCCGGTGCGGGTCCCTTCAAGACGCCCGCGGTCGGCGGGCTGCGCTTCTAGGCTTGGGTGCTCCAGGCCGCGCCCGCGCTGCTTCGGCGGGAGCGCGGCCTGTCGGGCCTCATTCGCCGCGCAAGTCATCCTCGACGGCGCGCTGCTCCGGGGCGGTGAGCACCAGGTAGACGTCCGACACGCGGCCCACGCCCCAGGAGTCCAGGACGGTGACGCGGACCTTGAAGGGCGAGGACTCCGGCAGCAGCTCGGTGACGTCAATCTCGCCGGGCTCGAAGCTGAAGGCGCGGCGGCCCACGTTGTCGACCTGCTCGTTGCCCATGTGGACGCTCTCGGTGAAGCCCACGACGGCGCGCCGCACCACCTTCTTGCCCTGGCCGTCGAGCACTTCCAGCAGCAGGAAGTTGTCCACGCTGAAGCCGAGCGTGCCCTTGGCGTCGCCGTAAAGACGGGCCCGCTGGCCATCCCGGCGCAGCACCGCGCTCTCTCCGAAGGTGACGACGCGAGGCGTGCGCTCGCCTTCGTCCGTGTCGACCTCCACGTCATCGCGCACCTTGTCGAAGGACTCCGTCTCCTGGGGAGGCGTGTCGGCCACGAGGCGGACGGCGCGGGGGGCCAGGGAAACAGAGGGGG
>NZ_VIFM01000426.1 GCF_006636215.1 Myxococcus llanfairpwllgwyngyllgogerychwyrndrobwllllantysiliogogogochensis | reverse complement strand
GCATCGGGACGGGGCCGCACGCGAGAGGAGCGAGACAGCTCTTCGGGCGGGCGCTGCACGCGGGAACCCTCCGCCGCGGGGCCCACGCGTGAGCGCTCCCGAGCCGGAGGCGCCTCTGGCTCCCCCGCGGGGGTCGCGGGCCGGGGCCGAGGTCCCCCCAGGCCCAGACGCGAGGGAGGAGGACCGATGCGGGCCCCCTCCGGGTCCGGTCGCCCGGGGCGGGATTCGGGGCCACCTGGCTCGCGACGAGCGACGGGCGCGCCAGGAGGCTCTCGGCGAGCACCCGCCGAGGTGCCTTCGCGACGCGGAGCACCCGGGGCCGGCGCAGCGGACGTGGGCTCACGGCGAGGAGGGATGCGATGGACCGCGGAGCCGTCCGAGGCACCATCCTTGGGACGCGCGACGCGCGACGGCTCGCGACTGGACATGGCGCCCGCGCTCCTCGCGGCCCGTTCGGCCATGAAGTCACGCCGCACCGCGGGCTCCGCCCCTGGAGGCCGGCGCGTGGCGGTGGCGGCCTTCGCCGGCTCGCGGGCCACGCCCGTCCCCTCTCGAGGCGCGGCGGCTGGTGCCTTCGCGGGCTCACGGGCCACGCCTGTCCCCTCTCGAGGCGCGGCGGCCTTCGCCGGCTCACGGGCCACGCCCGTCCCCTCTCGAGGCGCGGCGGCGGCTGCCTTCGCCGGCTCACGGGCCACGCCTGTTCCTTCTCGAGGCGCGGCGCCGGGCTCACGGGTCACTCCAGCGGGAGCTTCACGCGCGACGGAGGAAGCCGCGGCGGCCGCGGCCTTGCGTGCGCCAGGGGGCGGCGGAAGCACGGCGGACTGACGCGGCGGCGGAGGCGTCGCCAGACGCACGGGCCGCTCGATGAGGCCCCGGGTGGCGAGCCGCTCCAGGTCCATGACGATGTCGGTGCGGCCACCGTCTCCGCGCGCGGTGGGACGGATGCGCTCCTCGCGCACCCACTTCGCCACCAGGCTGCCGAACTCACCCCGGTACTTCTCCAGCATGCGCGCGGCGAACTCAGGGGACTGGGCCACGCACGCGCGCGCCAGCCGCTGGACTCCCGCGCTGCGGATGGAGCCCGCCGGGTTCTTCAGTCCGTCATGCAGCTCCAACTGCGCGCGCGCGTCCTCCTCGGGAAGCTTGCGCGGCGCATTGGCCGCCACGGACTTGCCGGCCAGGAGCTTCAGGTCCGGAGGCAGGGCCTCCAGCAGCGTCTCCCGCTCCGCGTCGGGAAGGCCCGCCAGGGCCGGGCCGAGCACGCGCGCGCCCAACCTGTCGCTCACCGTGAGCAGCTCTCGCTGCTGGAGCATGAGCACGTCGGAGAACTTGAAGCCCGCGGACTGCGAGGCGCTCGACTCCCGAGCCAGCGCCTCCTCCAGCTTCCACCGGACGATGTCCAATACTTGAGGCCGGACCTCGCGGGTCAGCTTCACGCGAGACGGCGGCAGGTGGACCCGCACCGCTTCCGCCATCGCGGAGGGCAGCGCGCGCAGCACCATCTCCATCAGCGCACCGCGCTCGCGCTGCAGCAGCGCGGCCAGGCGCTCCGGCTCCGCGCTCCACAACTGGCCGCGCCGGTCCTTCACCAGCCGCTTGATCTCCTGCACCAGCGCGGGGATGCGCTTGTCGCGAGGGATCTGCAGGATTTCCTGCGCGCGGTGGCGCAGCAGCTCACCTTCCTCCGTCGGGAGGTGCTCCATCGCCCCCAAGCTCTCCTGGCCGCCGAAGGTGACGGCGGTCAGGAGCAACATGCTCTGGCGCTTGTTGAGCGAGGTGAAGAACGAGTCCAAACGTCACCTCGCGGGCTTCCACGGACGCCCGCTGGGAGAAAGAAGGCGCCCCACCGGGAGGGGCGCGGAAGGCGTCAGGCCTCGGGCGGACGGACGCGGGGACGGGTGCCACGCGCCGCGGGGGCACCGCCGGGGGAGCGCATGAACGACCACCCCGTCAGGCCCATCATCGCGAGGATGAGCACGAAGGCGCCCACCAGCATGATCTTGAACTGGCTGGCGCTGGAGGCCGTCATCCGCAGGCCCAGCACGTCCTGCTGCCGGTTCTCGTCCGTCTTCTCCGCCTTGGGGCCCTGAGCCGCGGTCATCAGCACCGTCACCGCCTCCGGCCGCATCTCCGGCACGGCCGTGGCCACGAAGGCCTTCACGGCGGCGACCTCGATGGGCGCCTTGCCGCCCTCGACGATGCGGTACTTGATGAACACCGACGCGGACGGCAGCGGCTTGTTCTCCGGCTGCGTCAGGTCGTTGTTCTCCGGCACGCTGACGATGGCGCGTGCTTCCAACACGCCGTCAATCTGATTGAGCGCGTTGGAGACCTCGCCCGCCATGGCCTTGAGGAGCATGGCGCGCTCCTCCGTGGCGGTGGGCACCATGCTTCCCTTGGCGAAGTGCGACAGCCCCTTCTCCACGGGTCTGGGCAGCGAGTTGAGCTTGAGCAACTCCGCTGCCTCCGCGGCGTCCGTCTTGGGCACGGTGATCATGAACCGCACCTCGTTGCCGCCTTCCTCCTTCTCCTTCTTCGCGTTGATGCCGTTCTTGCTGAGTAGGACGTAGATTTCGTTGGCGTCCGCTTCACTCAGCTCATGTTGCAGCTCGATGTGACATCCCGTCACGAGCACGAGGGCGAGGAGCGGGGCGGCGAACGCTTGCGGTCGGCGAATCATGGGCACATTGAGCTTACTAGGGCCTCGGAAAACGCGGAAGGGCGCCCCCTCCAACTCGGAGAGGCCGCCCTTCATCCAAGCGCCACCGAGGACGGTGGACTGAATCAGACCTGCGTCTTGACGACGTCCTTGAGGCCGGTGGTGGCCTTCTCGACCACCTTGCTCGTCAGGTCCAACTGCTGGGTGTACTGGTACATGGACGCCTGGAGCGACAGCAGCTCGGCGTTGGAGAACTGCTTGCCGCTGGAGGCCTGGGAGATGATCTTCTCCAGGTTGCCCTGGCCCTTCTCCAGGTCGCCAATCACCTGCGACATCATGTCGGAGGCCTTGCCCGTCTTGCCCGTCTCCGTCTTGGCGGCGACAGGCTCCGCGGCCTTCGCGGAGACCGGCTGGGTGGCGGTGGCACTGACCTTGTTCAGGGCCGCCTTCTCCGTCTTGTTGACGGTCTCCACCTGGCGGACGGCGTCCGTCTTCTGGGTCGCCTGCGCCGCCTGGGCCTTGTTCACGCCCTGGGCCGCGTCCACCTGGCCGGCGCCCTGCGCCTTGTCAGCGAGAACTCCGTCGAACTTCGACGCTCCCGCCTTGTTCGTCTGCTGGACGCCCTGATCCTGCAGCTTTTGCTGCGCCACCTGCGCCGCGGAGATGCCCGCCATCGGACCCGCCATGTGACAGCCTCCTTGCATCCGTCGAGGTAGGGGGAAGTTCCTCCTCCTCGTTCAAGAGTTCCTTGAGGCGGTCGATGGCGCGCGCATGAAGCCGCGACGCCCAGCTCTTCGACTGCCCGATTTCCGACCCCGCCTCTTCCAGCGTCCTGCCCTGGAAGTAGTACCCCTGAAGAAGCTTGCGCTCCTTCTCCGGGAGCTTCTCTATCGCCGCCCGCACCCGCGTCTTCAGCTGCTCCTGCTCCAGCCGGACATCCACCGGCAGCGACTCGTCGGTGTACCCGCCGTTGTCGGCCCCCTCCAGACTGGAGGCGAACACCATCGCCAGACCCTGCACCGCATCCGAGATGTCACTGACATCATCGTCGAACGAGCTGCCCCGGTTGCTTGAGCCCGACTCCCGGTCCGACAAATTGCCGAGATACGCCGCCGCCCGCTCGCCCACATACGCGTTGCGGGCGTCAGAACCCCTCAACACCCCCATCTTCCTCAAACCGTCGAAGATGGCGCCCTTGATGCGGTAGTGGGCAAAGGTGAGGAAGTTGGCTCCCACCTTCGGGTCGAATCGTTCAGCGGCCTCCAGCAGTCCAATCTGTCCGTACGCCACCAGCTCATCCAGCTCCAGCTGGGCGTTGAACTGCTTGCGCACGGTCGCCGCGAGCGACCGAACGTAGGGGCCGTACTTGGTGAGAATGGCCTTCCTGTCTTCGCCCAGTGGCAAGCGCTGCTCACTCGGCCTTGGACCACAGCCGCTCGAGTACCTGGTTCAGCCTCGGGTCATCCTGCAGTGCGTCCGCGATCTTCGTGGTGAGGGAGGAGGACTTCATGCGCAGCTTCTCCTTCAGGACTTCGGCGACCAACGCCCGGGTCGCCTCTTCCTTGCTCTTGAAGCCCCCGTTCTTCAATCCGCGGGCGATGGCCATCGCCTGCGCGGCGACCGGATCCGCGGCCTGGGGGCCCTGGACGTTGCTGGAGCCTACCAGACCCGAAACGCCGACGAGAGACTCCGCCTTGTCCACCCGGGCGCCAAAGGCCGTGCCACCCGTGGGCGCCGCGGACGACGCCCCCTTCGCGCCGCCGGCGCGCCCCTTCCCACCACCGCGTCCAACGCCACCGACAGCCATGGGCGAAGCTCCCCTCCTGCCTCTACTTCTTCGCGGGAGGCAGGACTCCCGCTTCCTTCGCCTGGAGGAGCGCCTGCGCAAGACGGGCCCCGTCACCTTCGGGCTCCAGGTCGATGGCGGCCTTCAGCTCCTTGAGCGCCTCCGGCACCTTGCCGAGGAACAGGAGCGCCTCTCCCACATGCGCGCGCGGCAGGGATGCCTGCGGCGCCAGGCGCTGCGCGGAGCGGTAGGCCTGCAGCGCCTTGTCGTGACGGCCCTGCGCGAACTCCACCGCGCCCAGCCCCAGCTGCGGAACCTCGCTCCTGGGCATCAGCGCCGCGGCGCCGGAGAAGATCTCCTTCGCCTTGTCGAACTGCCCCATGTCCAGCCACAGATAGCCGGCCTCCAGCAACACCATGGCCTGCTGGCGCCCCAAGGGGACCAGGCTGTTCGAGATCTCCGAGACGCTCTCCGCCATGGACTTCGCTCTTCCTTTCCTGGCCCGGGTTGGAGGGAAGCGGCGCCGCTCCCCTCCCCTCCGGGCTCGCGCCCGCCACGCCCCGAGGGCTTAGCGGACGTTGCTGATGGAGTTCTTGATGCAATCGTGCCGCGACTTCATCACGTTGGAAATAGCCGTGAAGGTCTGCGACTCCTGCTGGATGGCCGCCTGCAGGTTCAGCAGCTTGGAGTTCTCCGCCGCCATCTGGTTCAGCGAGAAGTTGCCGCCGACAGTGTCCGACGTGCTGGTGCCCAGCGCGCCAGTGCCCGGACCCGCGACACCACCACCGACGCCACCCGCCACGCCGCTGATGCCGGCCGCGACGCCGCCACCCATCGACGGGGCCACCGTGCCGCCGCCCATGCCGACCGCGGTGCTCATCACGCCCGCGTAGGGCGCGCTGCCAGAGCCCGCGTTGTTGGACAGGGTGTGAACCGAGGAGACCGCCGCGGACACAATCTGACCGCCCGGAATCATGCCGGCCACCGCGCCGACGCCCGTGCCCACCGCGCCCGCCGCGCTGTTCAGGCCGTTCTGAAGCCGAGCGCCGAAGCCCGTGTTCGGGGTCTGGCGCGCCGTCGTGACGTTGGTCGAGAGCCGGACGCCGGGACCCATCATGTTGTCGATCTTCGCCATTTCATCCTCCAGGCGCTGCGAGAAGTAGACAGAGCTCCCGGATGATCCAGTGCTCTTTCCCTGATTATCGGCCCAGCCCTCCGCCAGTTGCCTGTCCGTGGCGAAAAACCGCGATTCAACGGGAAAACCCCGTCATTTCCGACCCTTGGAACCCTTCGCCTCGGCGATCAGCCGCTCGCGGGTATCCACCAACAATTCCAGCAGCTGCTCGGCGTGGGTCAGCGCGGCCTGGGCCTTCTTGCCCGCGTCCACCTTGGGCCCCTTGAGGGCGGCCAGGCCGTCCTTCAGCGGGTCGAACAGCGCCCGGACGTCCTCCGCGGGGGTCGCCTCGAGCAGCGACTCGATTGCGGGGTACGAGGGCACAGGGAGCTCCTGGGACGGGGAGGGAGCGGAGGGCTTGGC
>NZ_VIFM01000425.1 GCF_006636215.1 Myxococcus llanfairpwllgwyngyllgogerychwyrndrobwllllantysiliogogogochensis | reverse complement strand
CTCCCGCTCCGCCCCCGCGACACCGTCCACGTCGTCGCTCCCTCCGGGCCCTTCGACCGCCCCCTCTTCGACGTCGGCCTCGCCGTCATCGCCGAGCGCTACTCCCCGGTCCTCCGCCCCGACCTCGGCTCCGCCTGGCGCTACCTCGCCGGTGACGACTCGCGCCGCGCCGAAGAGCTCTCCCACGCCCTCCTCGACTCCTCCGCTCGCGCCATCTTCTGCGCCCGCGGGGGCTACGGCAGCGCCCGGCTCCTCCCGCGCCTTCCCCTCGCCGATGCCGCGCCGAGCCTCTTCACCGGCTTCTCCGACCTCACCTCCGTCCACGCCGCCCTCCAGGTCCTCGGCCGCGTCTCCATCCACGGGCCCGTCCTCACCCAGCTCGGCAAGCAGCCTCCCGAGGTCCGCGACTACTTCTTCCGCCTCCTCGAGTCCCCCGAGGCCCCGCCCCCGCTGACCGGCACCGCCACCTACGTCCCCGGCACCGCCGAGGGCCACCTCGTCGGCGGCAACCTCTCCGTCTTCGCCACCCTCCTGGGCACCCCGTACCTGCCGCCCCTCGACGGCGCCGTGCTCCTCCTCGAGGACGTCACCGAGCGCCCCTACCGCCTCGACCGCATGTGGACCCAGCTTCGCCTCGCCGGCGTCTTCTCCCGCGTGCGCGGCATCGTCCTCGGCGACTTCACCGCCTGCGAGGAGCGGGGCACCGACTACACCAGCGGCGACGTCCTCAGAGACCTCGCTCGCGAGTCGGGCGTCCCCTGCGCGGCGGGCTTCCCCATCGGCCACGGCGCCCTCAACTACCCCGTGGCCCTCGGCACGCATGTCCGCCTGGACGCGGACTCGGCCCGGCTCACATTCCTCGAAGGAGCCGTGCGCGCATGAGCGCCCCTCCTGAACAACACCCCATCGCCGTCCTCCAGACACTGCTCGACGAGGCCGTGGGCATCGGCGTCTTCCCCGCCGCCCAGGCCGTCGTCCTCCACCGGGGCGTCCAGGTCTTCGGCGGCGTCGCGGGAAAAGTCTCTGGCGACACGCGCTTCGACCTCGCCTCGCTCACGAAGGTCCTCAGCACCACCGCCCTGTTCCTCCGCCTGTGGACCGAAGGCAAGGTGGGGCCCGATACCCTCGTGTCCCGCTACTTCCCTGGCTCGCCCGTCGGCGACGCGGGCGCCACCGTCGCGGACCTGCTCTACCACCGCTCCGGCCTGCCTCCCTTCGTCCCGTTCTTCGCCCAGGCACTCACCGCCCACCCCGAGCTGCTCGACGCCACCTGTCCCTCCGCCACGCGCTCCCGCGTCCGCGACGAGGTCCTCCAGGCCGCCGCGTCCACGCCGCTCGCCGCCGCGCCTCGCACGCGCACCGCGTACAGCGACGTGGGCTTCATCCTCCTCGGCGAGATTCTCTCCCGCGCCGCCAACGCCCCGCTCGACACGCTCTTCTCCCGCCACGTCGCCGAGCCGCTCGGCCTCTCCGCCCGCTTCCACCGCCTCACCGACTTCCCCGTCGACTCCGTGCCCGCGCCCACAGGCGCCACTCGCCCCCGCGAGCCCGCGCCCGGTCAGGAGACATTGTGGAAGGACGTGCCCACCCAGCCCACGCGCCCGGGTGAAGTGGACGACGACAACGCCTGGGTGATGGACGGCGTCGCCGGACACGCGGGCCTCTTCGGCACCGCCGTGGACGTGGCCCGCTTCGGTCAGGCCGTGCTCGATGGCTGTGCGGGGACGAGCCCCGTGATTGCGCCGGCCCCGCTCTGGCACCGCGCGCTCGCCACGGATGCGCTCGTTCCGGGCAGCACGCGCTCCATGGGCTTCGACTCACCGTCCCAGGTCGGCTCCAGCGCGGGCCGCTTCGTGGGCGACTCACCTCCGGGCGCCGTCGGGCACCTGGGCTTCACCGGAACGAGTCTCTGGGTGGACCTGCGTCGCTCGCTGGTGGTGGCGCTCGTCACCAACCGCGTGGCGCTCGGCCGCCAGGAGCTGCGCATCCGCGACTTCCGACCCGTCTTCCATGACTTCGTCGTGGAGGCGCTCGGCCTCACCGCCATCTCGCAGGGAACGCATGGCTGACGACAACGGTAACGTCCTCGACACCCTCGAGCCCGGCAGCGTCCGCCGCGTCCACCTGGTGGGCGTGGCGGGCACCGGCATGGGCTCCTTCGCTGGAATGCTCAAGGCCGCCGGCTACGAAGTCACCGGCAGCGACGAGAATGTCTACCCACCCATGAGCGACATGCTCAAGGCGTGGGGCATCCCCGCCGCCTCGCCCTACCGCCCGGAGAACCTGGACGACGCGAAGCCGGACCTTGTCATCATCGGCAACGTCATCCGCCGCGTGAATCCCGAGGCCACCGCCGTCCGCGAGCGCGGCCTCAAGCAGATGAGCTTCCCCGCCGCCCTGGGCTCGCTCTTCCTCGCCCGCTCGCACTCCGTCGTCGTCGCCGGCACCCACGGCAAGACGACGACGTCCTCCATGATGGCCCACGTCCTCGTCGAGGCCGGCAAGGACCCGTCCTTCCTCGTGGGCGGCGTCACCCAGAACTACTCGGGCAACTACCGCGTCGGCAAAGGGCCGCACTTCGTCGTCGAGGGCGACGAGTACGACACCGCCTACTGGGACAAGGGCTCCAAGTTCCTCCACTACCGTCCGCGCACGGCCATCCTCACCAGCGTGGAGTTCGACCACGCGGACATCTTCCGCGACTTGCCCCACTACGAGGCGACGTTCGAGAAGTTCGTCCGGCTCATCCCCGCCGACGGGCAGCTCGTCGTCTGCGCCGCGTACCCCAACGCCGTGAAGCTCGCGCGCGAAGGGTGCCCGGGCCGCGTCGTCACCTACGTCGCGAAGGAGGGCGCGGAAGCGGATTACGTCCCTCGCGAGGTCTCCTTCGGTGCCAACGGCGCGCGCTTCCAGGTGGTGGAGCGAGGCACGGTGCTCGGCACGGTGGAGCTGCCCATGGGCGGCCTGCACAACGTGGAGAACGCGCTGAGCGTCATCGCCGCCGCGCGCGGCCTGGGCCTGTCCTTCGACGAAATCGCCAGGGGCCTGTCCACATTCCGGGGCGTGAAGCGGCGGCAGGAGCCTCGCGGCGAGCCGAATGGAATCCTCGTGGTGGACGACTTCGCGCACCACCCGACGGCCGTGCGAGAGACCATCGACGCCATCCACCACCGCTACCCCGAGCGTCGGCTGTGGGCCATCTTCGAGCCCCGCTCCAACACCAGCCGCCGCAACATCCACCAGGAGGACTACGCCCACGCCTTCACCGGTGCGGCCCGCGCCAGCCTCAAGGTGCCGGAGCGACATGACAAGGTGCCCGTCGGCGAGGAGCTCGACGTGCGCAAGCTGGTGGCCGACCTCCAGGCGCAGGGCATCACCGCCGAGGGCTCCACCGACGTGCAGGCCATGGTGGACCTGGTCGCGCGCGAGTCCCGCCCCGGTGACGTGCTGCTCGTCATGAGCAACGGCGCCTTCGGTGGGTTCATCGAGAAGCTGCTCGTGGCCTTGAAGGCCCGCTCGGGGGAGACTGCCTGACATGCGCCTCCCGCTCACCGTCCTCCTGGGTGTCCTGTCCGTCACGGGCTGTGCTCGCAGCAGCACGATGCCGCCCCTCACTCCCGCCGTGCCCGGTGGCGCGGAAGAGCAGGGCACGCAGGTCTCCGCCACGCAGCCGCTCGTCTTCCAGGTGAAGCGCTACCCCGGTGGCGAGCTGTATGACCTGGTGAGTGACAGGGGCAGCGTGGTGCTGGTCGACGTGTGGGCCACGTGGTGCGAGCCCTGTCGGGACGCGCTGCCCTTCTACGAGAACCTCGTGCGCGAGTACGGCGCCAAGGGCCTCAAGGTCTACGCGCTCAACGTGGACGAGGACGCGCGCGCGATTGAGCCGTTCCTGAAGGAAGTGAAGGTGGGCCTGCCCGTCCTCGTCGACGAGAACGCCCGCGTGGCCGAGCGCACGCTGAAGGTGCGCGGCATGCCCACGACGTACTTCATCGACAAGCGCGGCGTGGTGCGCCACGTCCACGAGGGCTTCAACGAGGAGTTCCTCACCAAGTACCAGTCGGAGATCGAGGCGCTGCTGGCCGAGCCCGCGCCGTAGCCCTCCCAGGAGACGTCATGGATGACACGGCCCCGGAGACTCCCGCCGAGCTGCGCCGCACCGCGGAGGAGGGCGCGCGCCTCGGCGGCCGCATCCTCGCCGACCGCTTCTTCCGCGAGCGCGTCATCGAGCTCAAGGGCGGCATCGACCTGGTGACGGACGCGGACCGCGCATCCGAGGAGGCGCTGCTCGCGTTCATCCGCCTGCGCCACCCCACGCACGCCATCCTCGCGGAGGAGAGCGGCGCCACGGCGGGCTCGGACAGTCTCCGCTGGCTCGTGGACCCGCTCGACGGCACCACCAACTACGCCCACCGCGTGCCGCACTTCTGCGTCAGCGTCGCCGTGGAGGGCCCCGGTGGCGTGCTGGCCGGCGCCGTGTATGACCCGATGCTGGACGAACTGTTCTCCGCTGCGCGAGGGGAGGGCGCCACGCTCAATGGCCGCCCGCTGCGCGCCAGCACCGTGGACAGGCTGGACAGGGCGCTGTTGTGCACGGGCTTTCCCTACGACGTCCGCGAGAAGCCGGAGGGGCCGGTGGGCCTCTTCACCCGCTTCGTCCTGCGCGCTCAGGGCATGCGTCGCACGGGCAGCGCGGCCATGGACCTGGCCTATGTGGCCGCAGGTCGCTTCGATGGCTTCTTCGAGTTCAGCCTCAAGCCCTGGGATATCGCCGCGGGCTCGCTGCTCGTGGAGGAGGCCGGAGGCGTCATCCGCCATGTCACGGGCGCACCGTTCAGCGTGATGCGCGGTGACGTCATCGCCTCCGCGCCCGCGCTGGCTCCGGTGCTGCTCTCCGAGGCCCGGCACTTCATCGACGAGCTGGGCTGGACACCGCGCCCCTAGAAGAAGCTCTCCGGCACGAAGACGATGTCGCCGGGCTGGAGCATGAAGTTCTTCTCGCGCCCCACGCCGATGTCCTCGACGGGCACGCGAATCTTGCGCTCCAGTCCGTCCACCACGCGCGTCACCAGCGTGTTGTTCTTCGCCGCCAGCTTGGTGAAGCCGCCCGCGAGGGTAATCGCCTGGACGATGGACATCTCTCCATCCACCGGGAAGGTGCCGGGCTTCTGCACTTCGCCGAAGACGAAGACCTTGTGCGAGTTGTACTCGCGGATCAGCACCGACACCTGCGGCCGGCGCACGTAGCGCGCAAGGCACTCGCGCAGCGTGTCCGCCGCGGTGCTGGGGGTCGTCCCGCGCAGCGGCACCTTGCCGCACAGCGGGTAGTCGATGGTGCCCTCGGGTGACAGGCGCCACGTCCCGGAGTGCTCGGGCTCCTGGAAGACACGCACCTCCACCACGTCCCCGGGCCCCAGTGTGCCGCCGCCGGAGCGGGCCTCACCCGCCTCCGCTGCTGGCGTGGGCGTGGGGGGAGGAGGACGCGGCGCCGAGCCGAAGCACGCGGACAGCGCTCCCGACAGGAGCAGGGCGAGACAGAGGCGGAGCGTTCTCATCCGGGAGGAGACCTCGTGGGCGGGGAAGCTTCCCCGGCGCTGCGGGGGCTCAGTACGTCACCGAGAGGCGAGCATACCCCTCGTGACGCGTGTAGTTCAGGCCGCCGCCATCCACGGAGGACGAGCGGTTGCTCAGCATGTAGCCCGCGGCGCCGGTGAGCCACGGACGGAACTGGTACTCGGGCCCCGCGTCCACCGTCACCACCGTGTCGCCACGGTTGCCGGAGAAGCTCAGGAAGTCCACCATGCCCATCGCGTGCAAGGTCAGCTTGCCGCCCAGCAACGCGCGCGCCTCGGCGGAGACCCGGTCGTCCCGGAACATGCCGTAGGCCGCCACCGGCTCCAGCATGCGCAGGTAGCCGCCCTTGAACGTCAGCGTGGGGCTGAACAGGTAGGTGCCGTCGAGCTGGCCGAGCACCGTCCCGCCGCCCGCCTCCCCGAAGTTCTGCCC
>NZ_VIFM01000424.1 GCF_006636215.1 Myxococcus llanfairpwllgwyngyllgogerychwyrndrobwllllantysiliogogogochensis | reverse complement strand
AAGCTGTACGCGGTGGGGCAGGGGGGCACGCTGCTGTTCCCGACGGCGGAAGGGACGCTGCGGCCAGGCGCCTTCGCTTCGGTGGGGCTGGGGGTGGACAATGCGCGCTGAGCGGCCTTGGTGCGGCGGGCTTGGCCTGGCGCTGGTGCTGGCCCTTCTGGCCTCCGGGTGCGCCTCGTTGCCGGCGAGGCCGGGCCAGGCGGACCGAGGGGCCACCCTTGCCTTCACTCCCTTCTCCGCGCCCTCTCATGCGGCGAGGAGTGCGGCGGCAGGTGTGTATCGGGGGGAGGAGTTAGGCTCCGCGGATGGGCCGCCCGAGATAGGGCCGATGGGCCTGCGACGCGGGCTCCAGGGGGTGGTCGTCGACAGGGACGGGGCGCGAGGCTCAGACAGGGAGGGCGGCGTCTTCGTCTGTGGCAGCAAGGCCTTGCCCTCGGGCTGGCCTCACCTGGACTCCAGCCGGGAGGTGCTGGCGCCCTTCCTGGCGTGTGCCTCGCCCGCAGAGTTCGTGGCCATGCAGCGCGGGGTGGACATGGCCGCGTTGGTGGAGTCCCTCACAGCCTGGGACGCTGTCCGCCTGGGAGCCCTGGGGCCCCTGGACGCACGAGCCTCGGTCGCCCTGGGCCGTAAGCGCGCGGCCTTCATCGTCACGTCCGTGGAGAGGTACGGCGTGCCGTATTCCGAGGTGCTCGCTCTCTTCGTCCTGCACTCGGCCTTCGACGACGAGCTGCGCGAGGTGGTGCAGCTGCTGGCTCGCGACAAGCAGCTGGGCGAGACGCTGGGCGCCATGGCAGCCGTCCGCGAAGACCTGAAGCGGCGGGGCCTGGAGCTGGAGGGCTTCCCGGAGCGGGGAGAGAAGGCCCGCGACGTGCTGCGCGGGCTGGGGCGCGCGGGCAGGGACATGCTCTCCAGTAATCAGGTGAGTGTTGAGGCCCAGTACTCGGACCTCATGGTGGTGAAGCGCAGCCAGCTTCCACCGCCCTATCAGGCCGCCCTCGACGAGGTGGCGAAGGCGTTGACGGAGCGGCACTACTCGCCGGGAAGCACTTCGGCAGGGGCTTTCGACCACCTCACCTTCGGTGTGCCGGTGGGCTTCTACCACCTGGCGGTGGGGACGGGGCACGGGGCGTACTCGTTGGCCCAGGGCAAGTATGAGCAGGCCACGCGTGAACTGGCGCCGGCCGCGCTGATGGTGGCGCTGTACGCCGGAGGCAAGGGCGCCCGGGCCCTGGTGGAGGCACGCGGCGGGCTGCGGCGGCTCCAGATGCCGGCGCTCGACGTGGACGGGATGAAGGCGCTGATGGCGCACCTGGAGGAGCAGCTCGGCATCAACGCCGCGCGCGACTTGCTGCGCTACCTCCAGGCGAGTCGCGAGGGCGCGCTGGTGGCCGCCGATTGGGGGGAGGCGGGACTGCTGGCGCTGTACGAGGCCCGCGGCAACCCCGCGAAGGCGAATGCGGTGCTGATGGAGACGGCCAGCCGCGAGGCCGGCCAGCCCGTGGCCACGCGGGGCGCGGCTGGGAAGCGGTCCGTCAACCTCGACCTCTTCGAGCAGAACGCCGAGGTGTCCGCAGCGGAGGCGCAGGCGGCCAGTCGCGAGTCCTCCAGGGCTGCGGCGACGAGAGGCGGCGCGAGCCGCGAGTCCGCGCAGCCCGCGGCTTCACGGGGCGCAAGCGGGAACCGGTACGTCAACCTGGACCTCTTCGCGCAGGACGCCAAGGTCCGCGCAAAGGAGTCCGCGAGGGCCAAGCTGTTCCAGGCGGAGCTGGAGTCCTCGGGGCCCCGTCTCCCGAAGGACGTGAAGCTGCTGAAGGAGATGGCGCCGAAGCTGAACGAGCCGCCGCCGGGAGTCGAGAAGGGGGCGCCGCTCTGGCAGGAGTACGTCGCCTACCGCAAGAGGCGGCTGAAGGAGATTCGGGACGGTGACGCCGTCAAGGGCCCCCTGAAGTGGGAGGGCTACGGGGGGATGCGCGCCTACTATGCTCGGGGCATGGCATTCGAAAGGACCATGATCGCCATCCTGGAGGCGGATGCTGCGTTGCCCCGCGCACAGCGGCGCTGGCTTGGCGACTTCGAGCAGCCGCGCATCGAGACGCACGTGGGCGTGTCGAAGGTGGACTTCCGGTACGCCGACGTCCTCGTCATCGAGGAACGTCCCCCACCAGGCCAGCCACCTCGGGTAGAGACGTTCAGCTTCAAGAGTCGAAACCTCAGCATCCTGAAGAAGGAGGACTTGGAAGTGCAGGTGAATACGGATGCGAGCAATGCGATGAAATACTACGGTGGAACGCTGAAAATTCTTCGGGACGGTATGCGACAGCAGGCGACTGTGAAGCGGGTGCGCCTTGTCTACGAGGCCGAAAAGCTTCTGCCTAAAGATCGGGAAATGTTGGCCAACGCTGTCGATGCCGCACAGGAGAGAATCAAGGGCGTGGAGGTGCTGTTCCAATGAAATTGCTGACGCTGCATGACTTGAACAAGGCCGATAGCCTGAGCTTCTCCTTCAAGGGCGCATTCGACTCGGCCGAGGGCGTGGAACCTGCATTGACGCCTCTATTTGATGCTCTTGAGAAGTATGCGGACAGATGGATACCTACACTCGTCAAGTCGACCCGGAAGCGTAGGTATTCAAGAGAAGCCGTGTGGCGCGCGATAGAGGAACGTCGCGATGAGTATGGATCGATCATCGGACTGTACCGTTCAGAGAGCCCCGCAGTGTCGCTGGTGCTCAATCTCGCGCTTGCACAAGGTCAGTCCACTTTGCGCGCCAGTCTCGATGTGCAGCCACTCTCCTTCTTTTCAGATGTGGACGCCTGCCGCAGTTTGGTGGCAATGGCTCGGGCTTGGGCATCTCGATATCCGGCGGAACATGCTGCAGCGCACAGTGTGGCCGACCGGCAACTCGGGGGGGCTCCTTCCTTCGGTCGTGACGACGCGACATGGAAGCGGGATGGGTTCGACAGAATCTATGAGTTGTTCTGGCTGAACGTCTTCGGCCCCAAGCTCGTGGAGAATGTAGGTCGCGAGCGGATGCTCTCGACTCCTGCGCACCTCGTGGAGGAACTGCCCAACGGTTCGGTCCTCCTGGTTCTGTGGCCCACTGCCGCCGAGTTCGCCAGCGAGGAAGCGCGCGTGGTGCAGGCCCGCGCCCATGTCCACCTGCGGCCGGACCTCGACTTCGACACGGTGCTACGCGCGCTGAAACAGCGCAGCGCTGCGCTCGTGCCCGTTGAGCCGCGCTTCCACCCTGACGTGGCACCGTTCCTCTCGCTGTTGTTGGACGAGTTCGCCATCAGCGAGCGGCAACGGAAGATTGCCGAGTTCAACACCTTCCGGCCTCCTGTGCCGGATGAGTGGCTGCCGGTCGCCCTTCCATCGGACGTGGCGAATCCGGAGCGCGTCCTCGAATCCTACGGAGACCTGTCCGAAGGTCTTGTGGCAGCGCTGCACACGAAGGTGCCCTCCATCATGGACGAGACGGCCGAGTCCATCACGGATCTCGACCTCTTTTTCTGGAGGGAAGACTTCCCCGAACGGTACGAGCGGCAACTCATCGACAGTCACACTGCACCGGCGCTAGGAGCCTATCTGGGAGACGTGCTGGTCCGGCGGTTGGGCGGGACATGGGTGCTGCGGCAGAAGATGGAAGAGTCCCAGGTGCGGGTGGGCAAGCGCGTCTGGCTGCCCTTCCTCCGCGCCCGCCGGTACATGCAGTCCTGCCGGTCGCTGCTGGACTACTCGCTCACGCAGTTCTTCCACGAGGTGGAGCGGTACCGGCCCTGACGGCGGCGGCTGGGTCGGGCTGTGGGGATCGAGGCAGAAGCAGGAGGAGCAAGGGCGCGTGCCCGCAGGCGCGCCTGGCGGCTCCTGCCTCACGCGCCGGTACACGACGTCCAGCGCGTTGCTGCTGGACCATTCCCCCACCCAGCCCTCCTGTGGGGAGACGGTTCCTAAGAGACGCGGTGGGTACCACGGTGTGAATGACTGTCGTTTCTTGCGTGGGGTTGAGTGTGAAACATCCAGGGATGTCGGCTGTTGTTGGCATGGTCACAGGCTCCATGGGCGCAGTCTGGCTCGCGTGGAAGCCTGAAGAGCGGACGATGGCGTGGGTCCAGACCGCGTTGCTTCTCGCCATCTTCATCGCCTTCATTGGCTACAAGTCATGGAGATTCCGGAAGTGGGCGGCGCTCTGTGAGCGGGGGGCCGCGCTGCTTGATGCTGGCGACCTCGGAGCTGCCCAACGCGCGCTCGAAGATGCCGATGGCTACGCCCTCCGCCCTCCGGAGCGCGTACTGACGCGCTTCCACCTTGCGTTGTGTGCGTTGTTCCAAGGGCATGTGGACCCCGCACACGCGGTACTCTTGGCGCTCTCTCGTGGGTGGCGTACCAAGGAAGTGCCCGACGTCTACGTTCGTGCCCCCGACATGTTGGCGGCATGTCTCGCCCTCCAAGGAGACCTGGTCGAGGCACGGCAATGGCTGGAAGAAGCCCATCGTCGCCGCGGGCCAGGCGCTGCGAGCTTCTCGTTAGGGGAACTGCTCATCCTGTGCCGAGAGGAACGTCACGGTGCGACGGTGCGTTTGCTCGACGACCGTCGAGAGGCGATTGAGAAGTCCGGCGTCCTTATCCGCAATCAGCTTCGAGTTATTCGGGCTTTCTCCTGGGACGCGCTCGCCATGGAGACGGGCGGCACCCCGGACGAGGAGCTGAAGGGCTTGGAGCCAGTCCGGCCTGGAGAGTTCAACTACCTTGGCGCCCAGTGGCCTCGAATGGAGGCATTCCTCCGTGCTCGCGGCCTGAGCGAGAAGGAGGCCGCATGACGTTGCCAGGTGGCCTACCAGCGGCTGCGCACGAACACGTCCAGCGCGAATGAAAACGGAAACCCCAGTGCGCCGAGGAACACCGCAGCCAAGGCATGGCGGCGTTCAACATCCGGCGCCTGTCCGGCCCTGACTGCGCGTAGGTGCTTCCATCCCAGGAAGGCTCCCGCGAGTGCGCATGGGAACAGGACGAGTCCGAGGCAGGAGAGGGCAAGGACTCCCCAGGCATGAGCCGAGACCTTCTGCGGGACGGCCGGCCGCAGCTCGAGGCACGGGCCACAGTAGACGGTAGCCACGGCACTTCGAACGCATTGGAGGCACACGAACGCCCCGCAGCGGTGACAGGTGTCGATGGCTGCCTGTTCCTGATGAAGGTGACAGCGGGGGCTGTCAGACCACCTCGGCTGCATTGCTACCTCGCCCAGTGCGGGCCTGTTCGTATGGTGCCGCGAACGGCGGGAGCCTGGGCGAATTCATACCGCAGTGCGGAGCGCATCGCTGGTATGCGAGGCATTCAGAAGAAGCGGCGCGGGAGTTCTCGCTCTCGGCATTGAGCTCCTCGGTTGGCGCCCCGACGGGGCGTGGCACGTCTGTCCATACTCCCAACGGGCCGGGTCGCCTTTGACTCTTGCAGTCAACTTCCCTACCCGGTTTGCCGACCTGTCGGACTGAACAGGGAACCTCTGTGCTGAGCGCCCCTGCTGGGGCCTGCCACGGAGGCGTCCATGGGAATGCATGGGAGTTGGGCCGTCGTCTCGTTGCTGCTGCTGTTGCCCGGGGCCGGAGGGGCGCAGGAGGCCAACACTCCAGAGGACTTCGACGCGACCGTGCGCAGGCTGGAGGAGGCACTCTCCGACAACTCTTCCGACGAGGAGGAAGAGGGAGAGGCTCAGCCCGAGGAGGAGGCTTCTGCACCTGCGGCGCCCGACTCGGCACCTCCGATGACGAGCCTGCTGCGCATGGACGCGGTGACGTGGACGTTGCTGCCTCGGAGGGGCGCGGGCACCGAAGAAGGCTTCGTGCAGGTGGAGCCCATGGTGGCCTTGGGGAGGGGGGAGTCGTTCCGCCTCATTTTCGGGGCACCGGTACGGCTGCGGCTGTGGGGTGGAGGGGAAGGCGCGGGCCTCGTCAGGAAGGAGGACTGGGACACGCTGTCCGACTGGGGGCAGGTGGTGCGCCTCTTCATGGTGGGCGGGGACACGCCCAACTCGGTGTGGCTGGGGATGATGGAGGGCTACTCCCTCCTGTCCGGGCACCTGGTGCGGCGCTACGGCAACCGCGTCAACCCCGACTACCACCCGGCCGGCGTCATCGCGACGGGGACACTGGGGCCGGTGTACGCGGAGGCCTTCGCTTCGGACGTGTTGAGCGCTCGCCTGGCGGGGGCGGAAGTAGCCCTGGACGCGCAACACGTTCTCTTCGGCCGGCCCCCTATCCCGGGGCGGTACACGCTGGCGCTATCGGCGGTGCAGGACTGGGGGC
>NZ_VIFM01000423.1 GCF_006636215.1 Myxococcus llanfairpwllgwyngyllgogerychwyrndrobwllllantysiliogogogochensis | reverse complement strand
TCGCGCTGGCCTCGGGATTGCGCGAGCACGAGTTGGTCGCCCTTAACGTTGGGGACATCTTCGACGCGCGTAGCCGCGCACGTCGGCACGTGCCGCTGACTGTCTTCAAGGGCAGCCGCCGGCACCCGGGCCCCCAGGAAGTCGTCCTCTCGGACACGGTGCGCGCGAAGCTGGAGAAGCTGTTGCGCCTGAAGCGCTCGCAGGGGCACGACGTGGGGCCCCTGGCGCCGCTCTTCCTGAGCCGCCTGGGACTGCGCCTGTCCACGCGGCAGGTGCGCCACGGCTTCGCGGTGTGGCAGCAGCGCGCGGGCCTGGAGCGGCACCTCAACTTCCACGCCGTGCGCCACACCGCATGCACCGGGGTGTACCGGAGGACGAAGGACATCCGCCTCACCCAGCGCTTCGCGCGCCAGCGCAGCATCGACTCCACCGTCATCTACACGCACCCCTCGGACGACGAGCTGGTGCGCGTGACTCAGGACCTGCCTTGCTGATGGGGCATGCCGCCTCCGCGCTGAGCGCCCGCGAGAGCCCCTGGATGGGCCGGGCTGCCGCGCGGAGGCGGTGAGGGGTGGCCGTGCGCGGGGCCCGCGCGGGCTGCCCCAGGCGCAGCCGGCGAAAGTGAACAGCGCGAGGCGTTCACTTACCGGGCGCAAATGAACAGGGGAGGGGTGTTCACTTTTTCGGAGGTGACTCTCTCGAAAAGGGCCCCAGGTACACGCCCCGGCGGCGCACCCCGCACGAAAAAACGCACCACCCCCCACCCTGGCGTCAGGGGTAGGCGGGGTAGGCGTGCTGGCGTCATCGGTAGGCATGGTTGCGCCCGGCCGGGGCAGGCAGTGAAGGTGACTGGGGAGGAGCTGGGCCGTGCGACGGGCGGCAGGTGGCGCCAACCTGGGAAAGCGGCCATAGGCCTCGGCGCTTCGGCCCGCCAGGAGGCCTCGTAAGTGCGCGAAACAGCGTCGGGGCGGTGACGCCGAATGGCCGCCTTTACGTATTTTCGGCAATCCGGCTCGGCCCTGGTAACGGCACCCGCGCCCAGGTGCGCGCGGGGCGGAGGGCCGGGGCTTCGAGGGCAGCTCGGGGGCTCGTGGGGCTCACGAGGAAGACAAAGGCCTGCGGCCCGAAGCACGCGGGGACACGCGCGCACGAATGGGGCGCCACGCGGCGACAGGCGCGGCGCGCGGGGCTGACCGGGGCCGGGCGCCAGGTGGGCCCACGTGGCGGCCAGCGGGGCGCAGCGGAGCAGGGCGTCCGGGCCGGGGAAGTGAACGGCGCGCGCGTCCAGCTCGCTGGACGGAGTGTGCTTCCGGGCGCGAGTTCGGGCCGGAACTCGGACCGCGGCGCTCGAGGACCTGGTGGCTGTCCGCCCTAACCTCGCGAAACTACGAAGGCTGTGGCGCCAGGCGTGTGCTTCTGCGCGCCAGGTGGAGCTCCCGGGGGAAAGTGACCAGGCCAGGCCAGGCGCGGCGAAAGTGAACGGCGAAACTGAACGCGAAAGTGCCCGCGTTCACTTACCGAAGGGCGCTTTCAGTTGGGGTCGGCGGGGGCGCGACGTCCGTGGGAGGAGCCACGACGGCGGCGTTCCTGGGGCGTTCCGACGAGGCCGTGTCCGGGCCCTCATCGTCGCTCTCCACCACCTCCGCATCCACCTCGCCGCGCTCGGCGGGGCTCGTCTCCCGCGCGGCGCGCAGGGCCTGGGCGTGCCGCGACTGGAGTCCCTCCAGCGAGAAGCTGGCATGCAGCTCCTGGCGCGAGTCGGCGCCGCCTTGGACGAACTCCTTGAGCCGCACCATGGTGTTGAAGTCGGTGGGGTTGTCGACACGCACGCGGCCCTCGGCGAGCGCCTCCTCGAAGCCGAGGAGGTAGCCGTCAATCATCTTCAGCGCGTCGTCCTTCGAGACGGCGATGGCGTTGGCGCGCAGCTCGATGAGCTTCTGGTCCGCCTTGGTGGCGATGCGCGTCTTGGCCTCCTCGCGGCGGCGCAGGCAGTTGTGCTCCTTCGCGTAGTTGGCCACGAGCGAGGTGGCGACACCGAAGCGCTCCGCCAGCTCGCGGTACGAGGCGTAGGACGTCATGGTGGAGCCGTCGGGAAGCGTCTTCACGTCGCCGAAGACGAGCGCGCGGTCCAGCTCCTGGCGCGGGAGCGCGGGCTCCTCGGACTTGCGGGGGCGGCCTGACTTTCGCTTCGGAGGAGGAGGCGGCGCTTCGGCTGGCGCGGGCGCGTCGTCCGGCGCGGGCGTCTCGTCCGGCGGCTGGCCCGCGAGGAGGCGCTTGCGGCGGCCGAGGCAGTCGTGCTGCTGGGCGTACCGGGCGACGGCGCTGTGCGCGACACCGAAGCGCTCGGCCAGTTCGCGCAAGGAGGGGAACCGCCTCTTCACACGGCCTCGTGTGGTGGGCACCTCCTCGCCTTCCACGAGGAGCCTGTCCACCTCGTCATGGGGCAGCCGAGGGCCTTCGGCTTTGGTGGGGCGCCCCAGCTTCTTGAGGGGCTTCTTCTGGGCCATGCCTTCCCTCAGCAGCCTCCAGAGGGCTGCGCTGCGACGTCCACCGCCTGGGTGCGCAGGCGCTGCATCAGCCGCGTGCGCTGGCGCTTCAGGCGCTGGTACGTCCTCTCGGTCTCGGCGGCGTCACCTTCGACGAGGCGGCTGACGTAGGTGCGCAGCTTCTCCCTCCGGACGACGGTGGCCATGAGGACCTCGACGTCGCTGCGCGGCAGGCTGGCCTTCGCCATGTGGACCAGCACCGCGTCCCTGCGCACGAAGCTGCGGCGGACGCTGGTCCGCCTGCTGCTCTCCACTGGCGGGGAGGGGCGTGAGTCAGGCAGCCACTCGGCGAACTGCTCCTGCGTGTACGTATCGTGCTGCTCCGCGCGCTCCTTGCGCAGGTAGCGGAACACCTCGCGCGCCGTCTGCTGGCGCAGGCGGGCGGCAGTCCAGTCACCCCAACGAGGGAGCGGGAATGCGCGCGCGACGGAGAGGAAGGTGGCGAGGACGAGCTGGTCGAGGTCCTCCTTGGGCACCGCGTTGCCGATGATGCGGCGGCGCAGACGAGTCAACATGGGGGCGTAGGCGGAGGCGAGGGCAGCCGTCCACGCGGGGCTGGGGGATGCCTGCATTTCGGCCACCAGGGCCCGGGTGAGGGCTTCCCGCTCCGGGTACGTCTCCTCGCGCGCGTCAGCCATGGCGGCCAGCACCGATTCGAGCGTGGCGTGGCGCGCGAAGGTGGGCCGCCGCGTGCCCGCAGCCGCGAAGACGGCCTGGTGCCGAGGCGAGAGAGCCTCCACACGCAGCAGGCCCAGGAGGTGGCCGAAGAAGTCACTCACCGAGGACGGGCCTCCCACCACTCGCGCACCAGCTCGAGGAAGTCGTCCAACTGCATGGTGACGAGGGGCGGCTGCCCGTCGTCCTTGCACACGGCGAGCGGCCAGCGGCCCGGAGGGCACGTCTCCACCGCCTGGCGCATGGCCTCGCGGACGTTGGTGCGCCGATGGGCTTTCGATTCCACCCAGAAGCAAGGCACCTCGACGTCCGGCACCTCTTCACCACTGCGGTACTGGAGGCCGCGGCGCACGAGGGCTTCAGGCATGGCCTCGCGGAAGCGGTGGACGAGGGCCCGCTCCCAATCAGCGCCCTTGCGACGGGAGGAGGCGCCGCTCACGAGACACCTCCCGACTCCTCCAGCAGCCGCTCCATGTGCCCGCCACGGGCCATGCGCACCGCGAGGCAGCGGGCCACCTCCAGCGCGCAGCGGGCGTCCGCCATGGCGCGGTGGGGCGTGGGCCGGTGGAGGCCGAAGCGCTTCGCCAGGGCGTTGAGGGAGAGCGACTCCACCTCACCCGTGGCGAGCAACGGCCACGCGAGGCTGGCGGTGTCGAGGCGGTGGTAGTCGACGCGGGGCAGGGCCAGCTCGGTGCGGCGGTAGCCCTCGACGAGGAAGCCCCAGTCGAAGCTGGTGTTGTGGCCGGCCACGAGGGTGCCCGCCAGGAGCGGCGACACAGTGGCCAAGACTTCCTGCAGGGGCACCGCGTCCCGCCACTCCTCGTCGGAGTAGCCGCACACGGCCAGGGCCTCGGGGTGGGCGTCGGCGAGCCGCGTGGGCTGCACGCGGGCCTCGTACTCCGCCAGCACCTTGAGGCTGCGAGCGTCGACGCGGAGGATTGCCACCTCCAGCACCTCATGACGGGAGGCATCCAGGCCCGTCGTCTCCAGGTCGATGAACGCGAGTGTCCGCAGGTGCGGCGGCAGGCCAGCGAAGAGCGGCTGGCGGAGCGCAGAGATAGGAGTGGTGTCGGAATCAGATTGAGCGAGCAGCACTATGCGACCTCTTTGGCCCAGAACCTGGGCGAGTGGTGTTTGGCGGCGAGGGAGTCCAGCTCGGCCTTCAGCAGCGCGGCGCGCGCGGTGCCCAGGCGCTTGCCCGTGTCCTTCAGCAGCGCGTCGAGGGCCTTCTTCTCGACGCTGGCGAGGCGCTGCATCAGCTCCTTACGGGGGAGGCCGGTAGCCTGGGCCAGCACCGCGACGGTGGGCTCCAGCGGGTAGTCGAGGCTGGTGGTGTTGAACATGCGGTAGCGCGTGCCGGCGAGGACCAACTCGTCCTGCTCGGCGAGGTGCGCGCGGAGGACGCCCTCCAGCTCCGCCTTGCGCGCGTTGAGAATCTTCGCGAGGTGGGCGACTTCCTGGCGCTCGCGGGCGACGGACTCCAGGTCGGAGGTGTCCTCGCAGACGACTTCACGTCGGCCCTCCAGCGCCTGGGCGTAGGCGGGGCAGTTGCGCCGGTGGTCGCAGTACACGCAGTTGGGGTTGAGGCGGGCGGGGAAGGACTCCGCCTTCTCCATTTGCTGGCCCAGCGTCTCGACGTAGGCGAGGGCGGCGTCCAACTGCTCCTCGGTGCGCGTCGTCTCCTGCCGGATGCCGTGGCGGAGCATCCACATGGACAGGCGCACCTTCTTCGCCCAGGGCCACATGCGGCGCGCGGCGAGGGCGTAGAGGCTGAGCTGGAGGCTGGAGTCCAACTCCTCGCGGGTGAAGAGCTGGTGGTTGGACTTATAATCCATGACGTGGACCGTCTCGTCGTCCACCCAGTCGACGCGGTCGATGTAGCCCAGGACGGTGAAGGGCCCCACCGGCAGGCGGAACTCCTTCTCAACGGCGAGGATGTCGCGGGAGTCCACGCGGCCCTGCTGGCGCACGAAGTCCTGGAGGATGGAGAGGCCCTGCTGGAAGAGGTCCAGGCCGGAGAGGCCCGAGGCGGCCCACTCTTCACGATAGAGCTGGAGGGCGTGCTCCTCGGAGAGAGGGCCCGCGTACTCGGTGTCGACGACTTCCTGGAGGAGTCGCTCGAGGACTGCGTGCAGCGCCTTCCCGAAGCTCAAGGGGACGCCGGGCTCGGCGGTGTGCTTGTCGAGGTAGTGGAGCTGGTAGGACAGCGGGCAGGCCTCGAAGCGGCTCAGCCGGCTGTATGACAAATGCTCGTTTCGCAGTGCGCTCATGACGTGGGCCTCCGGGCCAGTGCAGTGGCGTGTCGCGAGACAGTCATCACGCTCTTTTTGAGACACACATCAAGTCGATGCGGGGAGGCAGCGCGGTCCCGTGTGCTTGTTTCACAGGTGAGGGTCGCGCTCATCGCGGCACCTCTGTGAAGGCCGGCTGCTTCGTGAAGGACATGACGCGTGAGCCCGGGAAGGCAGACAGGACGCGCACCAGGGTGGCGGCGTGCTCGGGGGTGAGCTCCTTTCGGGCCTGGCCGGTGTAGGCAGGGACGAGCCACACTTCGCCGTAGGTTTCCGAGGCGAAGCACACCTCGACACCGAGCGCCTTGAAGCTGGCGATGTCCTCGTCGGTGAGACCGCGCAGGGCGGAGAGTGGGGACTCCGCGTCCAGCTCCTTCACATCGGGAGACGGAGCTGGGGGCGCGGGCTTGGAGGCGGGGGCTGGGGCGTTCTTCTTCGAGCCGGCCTCGCTCAGCGGATGCCCGAAGAGATCCACAGCGGCTGGAGCGGACTTCTTCGGAGGCACGGGGACAGGCGGCGCGGCCACGTCACGATGAGGCCGGGCCTGCTGATTCACCTTCAGCCACTCGGTGCAGGTACCCACGTTGGCCAGCGTGCAGGCTCCGCCATTCCGGTAGTGCAGGCAGTGCTTGCCCTCGCCGCGGACATACGCTTCGCACGTCACGCCAGGCGGACGTTGTGGGGCGGGCGTGGGCTGGAGCAGGTGTGTAAGGGCCATGCGCGGATGTCGGCGGCGCGTGTTTGCCGATACATCCTAAACTCACCCCATCCCTTCGATTTGGGACAAGAAATCATTTCGCCCGATTTTATTTTTGGATTTCCTCGGGCGAATGACACGCGGCCATAAG
>NZ_VIFM01000422.1 GCF_006636215.1 Myxococcus llanfairpwllgwyngyllgogerychwyrndrobwllllantysiliogogogochensis | reverse complement strand
CTCGTCAACGGCGCTCTCGCCGATGACCCGACGGGGCGAGTCCCGACGGCATACGCATAGGAGCAGTCATGACGGCAGGCGTTAACAAGGTCATCCTCATCGGCAACCTCGGCGCGGACCCCGAAGTGCGCTTCACCGCCAGCGACGGCCAGGCGGTGGCGAACTTCCGAATCGCCACCAGCGAGAGCTGGACGGACAAGCAGGGCGTGAAGCAGGAGCGGACCGAGTGGCACCGCATTGTCGTCTGGGGAAAGCTCGCGGAGCTCTGCGGCGAGTACCTGAAGAAGGGACGGCAGTGCTACGTCGAGGGGCGCCTGCAGACGCGCGAATGGACCGACAAGGAGAACCGCAAGAACTACACCACGGAAGTCGTCGCCAAGGCTGTGACGTTCCTCGGAGGCGGTCGGGACGCGGCCCACAGGAGCGCGGAGCCTGGGCCTGAGAGCCACGAGAACCAGCCACCGCCCATGAATGACGGCATGGCGACCGGTTCCGACGAGGACATCCCCTTCTGATGATGGCTAGGACAACTGCCGAGAACGAGGCTGGGCGCCTCATTGCAGCGGCCATCGAACTCGAGGACATGGCGAACCGGAAAGAGGTATTGGCCACCCAGAGCTGGGTAAAGGACCCAGACCTCTACCTCCGCGATGCGCAGATGTGTCGCGAGCTGGCAGCAAAGGAGCGGAAGCGGGCTGAGACCATGCTGGCCGCAACTCCGAGTCCTGGGTAGCCGCAAGGGACTAGGTGGTGCCGGGGCCTGACAGCCGGCACCGCCCTCCTTTGGTGCCCGCGCCCGGTGCAGTTCGCTCGGCACAGCGCACGAGTAGCGAAGCAGGGCCTCTGAGCGAAACCCCAGCCACGTGCGTGGACATGTGGACATGTGGACATGTGGACGTCCACAGCAGTGTTAGTAATCGAGAATGAGAATGTCGCGCGGGGCGAATCCCGCGCGCTTCGCTGGGGCAAATCCCAGCATGGAGCGTTGCACCATGAACGACGACGACCCGCCACTCATCCACGGCTACAGCCGTGCTGAAGCTCTCAACGATGGCGTGTTGCGAGACGTGACTCTAACGGCACGGGAAGCTGGCTTCAGGCTTCCAGTCGCGGTGACTGCTCGCGTGTGGGGAGACTATGTTGCTGTTCCCCCGTTGCTGGGCGGAACGCAGGACGAAGCCGGACGGTTGTGGGACATCTGCTGGATGGCTTCGGTGGCAGTACGGAGTGTGCCTCGGCACGGACCTGCTACGGACAGCATCACGTTCCAGCTTTACGTGCAGATGGCTCCGCAGTTGCGTGACCTTGTGACGCTGCGGTGCTGCCTCGGTCCCGGGGACAACGCCGAGCCCGTGATTACGATCATGACGCCCGACGAGGATTGATGTGTGGCGAGCCGGACGCTGATTCGTGCGCACCAGGTCCTGCGGCTCGCGGAAGTGACTGGTGCCCGGTGGAGAAGCGCGTCGGGGGCGGGGAAGCCCCCTGTCGCGTCCCCCGAGCCGCGCCAGGCGTCGTCCAGGGCCTCTCTCGGCCCGGGGCAGGCCCGGGCACCCCGGAGAGGCCCAGGCGACGTCCAGGCGCGGCGCCCGGAGCTCGAGCAGCTCGCCGGCGACGTCCAGGCCCCCTCTCGGCCCGGGCAGGCCCGGGCGCCCCGGAGGGGGCCGGCGTCGTCCATGGCGGCTGTCGAGGGTGTGAGGATGAAGGCGGCGGGCGACGTCCACGGCCCCGCTCGACCCGCGCCAGGCGCGGGTGCCCGGCGGGCCCGGGCGTCGTCCACGCCGGAAGCGCCGCGAGGTGCCCCGCGGCGAGGAGAGGAGGGCCGCGAGCGGCCATCGATGAGGAGGAGTTGGGCAGTAGGGGAAGGAGGCTGGGCTGGTGGGGTTGCCAGAGGGAAACCGGTGCCTGTGTTTGTGCTATTCGGATTTGACAAGTGCGTAGGGTGGACGTACTATTCATCTCGTCAACGGCGCTCTCGCCGATGACCCGACGGGGCGAGTCCCGACGGCATACGCATAGGAGCAGTCATGACGGCAGGCGTTAACAAGGTCATCCTCATCGGCAACCTCGGCGCGGACCCCGAAGTCCGCTTCACCACCGCAGGCCAGGCGGTGGCGAACTTCCGAATCGCCACCAGCGAGAGCTGGACGGACAAGCAGGGCGAGAAGCAGGAGCGGACCGAGTGGCACCGCATTGTCGTCTGGGGAAAGCTCGCGGAGCTCTGCGGCGAGTACCTGAAGAAGGGACGGCAGTGCCATGTCGAGGGGCGCCTGCAGACGCGCGAATGGACCGACAAGGAGAACCGCAAGAACTACACCACGGAAGTCGTCGCCACCGAGGTGACCTTCCTCGGGAACTCCCGCGCCTCCACCGGACGGCGTTCGCAGACGAGCGCCGAGCAGCACGCGACACAGTGAGTTGAGCGCGAGACCGAAGGGACAGATGGGAATCCGCCGGGGCGAGTCCCGGCGGAGTAGACGAGGTGAGGCTCATGTTCGTGGGGACGAAGTATTCGGCGCACCGGGACGGCGCCGAAGTCGCGGCGGCAATTCGACAGGACATCAAGGCTGACCAGATGGCGGGGCGCCTCCCGCACCTTCTCAAGGTGTCGGTCACTCTCAAACGATTCGCCGGGGGACAAACGTTACGCATCAGCATCCGGGACGCTCCAATTCAGGTGGAGTCGAGTGCGTATGCGCGCAGCGTCGTGCTGAATCTCCCGGAGAGCCTGTTACCAGAACGGTACACGCCCGCTGCCGTGCGACTCCGGAAGCACCTCGAACGCATCGCGCTGCAGTACCAGCGCGACGCATCCAGGCCGGAGGAGGACTACTCGAACGTCAACTTCTTCCTCCGTGTCGGCTTCGCAGTCGGCTTCATGGAAGTCGACCACGAAATCATCACTGACTACTGGCTCGCTCTCGAAGGAGCGGCAGCGTGATGGCGCCAGTCATGGAAGCAGAGCTGCGCTTGCTGACGCATGTCAGCATGTTCGGTTCGGATGGGTACCCCATCCAGAAGTTTGGGCGTCGGGGCTGGAGCTGGGGGACGGCGGCAGTGAAGGGACCACCAACGATTTTCCGCACGCGCCGCGAGGCAGTCGCCTCGTTCGAGGCCTTCCTTGAAATCCTCCGCATGCGTCTGGGGGAGGCTGCTGAGCGGCGAGCCGTTGAGGACCTCCGGAGGCGTGGGTGGTCGGACCACGCGATTGCCGAACTTCGAGCAAATCTCATTCAGAGTGAGGCGGCGTGAATGCACACTCCCGACCTCTTTCCCGAGGTGCCACGACTGGCGCCTTGCAGTCTCTGCGGGGCATCCGGCATTCGGAATACTTGCACTCGATGTGACCTTCGCCGTCGGCTCTTCGCTCCGCGCGCGCCGCTCACTCCGGAGGAGGAGAACGCATCGGAGGAAGCCCGCCTTGAACGTGCCGAGTCCGCCCGCCAGGTCCGCGAGCGGTTGGAGCGCCTCCAGCGGCTCCAGCGGCCGGTGCGGGTGGCCCTCCTCGGGTGCTCGGCCACAAAAGGCAACTCTGCAGTTCCAGCTGAGTCCCTCTACAAGGGGCGGCTCTTTCGGACCTCCCTGGCATATGCGCGCAGCGTCCTCTGCGCTGATGAGATTCTCATCCTCTCCGCGTTCCACGGCGTCGTGGAGCTGAACCGCGTGATTGCACCCTACGAGCGCTCCTTGGCGACGGCGTCGAAGGACGAGCGCAACGATTGGGCTTGGCGCGTCGGCAGCATGCTGAAGGAGACGTTTCCCGGACTCGACGTCGAAGCCCACTTCCTTGCTGGGCACGCCTACTTCCCGCGAGTCTTCTCGGCGGCCTGGACATTCCGGACACCACTCGCAGGCTTGGCGCTCGGCCAGCGGTATGCGGCCCTCATCTCGGCTATTGAGGCTGGGAGGCTACTGTGACGACTCCGGTCCAACGCTGGCTCTTCGGCAAGGACGTGTACCGGGTGCAGGAGCGCCGCATTCGGCCTTCTGAGTACGAGGTTGCCTCCGTACCTGACGCGACAGCGCGGGCGTTTATCGAAGAGCACCACTACAGCGGCACCTACCCTGCTGCTCGTCTTCGCTTCGGCCTCTTCCGTCACGGAAGCTTGGTGGGCGTCGCCGTCTACAGCCACCCCGTCAACGATGCTGTTTTCCGGTGCCTCCCTGGGGCCGCTCGTGAAAACCTGGAACTGGGCCGCTTCGTCCTCCTTGAGGATGTGCCCGCCAATGGGGAGAGCTGGTTCATTGCGCGCACCTTCAAGGTGCTTCGCTCGTCTGGATTTCTCGGCGTTGTTGCGTTCTCCGACCCGATGCGCCGGCGTAGCCACTCAGGTGATTTGGTGCTCGGTGGTCACGTCGGCACCATCTATCAAGCTACCAACGCCTGCTACCGTGGCCGCTCGACTCCGCGAACACTGAGACTTCTGCCGGATGGCCAAGTCCTCTCCCCGCGTGCCCTCCAGAAGCTTCGCGCCGGAGAGAGCGGCTGGCGATACGTTGCTGCAATGCTGGAGTCACATGGGGCTGCTCCCCTCTCCTCTCCAGCAGAGGTCCTCCCTTGGCTTGCTCGGTGGTTGCCGCGTGTCACAGTGCCCGTGCGACACCCCGGCTGCCACAAGTACGCATGGACTCTGAACCCGCGTCACCGACACCACCTGGGCGTGTCCCTCCCGTACCCCAAGGCCCTGGGGGGCACTGGTGTCACACCCTGACCCCCAGGCCCTCGGGGCGGGGTGGTGCCGGGGCCTGACGGCCGGCACCGCCCTCCCCTCGCGCCCGCGCTCGTGCCCGGTGCAGCTCGCGCGGCACGTCGCCGGGGCTGACGCCGGCGCCGAAGGCTGGCAGGTCCTGCAGCTCGCGGGAGTGACTGGCTCTCGGGGCGGGGTGGCGCCGGGGCCTGAAGGCCGGCACCGCCCTCCCCTCGCGCCCACGCGCTCGGCGTGGCTCGCGCGGCACGTCGCCGGGGGCTGGCGCCGGCAAGAGAGTCGTGAGGACGCCCGCCGTTAGCGCGAGGGTCCATCGCGCGGAGCAATCTGGACCTGGAGGCGATGCGCTAGCAAAGGCCGGCGGGAGCTCACCTCCCCTACTGCCCTTGACGGTCGGGGCGCTCCCGGCCGGAGATGTGCTGGTGTCATGCACTGACCGTTCACGAGGCTGGAGCACGATTCTTGCGGGCGGAGGCTCTGCCTGCGCGGGACAGTCGGCTCAGTGAGGTTCCCAGCACCGAGGACGTGTCCGCTGGCCACCGTCAAAGGCCGAGCGAGGAGTGCCGGACGTTCACCGTCGGAGGCCGTGCAAGGGGTGTCCAATTCGAGGCCGCGTGGTGCCGCGGGCCTAGAAGCGTCCGCCTCGGGCGCGTTCGGCCGCGCCAGGGAAGAAGCCCCCTGTCACGTCCTCCGCCGAGAGGGCCCGAGACGGACAACGGCCCACGTCCCCCCGCTTGAGGGACCCCACGCGCCCCCCCTTTTCCTGCGAGGGGGCGCATGGGGCGCCCTCACCACGAAAGGACACCCAATGACGGACCATGAAGAGACGGAGAACGACGAGACGGCGGTGGAGCTCGCGGTGCTCCGCTTGATGACTGAGGAGGAGTGGAAGTCGTTCCTTTCGGAGGTCCAGCCCGAAATCGACCGACTCGCGAAGGACCAGAGCCTGAGCGCGTCCGAGCGGCGAAGCACCGTCCGCCGGATTCGGTACGCGCAGGTAATCGCCGCATTCCAGCGGGCGCCGAACGCGACGCCCTACGTGCACATGCGCGAGCGGCTTCCCGAGTGGGAGCCGTAGTCGGGCCGCGGGGCGGGGTGCAGACCTCGCCCCGTCACGGCTGTGCCTGTGTCACATGGTGGAGGAGCTGCTGAGCGGTGGAGAAGGGCGTCGGGGGCAGGGAAGCCCCCTGTCGCGTCCCCCGAGCCGCGCCAGGCGTCGTCCAGGGCCTCTCTCGGCCCCGGGCAGGCCCGGGCACCCCGGAGAGGCCCAGGCGACGTCCAGGCGCGGCGCCCGGAGCTCGAGCAGCTCGCCGGCGACGTCCAGGCCCCCTCTCGGCCCGGGCAGGCCCGGGCACCCCGGAGGGAGCCGGCGCCGTCCAGGCGGCTGTCGAGGGTGTGAGGATGAAGCCGGCGGGCGACGTCCACGGCCCCGCTCGACCCGCGCCAGGCGCGGGTGCCCGGCGGGCCCGGGCGTCGTCCACGCCGGGAAGGCGTCGGGGGCAGGGAAGCCCCCTGTCGCGTCCCCCGAGCCGCGCCAGGCGTCGTCCAGGGCCTCTCTCGGCCCGGGCAGGCCCGGGCACCCCGGAGAGGCCCAGGCGACGTCCAGGCGCGGCGCCCGGAGCTCGAGCAGCTCGCCGGCGACGTCCAGGCCCCCTCTCGGCCCGGGCAGGCCCGGGCACCCCGGAGGG